>CAZDGP010000004.1:9240-50942 GCA_964505085.1 uncultured Thermoplasmatales archaeon
CCGCATGGAGACATCCGAGGGCGTCACGGCCTACCTCGGAAGCAGAGCTTCCTCGGTCCAACCGCGTCGCGCCGGGACAGGAAGAGGCGCCACGGTCTCTGCCGGAACCTCCGGAGACAAGCGGAGCCGACGTTCGGGCATCGAACTCCGTTCGAATCCTGCCCTCCTCCTTCACCTCGCCAGCTTTCGCTGGCTCGTTTCAGTGCGGGGGGCAGGATTCGAACCTGCGAACCTCTACAGGACAGCGACCTGAACGCTGCGCCGTTGGCCAGACTAGGCTACCCCCGCATCAGAGATGCGGTATCCCTCCGGAGCAAGCTCCGTCGGTACCCCCGCAGCTACGTCGCTACGCTCCTCCGCTGCGGGGTCGTTCGGCATCGAAGATGCCTCACTACCCCCGCGTCTTCGTCGCGGGGTCGGTCGGAAGCAGAGCTTCCTCCCTACCCCCGCATCGAGGGAACGCTCCTGCGGGGTACCTCCGGCGGTCCCGGAGGGGCAGCGGTCCTAACGATTGGCACCGTATAAAGGTTGCTCTAAGAGGGGGATGGGCGGAGGGGGAGCGCGCCCCCGGCACGCGGGGGTTCCGGGGGCGGTTCGTCGGGGGTTCGGGGGGTGCAGGTTCAGTCGTTTTCCCCTTGCTCCTTCATGATCTTCATCCAGCCGCTGGACTCGAAGACCTTGAGGTTGCGGTCCTCCAGCGTGCTCGTGAAGTCGTTCCAATCCAGCACCTCGAAGCGTTCCCCACCCTGCTTCGTGAACTGGATGATGTCGGTTCCTTTCACCTTCGCGGGGCGCAGGCCCTTGTTCTCCGCGATGCGTCGTGCCTTGTCTACGTCGATCGGTTCCATTGCCATGGTTCACCCTCCGTGCGGAGGGGGTACCCCCTTCGGGCTCCTTGCCCCGAGGGGACGATGGCTACACGCCCCGTCCCCCTGGGCGCTCCGGCCCTGGGGTCCCCACCCGTGGTACTTGATAGCATGGCTGGCTGACCACAAGTAGTTTACCCTTCTTGAACGGGTCTGGAGGGGGGGTGCGGAGCCTCCCGGAGGCTCCCGGGGCAAAGAGCAAGTAGCTGCGGGGGGTTCGATGCCCCCATGGGCCTCCGCATCTGCCAGGTGGTTCCCTACTACGACCCCCACGTGGGGGGTGTGGAGAGCCACGTGCAGAGCATCAGCGAGGAGCTGGCGCGACGCGGCCACGACGTCACGGTGGTGACGAGCCGCGTGGAGGGGTCGGAACCGAGGGAGGAGCGGGGGGGCGTGCGGGTGCTCCGGGCACCCCAGCGCGTGAACCTCTTCAACACGCCGGTGACGCGGGGCTTGGAGGACCTGGTGTCGGTGGCGGACCCGGAGATCGTGCACAGCCACTCGCCGCCACCGCTCACGTCCTACCGCGCGGCACGGTGGCGCTCCCGGAACCCGGAGGTGCCCCACGTGCTCACGTACCACTGCGACCTGGACATCCCCCTGCCGGGGGGTGGGGTGCTGGTGGAGGCGTACCGGCGGACGCTGGGGCGGTACACCCTCGCGCGGGCGGACCGCATCGTGGCCACCACGTCGACGTACGCTCGCACCAGCCGAGCGCTGTGGCGTCGCCGGGACGTGGACGTGGTGCCGAACCCCGTGGACGTGGACCGTTTCCACCCGGGGAACGGGGGGAAGCGCCTGCGGGAGGAGCTGGGGGTGGAGGACCGCACCGTAGCGCTCTTCGTGGGGCGGCTTGCACCGCACAAGGGCGTGGGGTCCTTCGTGCGGGCGGCGGACTTCACGGACCCGGACGTGGTACACCTCGTGGTGGGGGATGGGCCGGAGCGGGAGGCCCTGGGGTCCCTGGCGGCCCAGGTGGATGCGGGGTGGAAGGTGCGCTTCGCGGGGCGGGTGCCCCACGGGGACCTGCCGCGGTACTACCAGGCGGCGGACATGGGGGTGCTGCCGAGCACGAGCCGGTTGGAGGCCTTCGGCATCGCCACCCTGGAGGCCATGGCGTCGGGGAAGCCCGTGGTGGTGAGCGACATCCCGGGGGTGACGGAGGTCATCGAGGAGGGGGTGACGGGTCTCCTCACGGACCCCCTGAACCCCCAGGACCTGGCGGAGAAGGTGAACAGGTTGGCGGGGGACCCGGAGCTCCGGGAGAGCATGGGACGGCGGGGGCGGGAGCGTGTGCTTGAGCGGTTCACCACGGAGGCCGTGGTGGATCGCCTGGAGGCGCTGTACCGGGACGCCCTACCGTAGTGCGGCGGGGGGTGTGGCCTCACGTTCGGGGCCGTCGCGTGGCCATGAGACCCGCCAGGATCAGGGCCGCGAGGAGCGCGGGGGCGCCCACCGCGGGGATGTCCCTGAGACGGTCCAGGCTCAGGGGTCCGCTGTCCTCCTCGGTGACGCGGAGGCTCGAGGTGAGCGCCTGCTGGATCTCGCCGCTGGTGGCGTTCACCTGGAGGCTGTGGGTCCCGGCGGTGGACGCGGTGAAGGGGAACCCGAGGGTCTTGACCCCGCGCTCGGGGACCACGACCTGGTCGGTGACGGTGCCGGCGGTGCCGGGGAGGCCCTCGACCTCGACCTCCACGGTGACCAGGAGGCCGCTGTCGATCTGGGCGTTCCCGTTGTCGTTGAGGTTCTCCACGCGGACGTGGAACTCCCCCCGCTCGTTGGGTTGGACGGTGCCGGGCAGGGGGCTCACGCGGACGCCCCGTTGGGCGGTGGCGAGGCTGTACACGTCGTTGGCCTCGTCGAAGAGGAAGGCCACGACCTGGTAGCTCGCGTACCCGTCCTCCCGGACGGCGCTGGCGGGGTAGCGGGCGGTGCGGTGCTCGCCCTGGGTGAAGCTCCCGGGGTCGAAGCGCGTGGTGTGGAAGACCGTGGCCCCGTTCATGAGGTGGAGGACGCCCTGCCGGCTGGTGTTCTGGGGGTTGGGGTTCGGGTCGGTGACGGTCACCTGGACGGTGCTGGTCTCCTGGATGTCGCGGTCCTCGGGTTGGATGCTGGCCACGGTGCTTCGGTGGGGGGTGGCGGTGATGGCCACGGCGGTGCTTCCAAGGGCGCGGTTCACCCCTGTGAGGTGAGCCTCCAGGAGGAGGAGCCCCGTGTCGGCTCCGCTGGAGAGACCGTCGGCGGGGTCGAAGGTGACCTGGAGGGTGCCGTTGGCGTCGGTGTTCGTCCGCGCCAGCTCCGTGACGGAGGTGCCGTGGTGGAGGAGCACCCGGGCGGGTTCGTTGGCGGCGCCGGGGAAGTGCACGGTGGCCGTGATGGGGGTGCCCGGTGGGGCCGGGGTGAGGAGGAGGGGTGTGAAGTTCGTGAGGGTGGCGTCGTCGTAGCCGGGGAGCTCGGCCTCGGGGAAGGGGACGCCCACGGGGGTGGCGCTGCCGCGGTGCCCGTCGAAGGTGATGGATCGGCTTCCCACGAACTGGGGTTGGGTGGCGGGGCCGTCGGGGATGCGGTACACGTCGACCTCGAGCTCCCCCTGGCCTCCGGCGCTGAGGCCGGGCCAGGGCTTGCCGTTCTCGCCGTCGAGGTCGAGCTCGAGGCGGAACTGGTTCGTGCTGAGCTTCGTGATCTTCACGGGGATGGTGCCGGTGGCGGTCTGGAGCTTGGCGTCCACGATGTAGTTGCCGGATCCCAGGGGTTCGCCCTCGCTGTTCTGGAGCTCGATGTGGGCGGTGAGCTTGTACCCGAGCCAGTTCAGGCCGGGGCCCGCGTGGGGTCGTGCCGGGTCGTGGTAGGGGTTGGCGTAGGTGCCCGTGGCGTCGGTGGGGATGGTGGGCACGGGGCTCGTGGAGAGCTGCTTGCCGAGGGTGGCGTTGATGTCCTTCCAGCCCTCGGGGCCGTAGGTTCCGCTGAGGCGCTTCACCTCCACCTGGACGCCGTCTTGGGCGGTGGCTGGGGTGGGTACGAGGGTGGCGAGGAGGAGGATGGTGAGGGCGATGAGGGTGGGGGTGGTGGGGGCACGCATGGAGCCTGGCCTCCGGGGTTGTTGGAGGAAGCTCCTTGAGCGTTATAGCGTTTTGGTCCGTGGCCCTTCAGGGGCTGACGGGTACGGGCACCTGCTCGGCGAGGAAGGCCTCCACGAGGGGGACGGGGCAGGGGACGTCGAGGAGGGTCTGGCCGTTGGCCTGGAGCTTGCAGCGGTGGATGGCGTCGCCGGCGTGCTCCTCCCGGTAGGTGACGGACGCGTCCTCGTCCTGATCCACGTTGGCCACGGGGGTGCCGGCGTGGGCGCTGGCTTGGGTGACGGTGCCGTCCTCCTGGGTGTCCCGGGGTTGGGAGCCGTTGGTGGTCTCGTGGTGGGTGCTGGAGCGGGTGCCGGCCTCCAGGGCGAGGGCGAGGTTCGCGGGACCGTCGTTCTCGACGTGGACGGTGAGGGTGTCACGGTCCTCGGTCCAGTGGTTCTCGGAGGGGTCGTCGTGGTGCCCGGTGGTCTCGGTCTCGCGGTCCACGAGGATGATGGTGAGGGTGAGGGCGTCCACGGTGGTGCGGGTCTCGTCCGTGGTGGTGCAGGTGGTCCCGTTGTCGGTGGCCCCGCAGTCCTCCCGCTCGCTGGTCTCGCTCTCGGCGGATGCGGGGACGTCCTCGGGTCCGGGGAGGTCGGGTTCGTGGTCCGCCTGCGCGGTGGGCGCGAGAGCGGTGAGGATGAGTACGAGGGTCAGGACGATGGTCGTGAGGGGTGCCTTGGTGCGGGACATCCGGGAGCCTCCCGAGGTCGTTACGGGTGGGGTGGCCTCTAAGGGTTCGTGTGTCACGCCGGGGACAGACGGGTGGCGGGTCACCAGACGCTGTCGATATCGAGGTCCACGTCGTCGCCGGGGGCGCGCTCCCTCGTGGTGGGTTCGCCGTCCCGGTCCTCGGGAGGTTCCTCGAGGTGGTCGAGGAGGTGCCCCACGTCGCCGAGGGTGTCCTGGAGGCGGGCGCGCTGGATGGCGGTGGTGACGTCGCCGCGGGTGCGGGCTAGGATGTCGCGGGTGGTGTCCTGCGTGGGTTCCACCTGGAGGAACCCGCCGGGGTAGTCGAAGCGTTGGAGGGCGTGGTGGAGGTCGTCCAGTTGATGCAACCGGTGCTGGGCGCTGGCGAGGTCGTCGTCCTGGAGGGCGTTCTGGGTGAGGCGCCGGAGCTCGCCGGCGAGGTCCCCGAGGCCCAGGAGGTACCCCTCGGGGGTGACGGGGATCTCGTCGGGGGACGGTAGGGGGTCGTCCCGGGCGATGCAGGCCAGGGCGGTGACCTGGGCCACCTCCTGGTGGGCGTTGCGGACGAAGCCCGCCTGGAGGAGGTCGGGGTGGGCGTCCCGGAGGCGCTCCTGGAGGGTGTTGGCGTCGTCCAGGAGCTCCTGCTCCCGGGCGGCGGTGTCGTCGCCGCGGTGGATGGCGCCGGCGAGCTCGCGGGCTTTCCGCACGAGGGTGCGGCTCTCCTCATGGGCCGCTTCCCGGGCCTCGTACCGTGCGTCGAGCCGTGTCTCCAGGGTGTCCATCACGGCGTCGAGGTTCGCCAGGGCGTCCTCGGTCATGGTGGTGGAAGGGTGGCCGGGGGCCTTGAACCCTGCGACGCGGTCCACATGTCCCGTCATGCTCCGCGAGGAGGACCTATAGCCACCTATAGGCACCTATAGGTCATCTCCTCTCCAACTCAAGGGGAACCGAACGTAGTGAGGTCGGCGCTTCTGAGGCCGCCGGTGCGGCCGATGGAGTGCCGTGGCGGTGTCGGGCGGCGGGGAGGGGTGTACAGCCGAGCGCGAAAGCGCGAGGCTGGGGGCGGGCGGTGGGCAGGTACCGAGCCGTGGCCGCCTTGGAGCAGTACGCAAGGGGAGCGCCAGGCTGGGGGTGTCCTGGAGCAGCGCGCAGCGGACCGCCCGGTTGGGCGGTTCGTTCGAGGCGAGGTGCGAGCCGAGGGCGAAGGGCGCACCGTTCCAGGATCGCGGCCGTGGGCGCGCAGCGGACACGGTCGGAGGTGGTGGGCGATGCTCCAGGCCCTCGAGAGGGGTATAGACCCCATAGCTCCTGAAGCCGGTGCGGGCGCAACGGTTTTCCCGCCGGAGCGCCCTCCCGGCGGTGGTGACGCTCATGCAGGTCCTGGTGAACGATCCGATCGCGGACGAGGCCGTGGAGCTCCTGGAGGATGCGGGGCACGAGGTGGATACGCGGAAGCGCGACGCCGGGGAGCTGCCGGAGGCCATCGGGGCCTTCGATGCCCTCGTGGTGCGCTCGGGGACGCAGGTGACGGCGGAGGTGCTGGCGGCGGCGGAGCGCCTCCAGGTCATCGCGCGGTCCGGTGTGGGTGTGGACAACATCGACCTCGATGCGGCGGCGGAGCGGGGGGTGACGGTGACGAACGCGCCGGGAGCCTCGAGCAACGCGGTGGCGGAGCTCACGGTGGCTCACATGCTGGCGTTGGCCCGGAACCTCCAGGAGGCCGACGCCACGCTCCGCGGGGGGGAGTGGGCGAAGAAGCGGTTGGGCGGTGTGGAGCTTCGCGGTCGCACCCTGGCGCTCTTGGGCATCGGCCGCATCGGGGGGCGCGTGGCGGAGCTCGCGCAGGGCTTCGGCATGGACGTGGTGGCTCACGACCCGTACGTGGAGGAGGCGAGAGCGCGGGAGCTGGGGGTGGACCTGGTGGGATCCCGGGAGGACGCGGTGGCGCGGGGGGACTTCGTGAGCGTGCACGTGCCGCTCACGGAGGAGACCCGGGGCCTGGTGGATGGTGCGCTCCTGGAGCGCATGGGGTCGGGGACGTTCCTCGTGAACTGCGCCCGGGGCGGCGTGGTGGACGAGGACGCGTTGTACGATGCGTTGAAGCAGGGCACCATCGCGGGGGCGGCGTTGGACGTGTACGCGGAGGAGCCGGCGGTGGGGAACCGGTTGCTGGAGCTCCCGAACTTCCGGGGGACGCCGCACCTGGGGGCGGCGACGGAGGAGGCGCAGGTCCGCGTGGGCACCACGGCGGCGGAGGACGTGGTGCGGGTGCTCTCGGGGAAGGACCCGAAGCACCGCGTGGTGTGACGTTGGGACGGGTCCTTACGCGGGTTGGGTCTGCTGCCAGTGGCGCCACTTGCTCATGAGGCTGTAGGTCACCATGCTGGCGCCCAGGAGCACCATGGCGGCCCAGCCCCATCCCACCTGGAGGGCGGCGAGGAGGGCGGTGCTGAGGTTCACCACGGCGAAGACCGCCAGGGCGCTTCCGAGGGTGACGGCGACGAGGACGCGGTAGGTGCGCATGCCGAGGGTGCGTCCCAGGAGGGCGCCGGCGAGGCCTCCGCTTCCCTGGAGGGGGATGGCGATGAAGAGCAGGACGCCGGTGAATGTGAGGTTCTCGAGCCAGGGCTTCTCGTCGAGCTTGGTGGTCCACCGGTTGCGGATCCACTTGAGGAGGTCCCCCACGTGGGGGAGGGCGAGGAGGCGGTCGTAGTTCCAGAGGACGAAGAGGCCCACGAGGATGTCGAGGCCCACGATGTACGTGAAGACGAGGAAGGGGTCGAAGCCCCGGGCGAGGAGCGCGGGGATGACGCTCTCCTTGCCGGCGGGGGGTACGACGTAGATGGCGAGCCAGCCCAGGAGCTCGGGGGTGCGTTCCCGCAGGGCGAGGAAGGCGCTGGCGAGGAGGGCCGCCAGGAGGATGGGGGGCCCGAGGAGGCGGGTCCGTTCGGGGAGGTGGAGGGCGTCGTCCTGGGGCATCCGGTCCCGTGGTGGTGGCCGGTGGTACTTGAGGGTGAGGAGCGGGCATGCGGGCCTTCGGGTGGCTTGGGAGCTGGGTGCTTGGTCCGGAGGGACGAGGGGACGGGGGGACCTTGTGACGTGGGGACGGAGGGCGTTCCGCGTGGGGGGTCCGGAAGCCTCAAGGACCTGCTCGTGGGTGGTGGGGGCATGAAGTTGGAGCGCGTGCACCACGTGCGGGTCCCTGTGCCGGAGGGCGAGCTCGATGCGATGCGGACGTTCTACGGGCACATCGGGTTCCGGCAGGTGCCTCCGCCGGCGGGTCGCCGGGAGGCTGGGGCGTGGTTCGAGGGGCCGAACGTGAAGCTCCTCCTGGGGGAGACGCCGGACTTCCAGCCTCTTCGGAACCACCCCGTGTTGAGCTTGCAGGTGCCGAACGCGGAGCAGGTGAGGAAGGACCTCACGGCGAGGCGGCGGAAGGTGAACGATGCGCCGCCCATCCCGGGGGGGAAGCGCTTCGTGGCCTTCGATCCTGCTGGCAATAAATTGGAGTTCGTTGAGCTCAACGGATAGTACAGCTCAACGAACCGACAGCCCCCCGACCTATAGGACCCTATAGGTTCCTATAGGTCACGGGGGGTGGCGGGGCTTCGAGGGGGTGCGCGGGTGCAAACCTTGAAGGCCCCTCTGGATGTACTCACGCCGGAGCCCGGCGTGGGAGGCTGGGCGGAGGCCTACCGTGGACCAGGTCCGTGGGAACCCCCTCCAGCCTCCAGCCCGGGCACCGTGAGCCCCATGCGTATCCCCAACCCCGTCCCCCGACGTCTCCTGGTAGCCGTGCTGGTGCTGACCCTCGTCGTGGCAGGGTGCACCTCGCCGCCGGCCCCGAGCGATGGCGGGGACGGGGGGGACGGTGACGTGCGGGAGGCGGAACCGCCGCGGCTGCGCTTCACCGACGTCACCGCCGAGGCCGGCGTGGAGGGGTGCGGAAGCTCGGAACCCGCGTCGGAGCTCGGCCACGGCGCAGGGTGGGGGGACTACGACGATGATGGTGACCCGGACCTCTTCGTGGCGTGCCCCGGACCGGATCGCCTCTACAGGAACGACGGGAACGGGTCCTTCACCGAGGTGGCGGAGGACGCGGGGGTGGCGGGGGGTGACGCGCCCAGCACCGGCGTGGCCTGGGGGGACGCGGACGGCGACGGGTGCCTGGACCTCTACGTGACGAGCGTGGACCCTCAGGTGCCGAACCGCCTCCACCGGAACCTGTGCGATGGGACGTTCAGCACCCAGGGGAACGCGTCGGGGACCGTGGACGCGGGGGATGCGAGCACGAGCGCGGCGTGGATGGACCAGGACCTCGACGGGGACGCGGACCTCCTGGTGGCGAACCGGGGCCCGAACCGCCTCTACGTGAACGACGGGAACGGGTCCTTCCGGGACGTGGCTGCGGAGGCGGGGGTGGCGGGGGATGCCGACACGCGGTCCGTGGTGTGGTTCGACCACGACAGCGACGGGTTCCCGGACCTCCTCACGGTGCGCGCCGAAGGCGGGGTGGAGCTCCTGCAGAACCTGGGTGGCGGGGAGTTCCGAAGCATCACGGCCTCGGCGGGCATGGACGCGCCGGGGGAGGGCCGGGGCGTCACCGCCGGGGACGTGGACGCCGACGGGGACGTGGACCTCGTGGTCACCGACGCCACGGGGGACCGCCTCTGGTTCAACGGGTACGAGGATGTGGACACGCGGGGGACCTTCGCGGAGGACGCCGCGGCGGCGGGGTTGGAGAACGCCGGCGGGTGGGGGGCGAGCCTTGGGGACCTGGACAGCGACGGGGACCTGGACCTCCTCGTGGTGAACGACGACGGGTCCCGGGCGGACCTCCTCCTGCAAAGCCAGGGGAACGGGACGTTCCAGGACGTGACGGGGTCCGCGGGCGTGGGTGAGGGCGGCGCCCGGGCGGTGGCCCTCGCGGACCACGACCTGGACGGGGACCTCGACGCGTACGTCACCGGGTGGGACGGGTCCCACGCGCTCCTCCGGAACGACGGACCTCAGGAGGCGTGGCTCAAGCTCGTGCTCCAGGGGAACGTGAGCAACGCCCAGGGCTTGGGCGCCGTGGTGGAGGTGCAGGACGGGGACGGGACGTGGATCCGGGAGGTGCGCGGTGGCGGAGGCGGGTTCCTCGGGACGGACAGCAGCGTGGTGCACGTGGGCGTGGGGGACCGGGAGGCGGTGCAGGCGGTGCGCATCTTCTGGCCCAGCGGCGCCCACCAGGCGCTTCTGAACGTCACCACGAACGAGACCATCGTCATCGAGGAGTCGAACACGGAGAAGACGAGCTGCCCGCTCCTCTTCGGGTGGACGGGGGAGAGCTTCGAGTTCAAGGCGGACGTCCTGGGGAACAGCTACATGGGGTGGCGGTTGGCTCCGGGGGAGGGCCGGGACGTCTTCATGCAGCCGGATCCCACGGAGCGCGTGCGCTTCGACGAGCTGGAGCCCCGGAACGGCGTCTACGAGCTGCGGTTCGGGGAGGTCTTGGAGGAGACGGATTTCCTGGACTACGTGGCGCTCACGGCGGTGGACCACCCGCCGGGGGTGGACGTGGTGCCCCGGGAGGCGTTCCGCGTGGAGAGCGTCCATGAGGGCTACGGTCTCGTGCCGCTGGTGGACCCGGAGCCCGTGGCTTCGGCTGTGACGAGCGACGGGCGGGATGTGACGGAGCTGGTGCAGGCGCGGGACGGGGAGTCCCCGGATGTGCCCCGCATCGAGAACCCGCGGATGGACGGGTACGCGGAGACGCACTCGCTCACGGTGGACCTGGGGGACGTGGCGGGGGCGGAGCGCGTGCAGCTTGCGGCCTACGGGTGGATCTACTACCAGATGACGATCCCGATCCTGGCGGTGGAGGGCCCGTACACGCCGCCGCAACCTCCGGTGTTGGAGGCGCGGGACCCCGCCACGGGGGAGTGGGTGACGGTGGTGGAGGAGATGGGGTTCCCGGCGGGGACGCCGAAGTGGATGACGCTGAACCTCACGGGGGACCTCCCGGAGGGCGCCCACGAGGTGCGCATCACCACGAACATGCAGATCCACTGGGACCAGATCCTGGTGGACACCGCGAGCGCGGAGGACGTGGAGCTCGAGACGCACACGGTCCCGCCGTCGGAGGCGACGCTGCGGGACCGCGGGTACCCGGTGTACGTGGACGACGGCCCCCAGGAACCGGGGTCGTACCTCTACGACGAGTTCGCGCCGGCCCACGTGTGGGACGTGCCGGAGGGGAACGTGACGCGGTACGGGGACGTGACGGAGCTCCTCACCGAGGTGGACGACCGCTTCGTGGTCTTCCCCCACGGGGACGAGGTCATCGTGCGCTTCGACGCCGACGCGCTCCCGCCGGTGCGGGAGGGGTGGGAGCGGACGCTCTTCGTGGACATGGACGCCTTCTTCAAGGACATGGTGCGGTACAACGCCCACACGGAGACCGTGGGCCCGTACCCCTTCCACGGGATGTCGAACTACCCCTACGGGCCGGAGGAGGCGTACCCGTCGACGCCGGAGCACGAGGCGTACATGGAGACGTACCAGACCCGGAGGATCGGGTGATCAGATGGACCGGATTAAGGTGTTCCTGTTGGTTGTGCTGCTCGTGGCGAGCGCCTCCGTCACCGCGGGGTGCCTGGGGGGCTCAGGCGGCGAGGAGGGGAGCGACTGGGAGGGCTTCATGCTCGTGGAGGAGGGCACGGGGTTGGAGACGCATCGCGTGGGGAAGCACCTGCCCCAGCGGGGGCACATGATGCTCACGCTCCTTGGGAGCATCGCGGTGGCGGACGTGGACGGGGACGGGTGGGAGGACGTGTTCGTGGGTGACGAGGGCCCCAGCCGCCTCTTCCGGAACGACGGGGACGGGACCTTCACGGACGTCATGGATCGCACGGGGATGGATGCGTCCCTCAACACGAAGTACGCGGTGTGGTTCGATTACGACGGGGACGGGGACCGGGACCTGTTCCAGGCGAACTGGAAGGAACCGAGCAAGCTGTACCGGAACGACGGGAACTGGAGCTTCACGGATGTCACGGAGGAGGCGGGTTTCGGCGCCACGACGCTGGCGTACGCGGCGGGGGTGGCGGACGTGGACGGGGATGGGGACCTGGACGTCTCCGTGGGGAACTACGGGGAGTGGGAGACGGGGCCGTCGAGCTTCACGGGCGCCACGAACGGGGGTCGCGACCTCCTCTACATCAACCAGGGGAACGGGTCCTTCAAGGAGGTGGCTCGGGAGCGGGGGATCGACGCGACGCGGTGGACCTTCAGCCACGCGTGGGGGGACTTCGACGGGGATGGGGACCAGGACCTCTACATGAACGTGGACTTCGGGGAGGACGTGCTCTACGTGAACGACGGGTCCGGGAACTTCACGGTGGAGACGGAGGCGCGGGGGGTGGCGTCGAACCGGAACGGCATGGGCGCGCACTGGGTGGACGTGGACAACGACCTGGACCTGGACCTCTTCCAGACGAACATCCATCTCTCGGACGACCATCACCTGGACGTGTTCCGGGGGAACCGGCTCTTCATCAACGATGGGGCCGGGAGCTTCTCGGGGGAGGCTGTGGAGCGGGGGATCAGCGATGGCGGGTGGGGGTGGGACAGCGATTGGGTGGACTACGACCACGATGGGGACCAGGACGCGTTCCAGGCGAACGGCATGCTCACCATGGGTCCGGTGGACTACTACGATGACAGCGACTTCTACCTCTTGGACGAGAAGCCGGACCGGCGCCCCCGCCACCACGTGCTGAGCCAGCCGTGGAACGCGTCGAAGTGGATGGTGGCGGAGCTCCACGAGGAGCATCGGCCCCTGAACACGCCGCCGAGCGTGGGGGGGCACGAGGTGGACCGGTTCTTCCTCAACGACGGGTCGGGGAGCTTCCGGGAGGTGGGGGAGGAGGTGGGCATCCCGGGGATCTCGGACAGCCGGGCGCTGGCGTCCCTGGACATCGACCACGACGGGGACCTGGACGTGATCCGCGGGTCGCTGAACCTGCCGCTGGTGCTCTTCGAGAACACGGCGGTGCAGGATGGGGGGACGCCGGAGGACCGGCGCTGGCTCCAGGTGGAGCTCGTGGGGGAGGCGCCGAACACCGACGCCATCGGCGCCCGGATGGAGGCCCACGTGGGGGATGCGACGATGCTCCGGATCCAGCGGGCAAGCGGCGGCTTCATGAGCCAGTCCCAGCACGCGCTCCACCTCGGCCTGGGGTCCGCTGATTCCGTGGACCGGTTGGTGGTGACGTGGCCCGACGGGTCGGAGGAGGTCTTCGAGGACGTGGAGGGGGACCGGCGCGTGCGCATCGTGCAGGGGCAGGGGACCGTGGAGGAGGTGTGGTCGTGACCTGGGGGCGGGTGCGCGGGCGCGAGCGGGGGAAGGAGATAAGTGCGTGCACACCCACGGGTGGTGATGATGCGATCTAGGGAGGCTACCAAGTCCAGTGCGTCGGAGGCGTGGTCGCTTCCGGTGCGGCGCCGCGTGCTCGTGGCGCTCGTTGCGGTGGCGTTGGGCGTGGTCGTGGCGGGGTTCTGGAACTACCACGCGGTGGACTCCTTCGGTCGGGAGGCCTTCGCGGAGCCCATCGCGGGGGACACGTCGGAGGCGGCGGGCGCGTACGGGTCCCTGGGTCCGGGCTTCGGGTTCGTCTTCGCGGTGGCGGCGGGTCTCGCGGCGACGTTCACGGCGTGCAACTGCGTGGTGTTCGCCATGGCGCCGGGGCTCGCGTGCAACGCCGACGGGTCTGTGGACCGGGGTGCGGTGCTGCGGAGCCTCGGCGTCTTCGCGGGGGGCGTGGTCCTGGTGGGGGCGGCGTACGGGGTGTTCGTGGGGATGCTGGGGCCGGCGGGCATCGCTGCGGTGAACGAGCGCGCGGTGCGCCTGGCGCAGGCGCGGGCGGTGTTCAGCCTCCTGGGCGTGGTGCTCCTGGCGTGGGGCGTGGCGGAGCTGGGGTTCCTGGAGCGCGTGCGGGGGCGCCTCTCCCGGGAGACGCGGGCGTTCCTCGCGAAGCCCTCGACCCGCGCGGGCGCCATGGGGGTCCTGGTGGGGCTCTTCGCGGTGGGGCGGCCCTTCCCGGTGTTCCGGGAGTTCCTCACGTACGCGGCCCACGCCCAGAGCCCGCTCTACGGTGCCGCGGTCATGGTGGTGCACGGGCTGGGCATGATCCTGGTGATGGTGCTGCTCCTCGTCCTCATGGTGCGCCTCGCCGGGGACCGCCTCACGGCGTGGGTGCAGCGGGACCCCGAGGGTCCCCGGGTGGTGAGCGGGTTCGCGCTCCTCGCCGGCGGCGCGTACTTCCTCTTCTACTGGGGCCTCGCCTTCGCTTTCAACGTGGGCGGGTGGGGTTGGAAGCTCGGGCTCTACGGGTGAACCAGCGCTCCCCCTGAACCTACAACACCCCACCTAAAGCCACCTATAGGAACCTATAGCCACCTATAGGTCAGTTCGATCTCCTCTTGAGAAGGTGGTCCCGGGGAGGTGGAGCGGGCGGAGGAGGTGGGGAGTACAGCGAGCGGCATCTCAGCATGTCTCCGCCGCTCGCTGGAGGCGGGTGGTGGGAACCGGGCCGTGCACAAGAGGTGGAGGGTGGGAACCAGGACGGGCATCGAGGATACGATGCTCCACGACCCGCCGAACCGCTCCCGATCCCTCAGTCCCGGTTGAACACGACGTTGAAGCCGCCGGCGTCCTGCTCCTCCTCGTCGAAGGGGTCCGGACCCTTGCTGCAGCACGCGCCGTCGCCGTTGACGTACGCGGGGGGGTTGGGCGTCGTGCCGGGGGGCGTGTACCCCTTGGGGTGGTGGGGCGGGTGCTCCTCCGTCTGATGCGCCTCGCGCCACCCCTCCACGTCGAGCATGCGGGTGACGCCGGGGCGCACGAGGAGGGTGACGCGGGACTCGCGGCGCTCCTCCTCGAAGCTGTACCCGAGGTGCCCGTTCAGTTGCTCGGTGAAGGTGACGATGTCGTCGTGGCTGGGCATGGCGTCGATGGTGAGGCGCTCGCGGCTCGCGCCCACGTGGACGTACCCCTTGGACTCGATGAAGTCGGGTTCGGCGCGCTCGTCCAGCGCCGCGTACTCCTCCACGTGGCCCTTCTCCGCTTCCATGTTCCACCCGTTCACGAGGGTGTGGCGGGCCACGGTGCGGCAGTCCAGGGACGGGAGGAGGTCGATGGTCTCCTCGAGCTTGTCCCAGGCGCCGTTCCCGATGGGGACGCACAGCTCCTCGAAGACGTCCTCGTTGGGGGCGTCGATGCTCACGTAGAGCTGCGTGGGGAGGGGATCGAGCTCCTCGAGGACGTCGGGGCGGGAGCCGTTGGTGACGAGGAACGTGGTCATGCCGCGGTCGTGGCAGCGCCCGATGAACTCCCCGAGGTCGGGGTAGAAGCTGGGTTCGCCGTTGAGGCTGATGGCCACGTGCTGGGGGCTCATGGACTCGATGAAGTCGTCGGCGTCCACGGTGGGGTGGCCCTTGTAGCCGCTCAGGAGCTCCCGCTGCGCCTCCAGGGAGCCGTCGAGGACGGTGTCGGGGTCGTCGTACGTGGTCTCGCCCTTGTTGATATCGATGTCGAATGCCTGGCTCCGCCAGCAGTACATGCAGGTGAAGTTGCAGTAGTCCACCAGGGGCGTCATCTGCATGCATCGCTTGGACTCGATGCCGTAGAAATCGCCCTTGTAGCAGTGGCGGCCGTTGGTCAACTCCTCCTTGGTCCAGTGGCAGAGCTTCACCCCGGTGTGCTCGCCCACGACGCCGTAGCCCTGCTTCTCCAGGACCTGTTGGAGCTCCTCGCGCATGAGGCGCACATGGGACCCGGCGCCTAATGAAGGTACCGGGAGCGGCGGAGGAGGTGGGCGGCGGCCGCGAGCGCCGTGGCGAGGACGATGCTGCCGGGCCCGGGGGTGCGGGCGGGGTCCCCGGCGGTGGCGGCGCTTGCGTTCCCCTCGTCGTGGGTCCTGTTGCTGGGGTCCGGCGGGGGCGAGGGGTCGGGCTCCGGCGCGGTGGTCGCGGGAGGCGCGGTGGCGTTGCCGGTGTCCGCGTGGGCGGCGGGGACGGTGAGGGTGCGGGTGAGGTTCGTGGCCCCGTGGGGCGTCCAAGCGGTGACGTGGAGCGTGTGGTTCCCCGGCTCCAGCGTCACCTCCGCGATGGCGCCCTCGCCGGCGGGTTCGCCGTCGACGAGCCACCGGAGGGTGACGGGGTCGCCGTCGGGGTCCCGGGCGGTGCCGGTGAGGTTCGTGGATCCAACGACGAGGGGGTCGGGTACGTCGAGCTCCACCTCCGGGGGGGTGTCGTGCCAGGTGAGGTTCCAGGAGCGCGTGGTGGTGGCGTTCCAGGCGTCCCGGGCGGTGACGGTGACGTGCACGGGACCGGGGGGGCCGGGTTCGAGGGTGAGGTTCGGTCCGGTGCCAGCGGGCTCGCCCTGGAGGGTCCACGTGAGGTCCACGGGGTCAGCCTCGGGGTCCGTAGCCTCCGCGTGGAGGGTGACGGGGCCGGTGCGGTTCGCCGTGGTGGGTCCCTCTAGGGTGAGGTGGGGAGGGGCGTTCGTGATGTGGACGGAGAAGCTCGTGGCTTTGCTTGCCTCCCCCAGGGCGTTCCGGGACCAGGCCCGGAGCTCGTGGGTCCCCGGGGGGAGGTGGAGGATGTGATGGGGCCCGGTGAGGTTCGTGCCGTTGGGTAGTCGCAGGTGGAGCGTGGTAGCCCAGTCGTCGCCGGGTTGGAGGGTGACCTCCAGGGGCTCGTGGTGGGGCTGCTCGGTGGCGGCGTCGAGGCTTGGGGGGTTGGGGAGGCCGGGAAGTACCTGGACGTGGACGTCCACGCGACGGGCGGGGGAGGGTTGCCAGGTGAAGCCCTGGAGCGTGAGGTTCCCGGGCGTGGTGGGGTGGAGGGTGGTGCGGTTGCGCGGACCCTCGCGCGTGAGGAGCGTCGTGTTCTGGACGGTGATCTCCAGGGGGTGGCCGGCGCGGACGGTGCGGTGGATAGCCAGGGGTTCCAGGGGCTCCCGCAGGTCGCCGTAGGGGGTCCAGGCGAGGGCGGCGGTGGCCTGGTAGGTGGCTTGCAGGATGGGGCGGTCCTGCCCGTCGCGGAGGCTGTTGCGGAACCCGCCGTCCTGGGCTTGGAAGGTGCGGAGGCACGTGGCGGGGTCCTGCCCGCTCCGGGTCCAGTTCCAGGGTGCGGCGTTGCCGAGGCCGAGGGTCGGGGAGGCCGAGGCGGCGACGAGGGCCTGGAGCGCCCAGGCGGTGCTGCCGGCGGTGGCTCGCTCGCCGCCCCGTTGCCCCCAGCACCCGGCCTCGGTGCCGTTGGCGATCTGCGTGCTCCGGAGGTACCCGAGGGCGTCGCGGGTGAAGTTGTGGCGGTGGTGGGGTGCGAGGGCCATGATGGCGGCGGCGGTGGTGTCGACGCTCTTGGCGTCGCTCACGTACCCTACGCCGCCGTCGTCGTGCTGGGCGTCCTCCACGACCTGGATACTCTCCTGGACCTCGGGGCCCTCGTAGCCGGCGGCGTGGAGGGCGATGATCGCCCAGATGTCGTCGTTCACGTACGTTGGGGAGCCGAACTGGTCGGCGGTGCGGTTCGCCAGGAGCTCGTTCACGAGGTCCCGCGTGCCACCGTGGGGCAGGGGGATGGTGCGCGGATCGTAGCCTGCGGCACGGAAGGCCAGGAGGGTCTTGCTGAGGCTGTGCACGCGCTTCGACATGCACGCGTTCTCCTCGGTGGGGAGCGCCTCGTCCTCGCACCGTTGGAGTTGGGTGTCGCGCATGTCCCCGGCGTGCTGGAGCATCCAGTCCATGACGCTCCCGTTGCTTCGGGGCCACGTGTGGGGGTCGACGCCCACGTGGGCGAGGGTCGTCACCACGAGCTTCGTGGTGCCGCGGTAGCAGCGGTCCTCGTCGCGGACGCAGCCGTCGGGGCCCACGCTGATGCCGGGCGGTTCGGCGATCCATCGGAGGCTCGCGTTGACGGCGGGGTCGTCGTGGTAGATGGGGAGGCTCGCTGGGGGGTGGGTGGCGTCGGTGGGGGTGGCGGCGGGCACCGGCATGGACCCGACGGTGAGGAGGATGACGAGGGTGAGGGCGGGGAGGGCCCGCCGGCAGGATGTGATGAGGGTGCGAGGCGCAGCCTGCATCCGGGGGAGGATGGAGGGGGGGAGGGCGGGGTCCCCTGTCATGCTTCAGGGTCCGACGACGTACACGAGCTCGAGGCTCTGGCCGTCGGTGAGGTCGAGGCCGTCGATGCCGGCGTCGGCGATGTGGCCGTCCACCTGGAGCTGCCACCAGCTGGCGGGCCACCCCACTTCCTCGAGGCCGTCGACGCTGGTGACGTAGCGGCCCTGGCCGTCGTAGTACTCGAAGTCCCACCCGCTGATGCAGCCGTTAGCGGTGGCTTGGTCGAGGACCTCGGCGCCGGAGACGGCGCCGTCGCCGTTGGCGTCGGTGGCGCTGAGGGTGCAGCCGGCGACGCCGTCCTGCCCGTTGAGGAGCGTGGTCTCGGCGGGGTCCACGACCCACTGTGCGGGGGTGGTCTCCCCGAGGAACCCGTCGGTGGTCCAGTGGGCGCTGGGCACGACGAGGCCGGCGGGGGCGACGCGGAGCGTGACCTCGGCGGGGAGGGCGGCTGCGGCGGTGGGGACGAGGGCGGTGACGAGCAGGGCGGCGATGACCAACTTGGTTTGATTCACGTTCAAGCCTCCTTTCAAGTTCGCTTGCGCGGATGAAACCGCACTTGAAGCCCGAAGTGGGGGGCGGAAGATAAGGTTTCCGGAACCCATGGGACGCTCATGCACGGAGGAGGCCGGCGCGCTCCACCGCGTGGACGGCGGCGGGGGTGACGGTGGCGAAGAGCACACCGTTCACGAGAGCCGGCACGGCGTTGAACGCGAGGCCCAGGGCCACGAGGCTCCCCCAGACCGTCGGGCTCCACAGGCCCTCGGCGAGGCCGTAGAAGAGCACCCAGGAGAGGGTGTCGGAGAGGAGGCTGAAGGCCACGATGCTGGTGACGCCCAGGAGCCCGGCGAAGCCCGCCAGGAGCACGCTGCGGCCCCGCTCCCCCCGGGGCGGGACCAGGGGACGGAGCGCGCCGCCGGCGAGGCCCAGGAGCGCCATGGCGGGCGCGTTCACGAGGACCACGGGGTGGAGGCCGCTGAGGAGGAGCCCCGTGAGCGTCATGCTGGCGGCGCCAACCACGGCTCCCGCCAGGGGTCCGAGGACGAGGCCGGCGAGGAGCACCACGAGGTACATGGGCGTGACGTTGGGGGCCCAGGCGAAGGCGAGGCGGGCGGCGACGGCGAGCCCCGTGAGGACGGCGGCGCCGCCCCATGGGATGCGGTCCCGGGGGACGCCGGCGGCCTGGAGGGCGGCGTCGGCGGTGGCGCCCCGGCGGAGGGACCGCACAAGGAGGGGGACGGCCAGGGGGAGGGCGTCCAGGGCCGCCAGGGGCCCCCGGCGGGGGGCGTACCCGCGGGCCCTCTGGGCGTCGCGGATGCGTTGGGCGTCCCGCTGGAGCTCGGGGGCGAAGCGGAGGGCGCCCACGAGGAGGATCGTGAGGCGGGGGAGGCGGTGGATGAGCGGGAGCACCTCCCGGGCCTCGGTGGTTCGTTGGAACCACGTGGCGGTGGCCAGGGCGGTGGCGAGGCGCAGGGCGGTGGCCACGCCGACGGTCCAGGGGTCCCAGGTGAGGCTCCATCCGCCCAGGCGGTGCACGAGGGGGAGGGCGAGGACGTTGAACGCCACCACGAGGCCCGCCAGGGTGGCGAGCGGCAGGAGGTCCCCGGCCGTGAGCTCGGTGCCCGTGAGGGGGTAGAGGGCGAGGGCCGCCAGGAGCACGAGGGGAAGCCACGGGAGCGGGGTGAGGAGGGTGGCGGCGAGGAGGGTGAGGACGAGGAGGCCCCGGGTCAGGACGTGCACGGTGCCACCTCCGGTGCGGGTTCCAGCGGGAGGAGACCCTCCGGGGGGCCGTGGGCGGTGACGCGTCCCTCCCGGAGGTGGAGGACGGTATCGGCGAGGCGCAGGATCCCGGGGTCGTGGGTGGCCACGAGGGCGAGGCCGCCGCCGGCACGGTGGCGTGCCAAGCGGTGTCGTAGGGCCTCGCGGGCATGGGCGTCGAGGCCGCGGGTGGGTTCGTCGTAGAGCTGGATGGGGGGGTCGTGGGCGTGGGCGGCGGCCCAGGCGATGCGTTCGGCCTCGCCGCCGCTCACGGCGTGGGGGCTCCGGGGGAGCAGGGGCGCGAGCCCCAGGCGGTCCGCGATCTCCCGGGGGTCCACGGGGACGTCGAGGTTCCGGGGGCCGTAGGTGATCTCCTCCTCCACGGTGGGGTGGAAGAGGAGGACGGTGGGGTCCTGGGGGGCGTACCCGACGCGGCGCGCTCGCTCCGGAGGGGTGAGGCCGTGGAGGTCCGTTCCATCTGCGCGGACGTGGCCCGCGGTGGGTTCCAGGAGGCCCGCGAGGGTGCGGAGGAGGGTGGTCTTGCCTGCGCCGTTGGGCCCGGCGATGGCCACGAGGCCGGGGCCGAGGGTGGCGGTGATGTCCTGGAGGACCTCCGCCCCGTCAGGTCCCGCGTGGACGTGGTGGAGCTCGAGGGTCGTGCCCTGGGTCGGGGTGGGGGGGAGGGGCTCCGGCGCGGTGGGGGTGGGGGCGTGGCCCTCCTGGAGTTTGCCTTGGCGGAGCTTCAGGACCCGGGGCTGCAGGTCGCGGTAGCGGTGGGGTCGGTGGGTGGCCACCACGAGGGCGCGCTCCCGGGGGCCCTCGGCGAGGAGGGTGAGGAGCTTCCTGGCGCCGGCGGCGTCGAGGCTCGCGAGAGGTTCGTCCAGGAGGAGCACCTGGGGGGTGGTGGCGAGGGCGGCGGCCAGGGCCACGCGCTGGGCCTCGCCCCCGCTCAGGGTGGGGACCTCCCGGTGGCTGAGGTGGCCGGCGCCGAGGGACTTCAGGGCCTCCCGGGCACGGTCCCGGGCTGCCTCGGGTGCCTCCCCCAGGGTTCGGGGTTTGAAGGTGACCTCGCTCAGGACGTCGAGGTGGAGGAGCTGGTCCTCGGGCCGCTGGTGGACGATACCCACGTGCCGCGCCACCCAGTCGGGGGCCGTGGGGAGGGTGCGCCCGGCCACCTGCACGGTGCCCTCCACGGTGGCGTTGGTGCGGTGGGGGAGGAGCCCTGCGATGGCGTGGAGGAGCGTGGACTTCCCGCTGCCGCTTCCCCCCGTGAGGACCACGGTCTCCCCGGGTTGCACCTGGAGGTTGACGCCCTGGAGCACGGGGCGGGTGCCCCGGGTGACGTGGAGGTCCCGGGTCTCGAGGATGGGTGCGGGGGTCAGGTGGGGACCTCCGGAGGTTCCAGGATCTCCACGGCCACGGGTTCCAGGGCGTCGTCGGCCAGGCGGTCGAGCTCGGCCAGGGCGTCGGTGAGGCGGTCCTCGCTCACGAGGAGGAGCACGTCGAGGCCCAGGGTGGCGCCGTGGTGGGCGGCGGCCACGGGGGCGAGGCGCAGGGTGGGATCGAGGTTGGCGCGGTCCGCGAGGACGTGGGCTTCCACGCCCAGGACGCCCACGCGGTGGGGGTCCACGCCGCGGTCCCGGAGGGTGGTGGGAAGCGCGTCGTGGTCCACGGCGCTGGAGCCGCCGCGGTCGACGCTGGGGACGCGGACGAGGGTGACCTGGCCGGGGTCGAGGTCCACGACGCCCTCGAGGTCGTGGACGGCGACGTCCTCGCCGGCGGCGGCGTCCCGGTGCACCGTCCCGCGGCTTCCGCCCTCGGCGGTGGGGTCGGCGTGGAGCACGCCCTCCCGGAGGACGAGGGTGACGCGGTCCCCGTCCTGGAGGTCGGTGGCGGCGACGGCGGCGGTGGTGTCGACGCTCTGGAAGCGGCGGGCGGCGTCGTCCACCACGAGCTTGAGCTCCCGGATGCCCTCCTGGAGCGCTTGCACTCCGTCGCGGGTGAGGACGTAGGAGCCGGCGTCATCCCGGACGAGGCCCTCGGCCTGGAGGTCCCGCATGTACCGGGAGACGGCCTGCACGGTGACGTCGAGGGCGTCGGCGATGGGTTGGAGCTTGCTGGGGGTGCGGTCCCGGACCTCGCCGAGGACGAGGATGCGGGTGAGGCGGGGGGTGTCCCGGAGCATCCGTGCGCGCATGGGGCGGTGAGGTGCGGCCACCCCCAAGAGGGTTGCGGGGAACCCTTAAGTGGATGCAACCGGTGTGGAGGCTTCGAAAGCTTCGTTGAACGAGGTGGGGTCCGTGGACAGGAACGTGGTGGTGGGCCTGGTGCTGGGGGCGGCCGCGGTGCTCGCGGTGGGGGGGTTGCTGGCGCTCTCGGGCCTGGGGACGGAGGGCACCGGCGACGTGGTGGAAGCCCACGTGGAGGTCACGGACCGTCACGACGGGCTCCTCCACGCCATGCGGGTGGAGGGGCGGAACCTCACGGTGCTGGAGCTCCTGGACCGGGCCTCCGCGGCGGGGGGGTTCCCCTACCGGGCGGAGACGTACCCGGGCATGGGTGCGTACGTGGCGAGCATCAACGGGACGGAGGCCGAGGGCTCCTCGGGGTGGGTGTACCGCGTCCTCCGGAAGGGGTCGTGGTGCTGGGGGGATCGGGCGCCGGACCGCGCCCACGTGGAGGATGGGGACCGCGTGGTGTGGGAGTGGACCGAGGACGTGGGCGCCGGAGGGTGCTGGGACGCGTCCTGACCGGTGCCGCGGTCACATGCTGTCGGGGGCCTCGACGCCCAGGAGCTCCAGGGCGTTGGCGAGCACCTGCTTGGCCGCGCGCACGAGCTCGAGGCGCGCCTCCCGGAGGCCGTCGCCGGCTTGGGCCACGGGGCAGTCCCGGTAGAAGGCGTTGAAGGCGTTCGCCACCTCCACCGCGTACCCGGCCACGGGATGGACCTTGCGCTCGGCGGCGCACCGCTCCACGAGGGTGGGGAACGTGGCGAGGGTGCGCACCAGGGCCCGCTCGCTCTTGTGGCCCAGGCGCGAGAGGTCCGGTTCCGCGGACTGCTCCGCCCGCTGGAGGATGCCGGCGGCTCGGGCGTGAGCGTACTGGCAGAAGGGGGCGCTGCTCCCCTCGAAGTTCAGGGCCTCCTCCCAGCGGAACGTGATGCCCTTCTCGGGTTGGACGCGGCTGATGTTGAAGCGCACCGCACCCACGCCCACGGCCTCGGCGATCTCCTGCATCTCCTGGGGGCTGAGCTCGTCGCTTCGGCGCGCCTCCACCTCGGCGTAGGCGCGGTCCACGGCCTCGTCCAGGAGGTCGTCCAGGTAGACGACGCGGCCGCGCCGCGTGCTCATCTTGCCCTCGGGGAGGTTCACGAAGCTGATCCACACGACCTCGGGCTCGTGGTCCACGTCCAGGAGGCCGAGGGCCACGTTGAGCTGGTCCATGGTGAGCTTGTGGTCCTCGCCCAGGACGTTGAGGGCGAGGTCCGCGCGCTGGAACTTCTCCCGGTGGTACGCGAGGTCCCGGGTGGTGTAGAGGGTGGTGCCGTCGGTGCGGGTGAAGAACCACCGCGTGTCCTTCCCCTGAAGGCCCCAGGGCTCCATGTCGATGAACCACGCGTCCCCCTCGTCCCGCTCGGCCTCGTCCCGGGCGCGGAGCGTCTCCACCACCTCCTGGACGCTGCCGTCGCGCACGTAGGTGGACTCCCACGCCCAGTTGTCCAGGTGCACGTGCATGCGCTGGAGGCTCTCCCGCATGCCCTCCAGCACGCGGTCGGCGGCGTCTCGCACGCGCTCCGCCGCGTCCTCGTCCCCCTCCTCGAGGGCGCGGAGGATGGCGTCCACCTCCGCCTTCACGTCGGGGTCCGCCTCCGCGAGCTCGTGGGCGCGCTGGTAGGTCCCCACGAGCTGGTGGTCTGGCTTGTCGCGGTCGGCCTCGGGCACGTCCTCCTCGGTGAGGTGCTCGAGGCCCCAGGTGAGGAGCGCCACCTGGCGCCCCATGTCGTTCACGTAGTACTCGGCGGTGACGTCGTACCCGCCGGCCCGGAGGACGCGGGCGAGGCCGTCGCCCACCACGGGGTTGCGGGCGCGGCCCACGTGGAAGGGCCCGTTGGGGTTGGCGCTGGTGTGCTCCACGATGACGGAGGTGCCCTTCTCGGGTTGCGTCCCGTAGTCCCGGCCCCACCACATGACGGCCTCCAGGGTCCGCTCGAGGAGCGGCCGGTCGTGGAAGCGGAAGTTCAGGTAAGGGCCCTCGGCCTGGGCGTCCACCTGCTCCAGGCGGGGGAGGGCGCCCTCGAGCTCCCGGGCGATCTCCGGCGGGGCCTTCCGCGCCGTGGGCGCCAGGGGGAAGCACGGGTACGCGAGGTCCCCGAGGTGCTCGGGAGGTTCCTCGAGGCTCCCGTCCACGTCCTCCACCGCGTCGAGCCAGCCCCGGCGCTCCAGCGCGTGCTCCAGGGCGGTGACGACCTCGTTGCGGAAGGACTCGAGGGGGTCCCGGGTCATGGAGGGGGGAAGCGGGCGGGGGGTAATGAATGATGCGGCGCGGTGGCGGGCCCTCAAGTGCCGTCGGTCCTCACTGGACCTGATGGAGGTCCAGCTCGAAGCGTAAGATAGCTGGAACCCGCGCTGCGGGTTCCAGATACGACCGAAAAGGGGGAGAAGGGCTGGGAGCGCTTTTCGGTCTATCGCGGCGATACTCCCATCTCACTGGACCTGGTGCAGGTCCAGTTCGAAGCGGAGTATCGCCGCGACCCCTCCGAACGCGTTCCAGAGGAGCTCGCCCTCCTCGCTCTCGGGGCTCACGATCTCCACGGAGCCGCCCATGTCCTCGGCCTTCGCCGTGAGCTCCTCCACGAGGTCCTCCATCTCCGCGATCTCGGTGGCGGACTCGCACTCCGGGCACGCGTCCACGTGCTCGTCGAGCTCCTTGCGCTTCTCCACGGTGACGTCCTGCTCCCACCCGCAGCTTGGGCAGTGGATGGTGCCGCGGACGCGCCGGAGGTTCTCGCTCAGGATGAGGGTGTCCACGGCGCCCAGTTGCACGGCCTGGCGCACGTGGTCCTCCCCGTAGGCGCTGAGGCCGGCGCTGGGCTTCGAGACCTCCTTGAGGAAGCGCTGCATGAGGTCCTTCTCCTCCATGAGCCCCATCTGGCGGAGGGTGTCCTGGGCGTTGTGCACGAGGTCCCGGAGACCGTACTCGTCGGTGTACCCCGTGTCGAAGGTGTCGACGATGCTCTGCTGGACCTCATGGTGGAGGAGCTGCTTGTCCACGAACTGGTCCTTGGTGGCGCCGGGTCCGCCCACGAGCACGCCCTTGAGGTTGTCCTCGGCCAGGAAGGCGGTGTCGGCCTTCTCGGCGACCTTCTTGAAGAAGTTGTCGGCGGCCTCCTCGATGAGGCGCTCGAAGCGGCGGTGGCTCTGACCACCCTTGCTGTGCTTGCTGGGGACCTGGCTTTGGAGGTTGGCCACGACCTCGACGCGGCTTCCGCGGAGGAACCCGATGGTGGCTTCGCTCCGGTCCACCACGAGGAGCCCGTAGACGTTGTGCTCCTCCAGGAGGTCCTCCAGGGGTTCGAGGAGGAAGGTGCTGTCGCAGTTGTACGTGAACATCCCGATCTGTCGGGGGGGTTCGAGGATGTGCTGCACCATCTCGGTCTGGTCGCCCTTGCGCACGGCGTGGCCCACGAAGAGCACGAGGCCGTTGTCGGGGACGCTGTCGAAGTTCTTGAGGCGGCCCAGGATGCTGTCGAGGGCCGCGGAGACGTTCTTGCGGGTGCCCTTGGACTTGATGTTCTGGGCTTGGCCGCGCTCGTCCCTGAGCTGCGCTACGACGTCGTGCAGGTTCTTGTCCGGGGGGATGTAGAGGCTGATGAGCTCGGTGCCCTGGCCCCGGACGTCCTCGAGCTCCTCGAGGACCCGCTTGAACTCGTAGCGCGCTCTCTGACTACCTTGGTTGGACATGGGAGAACACCGGCCCTCGCGACGGGTGGGCGCAGCTCCCGCTGCGGGAGGCTACGCGGAAGCTGGAACGGCACCGTCGCGGTGCATGGACACGTAGGAAGCACCTCGAGCTCCCATAAGTAGCTTTCGGAAGGCGGGGGCTCTGGGACCCCACCGACGACCCCTCAGAGAACCTATAGGCACCTATAGGCCACCATAGGTTCCTCTTGGGCGCGCGCTGCGGGGAGGTGGTCCGCGCCGCACACCTTATACGGAGCCGGGTCCTTCCCGCACCGAGCACCATGGAACCCGCGGTCCTGAGCCTTGGCGGTTCGATCCTGGCACCCCCCGAGGGCCTCGACGTGGACCTCGCCCGGCAGGTGGGCGATCTCCTCCAGCGCGTGGCATCGGAACGGACGGTCTTCACCGTGGTGGGCGGTGGCCCCCCCCCCCCCCACAACATCGTGGGCGCCCGGGCCCGGGGCGCCGGCGAGGCGACGCTCGACGAATCGGGCATCGCCCCCCCCCCCCACCGGGGGCGCCTCTGCCTGGGTCGGCTGGGGTGGGGGGGGGGGGGCCCCCCCCCCCCCCGCGACTACATCGCGGGCGCCCGGGCCCTGGGCGCCGACGAGGCGACGCTCGACGATGCGGGCATCGCCGCCACCCGCCTCAACGCGCGCTTCCTCCTGGCGGCGCTCCCGGGGGCGCACCCGGTGCCGGCCCGGAGCCACACGGAGGCGCTGGTGGCGGCGCGTTCCTCGAGCCTCGTGGTCATGGGCGGCACCCACGCGGGCCACACCACGGACGCCGTGGGCGCCATGCTGGCGGAGAAGGCCGGCGCCGGGCGCCTGGTGGTGGCCACCAACGTCGACGGTGTGTACACCGCCGACCCCGCCAAGGACCCCGAGGCGGAGCGCTTGCCCGAGCTCACCCACGACGAGCTCGTGGAGATCACGAGCGGAGCGGCGACGAGCGCCGGGACGAGCGGCGTGGTGGACCCCATGGCCGCGCGGGTTCTCGCCCGGAGCGGCATCCCGGCCGCCATCGTGGATGGCAAGGACCTGAAGGCTCTGGAGGAGGCTCTGGCCGGTGGGGAGGACCTCCCGGGGAGCCTGGTGCGGTCCGAGGAGGTGTGATGCCGTGGCGCAGGTGACCCAGCACCGGCACTGCGTGGTGTGCGGTGACGCCATCGCGGCCTCGGAGGAGGTCTGCAGCGAGGGGTGCCGGGAGGAGCGGGAGGCCCGGGAGCGGAAGCAGCAGATGCTCACCTACGTGATGTACGCCATCATGGCGGGAACCGTGCTGCTCATCGTGTTGGGCGGGGTGCTCTAGGCGCCCAGGGGGCCATCCGGGGACCCCGACGAGGTGGATCCATGTTACGGATGTCGGATGAAGCGGGTGTGTGGCTGACGCGGGCTCTGGAGGGGGTCCTGGTCCTCATGGGCGTGAGCTTCGCCCTTGAGGGGGACTGGGTCCTGGTGGTGAGCACCCTGGTGGCTCTCGTGGTGTCCCTGAGCCCCGTGGCGCTCAAGCGGGACCTCCACGTCCACACCCCCTGGGTGCTGAACCTCCTCATCACGGTGAGCCTCGTGCTCCACCTTGGGGGGTTGTACACGCGAGCGTACGAGTGGTTCCCCTTCTACGATTCCATCCTGCACTTCGCCGTGAGCGGCCTCGTGGCCTTCCTGGCGCTCCTCTTCGTGTACACCATGGAGCGGTACTGGGATGGGTTCGGGTGGGTGAGCCGTCCGGTGCTCACCATCATCATCTTCCTCACCACGGTGGCAGCGGGCGCCCTGTGGGAGATGATGGAGTTCGCCAGCGACGTCCTCATCGGGACCGAGCACCAGCACGGGAACTTCGACACCATGAAGGACCTGATCCTGGATGGGGCCGCAGGCCTCATCGTCGCGCTCCTGGGAGCCCCGGCCATCCGGCGAGGGTGGCTGGAGCCCTGGCGCGACGAGATCGGGCCCGGGGTGCGTCGGGCGCAGCAGGAGCAGACGCAGGGGGAACGGCGGAAGGAGGAGGGCCCCCATCGGTGACCGGTGACGGAGGTCAAGCCGGGGGGTGCAGGGGGAGGATAGGGGGAGGGATGGGTCGCCTGCGGCGGTCCTATGCGTCGTCGCGCTCGATGGCGCTGACGTCGAGGGTGATCCTCACCTCGTTCCCCACGAGGATGCCCCCGGTCTCGAGCACCTGGTTCCACTCGAGCCCGAAGTCCTTGCGGTCCAGCGTGGTCTCGGCGGTGAAGCCGCGGCGCGTGTTCCCGTAGGGGTCCACGCCGGTGCCTCCCTGGGTGACGTCGAGCGTCACCTCGCGGGTGGTGCCGCGGATGGTGAGGTCCCCCACGATGCGGGCTTCGCCATCCCCCTGGGGCTCGACGTGCTTGCTCGTGAACTCGAGGTGGGGGTGCTCCGCCACGTGGAGGAAGTCCTCGCTGCGGAGGTGGTCGTCGCGTTCGGCCTCGCCGGTGTCCACGGTGCTGGCGTCGAGGGTGGCGTGGACGTGGGAGCTCGCGGGGTCGTCCTCGTTCCATCGGATGGTGCCCTCGATGCCGCTCAAGCGGCCGCGGACGGTGCTGATCATCATGTGCTTCACCGCGAACTCGGCCTGCGTGTGGGCGGGGTCGATGTCGAGCACCTTGGTCGGGTCCTGAGCGTTCTCCTGCTGCGTTGCTTGGCTGTTGGTCATCGCAACCCATACTATGACCCCTATAGTGATAAGCTATCCAGTTCGTAGCATAGGAGCCGCTACGACACCACAGAGCGGCTTCGACCCCTCGAAGCCACTTCGTTGCTTCGAAGGGACAACCATTAATGGTATAAGGATTATACCGTTCGTGATGAGCGACGAGAACCCCACGGGGTGCGCCCTCACCGACGTCTTCGACCTGTTGAGCCGCGCCCACATGCTCGACATCCTCCACCTCTTCACCGACGGCGACGGGCTCTACCGCTTCAACGCCGTCCAGGACGCGGTGGGCGCGAGCCCCAACACCCTCAGCAAGCGGTTGAAGGAGCTCGTGGCAGCCGGGCTCCTCACCCGCACCGCGTACAACGAGATCCCTCCCCGCGTGGACTACGCGGTGACGGAGAAGGCGCTGGAGCTGGAACCCATCTTCGAGAACCTCACGGCGTGGTCCCAGCGCCACGACCTGGAGGCGGAGGCACCGCTCCCGGAGCAAGCGGAGGCGTAGGAGCGGGAGGAGGAGAGATGAAGGGGTCGGTTGGAGGCCCTACTCGGGGATCTCCCCGTTCTCCTTGTACGTGGTGACCACCATCATGGTCTTGGTGTCCTCCACGCCCTGGAGGGGCGCAAGCCGCGTGAGGATGAACTCCTTGAGGTCGCCGTAGGTTGCGAAGACCGACTTGAGGGCGATGTCGTCCTCGCCCGTGACGAGGTACGCGTGCTGGATGACGTCGAACCCCGCCAGGGTGGCGGCGATGTCGTCCGCTTTCTGCGTGTCCACCTTGACGAGGATCAGGGCTTCCACGTTGCGCTCGGCGTAGTACTGGGACAGGTCCTCCTCGATATCGTTGGAAGCCAAGGTTCCACCAAGGAGGGGGCAAGGGATGGGGGCACAAGAACCTTTCGCGACAACGGCACCCCGTCGTCATCCATCGGAGGGGAGGACGCGGCGGACGAGGTCCCCGGCGTCGGAGGCCCCCCCATCCTGGAGAAGCACCTGGAGGGCCACACGGGCGGGTTCGCTGCCGGCGACGCTCGCCGCCTGCTCCACGCGGTCCATGGCGGAGGCGAGGAACCCGGAGGCCAGGACGGCGAGGGTGGCGGCGGCCACCCCCACCACGGTCATGGCGAGGGTGAGCGTCGTCCACACCAGGGGCGCCATGGGGTCCGGAGCCGTGAGGCCCAGGAGGCCCACGGCGGCGGCGCCGACGCCACCGAGGACCGTGGCGGCGGAGAGGCTCCGGACCCACCGGCGGGCTCGGCGAGCCCGCTGGGAGACGCGGTGCGCGCCCTGGGACCCCAGCCACGCGGCGCCAGCGCTCAGAACGGGACCCAGCTCGGGGTCGAGGCCCGAGGGTTCCCCGCTGGAGCTTCCGGTGCCGGGGTCGGGTGCCTCCAGGGCGTCGCAGAGGGAGAGCGCCAGCGCGCGGGGGGAGCGGTCCAGGAGCTTCGCGAGCCGTGGCACGGTGCCGTCGGGGTCGCCATCGGCCAGCGTGTGCCCGAGGCTGTCGGGTCCCTCCCCAAGCGCGTAGAGGGCTCGGTCGAGGTCCGCGGGGTCCACGTGGACGCCGTTGGCGAGGCGTTGGAGGTTCACCGAGGGCGCGGGCTCCCGGCTGGTGCGTTGGCGCTCACGCATGGGGGAACCTCTGTGCGCGAGGGGGTTAAGGCCTTGGTCCGGGGCTCGGGGTGAGGGGGTTCCCCTGGCACAAGGTAGCAGGGGAAAAGGTGATATGGGCACGTGCCTCTGCCCAGGGAAACCCCTTCCCCGCGGGGTGCTGGACCCCGCAGGTGGTGTTGCACATGGCACTCAACCCCAAGGATATCGCGGACCAGCAGTTCGACATCGCAGCGGACATCCTCGACCTGGATCAATCCCTGCGGAACGTGCTCACGGACCCCAAGAACGTGCTGAAGGTGAGCATCCCCGTGCACATGGACGATGGCACGGTGGAGGTGTTCGAGGGGTTCCGAAGCCAGTACAACGACGCCCGCGGCCCCTTCAAGGGCGGCATCCGGTACCACCCGGGGGTCACCGAGGACGAGGTCGTCGCTCTCAGCGCCTGGATGACGTGGAAGACCGCCGTGGTGGACGTGCCCTTCGGCGGTGGCAAGGGCGGCGTCATCGTGAACCCCAAGGAGCTCTCCGAGGGGGAGAAGGAGCGCCTGACGCGCCGCTACACCACCATGATCACCCCCTTCATCGGTCCCCAGAAGGACATCCCCGCGCCCGACGTGTACACTGACGCGCAGACCATGGCCTGGATCGTGGACACGTACAGCGCCCTGGTGGGCGAGCGCACCCTGGGCGTGGTCACGGGCAAACCCGTGGAGCTCGGGGGCTCCCGCGGTCGGGGTCAGGCCACGAGCATGGGCGCCATGATCGTGGCGCGGGAGGCCTTCAAGGTGAAGGGCCTCGAGAGCGAGGGGGCCTCCATCGCCATCCAGGGCTTCGGCAACGCGGGGTCGAACTGTGCGCTCCTGGCGGACCGGTTCCTCCCCGGGAGCAAGGTCGTGGCCGTCTCCGACAGCCAGGGCGGCATCTACAAGGCCGACGGGCTCGACCCGGAGGCCGTGAAGGAGCACAAGGCGGAGACCGGAAGCGTCGTGGACTTCCCCGGTGCCAAGAACGTGAGCAACGAGGAGCTCCTCACCCTCGACGTGGACCTCCTCATCCCCGCGGCCCTCGAGGGCGTCATCACGGAGGAGAACGCGGCGGACGTCCAGGCGAAGGTCCTGGTGGAGGCCGCCAACGGACCCACCTACCCCGAGGCCGACGAGATCCTCTTCGAGAACGGCACGCTCCTCGTGCCGGACATCCTTGCCAACGCCGGCGGCGTCACCGTGAGCTACTTCGAGTGGGTGCAGGGCCTCTACAGCTTCCAGTGGGACCGGGACGAGGTGGAGGGGAAGCTCGAGCGCCGGATGGTGGAGAGCTTCGAGAACGTGCGGGAGATCGCGGAGGAGCACGACGTGCACTACCGCACCGCAGCGTACGTCCTCGCGGTGGACCGCGTGGCCCGCGCCACGGACCTCCTGGGCATCTGGCCCTGAAACCGGGACGGTGGGAGCTTGCGCCGACCGGAAACCCTTTCCCCCCGCGCCGGGATGGGGGCGTGATGTCCACGGTCCAGGAGCACAGCGCAGGCGCCGTCGTGTACCACGAGCGCGACGGGAACCTGCGGTACCTCCTCCTCCAGTACGGCGCGGGTCACTGGGGCTTCCCGAAGGGCCACATCGAGGGTGACGAGACGAAGCTCGAGACCATGGCCCGGGAGGTCGAGGAGGAGACCGCCATCGGTCGGGGGGACCAGATGGTTGTGGAGGGCTTCGAGGAGCAGACGCAGTACAACTTCCAGCGGGGGAAGACCCTCGTGAACAAGACCGTGTACTTCTTCCTCGTGCGGTCCACCACGGACCAGGTGCGCATCAGCCACGAGCACAAGGACTTCGCGTGGTTGCCCTACGGGGACGCGCTGGACCGCATCACGTTCCAGGACCCCAAGCGTATCCTCCGGGCCGCCCACGAGGTGCTCCGGGGCTCCGCCTGAACCGTTGGGCTTGGATCAGTCGTCCCCGTCGGGGCCCGTCTTCCTTCTCCAGAGACCCCACGCCGCCAGCGTAGCCAGGACGCCAGCGGTGAGGGCGCGACCGCGCCATCCCGCGAGGGCGTCCCGGATCTGGGCGTCGAGGCGCTCGTAGAGCGCGGTGGCGCCCACGGTGTCGTAGGCGTCCAGGAGCGTGCGGGTGCCATCGGTGACGAGGAAGACCACGCCCAGGGCCACGAGCACGAGGCCCGTGATGACCCTGCTGGAGTGCATGGCCACCTCGCGCTCCCCGAGGGTGAGGGTCCACGTCCCACCGCGGAACCTCTCCAGGAGCGCGGTGCGATCCCCCGCCCACGCGAGGAGGAAGAGCGGCGAGGCGATGCCCAGGGCGAAGACGAGGAAGAGGAGGATGGCGTGGAGGGGCCCTAGCCCCGCGCCCACGCTGAGCACGGTGATCCCCGCGAGGATGGGAGCGGTGCAGGTGCTGGTGGCGAGGCCGAAGAACGCTCCCAGGAGGAAGACGCGGGTGGTGAGGTTCGACCCCTGCGTCACGGCGTCGGGGAGGAAGCGGTTCCCCGAGGGCATGGGGACGTTGAGAAGCACCGCGAGACCCAGCAGGATCATGGTCCAACCGGCCACCAGCACGAGGAGGCTCCGGTGCGTCTGCAGGAGCTCCCCCGTGAGGCTTGCGCCGAAGCCCAGGGGTACGAAGACGAGGGCGAGGCCCAGGTAGAAGACGTACGTGTGGCGGAGGAGGTCAGCGCGCTGATCGAAGGCGTAGGCGAAGAACCCGGGGATGACGGCGACGCTGCAGGGGCTCAGGAACGCCAGAAGCCCCCCCAGGTACGCGGCGGCGAGGCCCACGCCCGTGGGCGCCGCATCGTAGGCGCCGCGGGCGGGGTGGAGGAGCTGACCGCCCACGGCGAGCACCACCACGAGGCCGGTGACGAGGAGCGTGAGCTGGGGGAGGCTCGGTCCGTTCTCGCCGTCCGGGTCCTCGGCCTCGTGTGGGGTCACGGGTTCACGCGTCCTGGTCCGCGAGCACGTCCCGGATCACGTCCTCGAGCTCGCCGGCGCCCGCGCGCACAGCCTCGCCGTCGTCCCCGAAGACGAAGAACGCGGGGGTGCCGCTTACGCCGTTGTCCCGACCTTGCTCCACGTCCTCGTCGTAGGCCATCTGCGTCTCCGCGTTCGTGTAGCAGGAGGCGAGGGTGTTCCCGTCGAGACCGTGCTCGTCGGCGAAGCTCCGGAGCACGTCGTCGAGGTTCCGCGCGTCCCAGGACCCCTGGGTGCGGTAGAGCTCGTGGGTGAAGGCGAAGAAGGCGTCGCTGCCGGCCTCCCGGTAGACGCACTCCTGGGCGATGCCGCCGGGTTCGTCCTCGACGTACCCGATGGTGAACTGCTGGTAGTAGAGGACCACGTCGCCGGTGTCCACCAGGCGCTCCTGGATGCCGGGGAGCATCTCCGTGTGGAAGTAGGCGCAGGCGGAGCACCGGGGGGTGCCGAACTCCACCACGACCACGGGCGCGCTCTCGTTCCCCAGGTGCGGGTCGTCGTCCACGCCCAGCGCCTGGAGGTTCGCTTCGCGACCGCTGGCGGCTTCGGGCGCGTTGAGGACGAGAGCCACGAGCACCACGGCGACGGCGAGCACCGCCACGATGAGGATGCCCCGTCGGAGGGCAGGGTTGCCGGCGCCCCGACCGTGGGCCTTCCGGCTGTGCGCCTCCATCCTCTCCGTCGTGGGGAAGGAGCGGCCGCAATGGGGGCAGGCGACGCGGTCCGGGGACATCGAAGGGGGATGGCGCCCGGAGGTCTTGAACCCCCGGCTTCCCTGGGGTTACCGGTTGGGAACGCCGGGGGTCAGGCCTCGTGCTCCTCGGGGTGCTCGGCGTCCTCGAGGATGGGGGCCATGACGACCTCCGGGCGCTCGGGCGCGGCCCCGGCGGGGGCGCTGGCGGATCCCCCGGCGGCAACCGCTCCCGTGGCAGGTTCGTCGCCGGCGAAGTGCTCCGGGTACCAGTGCTCGAAGAGGAGGCACATGAGGCCGTTGTCCACGGTGTTCACGCCGGTGCGGAACTGGTCCGTGAGGCCCACGCCGAAGGCGAAGAAGATGGCGATGAAGGTCTCCTCGGGCAACCCCGGAAGGAAGGCGAGGACCACGGGCGGGGCCACCACCGCGAGGCCGCCGGGGATGCCGGGGACGCCCACGCTCACCACCGTGAGGGGGATGAGGACCATGAAGAGCTGCATCACCGTCATCTGGTACCCCACGAGGTACGTGGCGATGGGCAGGAGCATGAAGGCCGCCATCATGGTGCCGTCGAGGTTCACGGTGGCACCCAGCGGGATGATGAAGTCCCTCACCTCGCTGCGGGCCTCCAGCACCTCGTCGCTAAGCTCGAGGTTGATGGGGATGCTGGCGGCGCTGCTCGCGGTGGCCCAGCTGAAGGGGTAGAGGTACGCGAAGTACCCCAGGAGGAAGCGCTTGTACGGGAACCCCGTGTACCGGCAGATGAGCCAACCCACCAGGAGCAACCACACGATGCCCGCGAGGCCGATGAGGAGCACGGTGAAGAGGTACCATACCACGGGGTTCGTGGTGCCCCACACCTGGTACGCCACCGCGTTGCTGAGCTCGCGGCGTGCATCCTCCACGGCACCGGCGGCGCTCGTGGGGATGTAGATCCCGATGCTGAGGAGGATGGCCGGTAGCAGGGTCTTGATGCCGGACCCCACGAACTCCACGCCCTCCACCCCCACCCAGTGGACGCCGCGCTCCACGGGCTCGAGGAAGGTGCCCAGCGCGTCGGACCGCGAACCGAAGTGCAGTGTGAAGGCGCTGGCGATGCTGATCCAGATGGCGATGAAGGGTTTGGCGGTGACGGCCGCGTGGAAGGTCTTCCCCGCGATCTGCCCAAGGATCGCGCCCAACCCGGCGCTGGGGGCTCCCAGCGGGAGGTTGAGCACGGGGATGGCCACGAGGATGCCGAAGAGCCCCGCGGAGAGGGTGCTCACGAGCATGGCCACCATGACCGCGCCGGCGAACTTGCCAGCGCTTCCCCTCTGGAGCATATCGGCGATGGCCGGGGTGAGGGTGAAGAAGATGATGTAGGGCATGGCCGCGGCGATCAACCCGATGGCGCCGTTCACGCCCTCCGCGATGAAGAGGAGACGCTGGGGGTAGAAGGTCCCGAGGGCCACGCCGACGCCCAGGGCCAGGAGGCTCCAGAGGCTCCCAGGGACGCGTCGCACGTTCTCCAGGACGACGTTGGCCAAGGCCGCGTCACCTCACGCAGGCAGCTCGTCGAGGACCTCGTGGCAGTGGCCCTCGGGGGAGACGTTCTCGAAGACGCGCATGATCTCGCCCTCGGGTCCGATGACGAAGGTGGTGCGGTGGATGCCCATGAACTTGTTCCCGAACATCTGCTTCTCGCCCCAGACGCCGTAGGCCTCCGCCACGTCGTGTTCGGGGTCAGCGAGGAGGGGGAAGTTGAGGTCGTGCTTGTCCTTGAACTTCTGGTGGCTCTCCACGTTGTCGGGGCTTACGCCCAGGACCACGGTGTCGCGGTTGCTGAAGGCCTCGAGGGTGTCGCGGAAGCCCTTGGCCTCCTTCGTGCAACCTGGGGTGTCGTCCTTCGGGTAGAAGTAGAGGACCACGATGCGGCCGCGCTGGTCCTTCAGCGAGACCTCGTTGCCTGCATCGTCCTGAAGCGTGAAGTCGGGCGCCGGGTCGCCCTCCGTGAGGTGGGTCATGGTACTGGACCACGAGTCCTTCCGCTGGTAAAGAGGTTTCGGGGGAACCGCAGGCACTGGACAGCGGATCGTACAGGGCGAGCGGGATCGAAGAGCGCAACGTGAGGAAGAAGGCCGACGAGGGCCCCAATGCAACCTGAGCTGAAGCTGAGCGTTGTGATGTGAAGGTGAGCGACGCGAAGCGTCGCCAGCTTCCTTGACAGCTCGCGAAGCGAGATGGAAAGGAAGGTGAGAGGGTGGTTGAGCCGCGCGAAGCGCGGCCAACCGCCCCGAGACCGAACGAGTTCAAGCCCTCAGCTCCGCTGGGGCTTGAAAGAGTGAGGGTGAGAGGGTGGTTGACAGCGTAGTACGAGTCGTGCCTGCCGTTAACGCCGGCGGTTAACGCCAGTCCCCCGAAGGGGACCTTTGTTCCACCGACTGAGACAGGAACCCGAACCGACCTGAGGCCGGCACCCTTCCCGCGGGCTCGCGCACCGCAGTACCAGGAGCTACGCAGGCTGGCTTAACTTCCGGGTTCGGAATGGGACCGGGTGAACCCAGCCGCTATGGCCGTCATACCACCCTCTGAAGAGGGAAGCAAGGCCTGTGAGGGTCCTTGCGGTTGACCCGCATACGCAACCTGTTTGACGGCGGGCCCGAAGGCCCGACGTTGGACTGAGCGTGGAACGCTTGGTGACGGCGTGGACGTTTAGTAACGGCGGGCTGAACAGGTCGGGCGAACCCTTCCTGCTTACACCCCCGTCCTATCGAACTCGTCTTCTACGAGGATCCAACTGCTTCGTCTTCGGGTGGGTTTCGGGCTTAGATGCTTTCAGCCCTTACCCCTTGTGGCGTAGCTGCCCGGCGACACCCTGTCGGATGACCGGTAGACCAGTGGCCACGAGCCCTTGTTCCTCTCGTACTAAAGGACCCTTCCCGTCAAGCAGTGGACGATCCCAAAAGATAGCAACAAACCTGTCTCACGACGGTCTAAACCCAGCTCACGACCCCCTTTAATAGGCGAACAACCTCACCCTTGGTAGCTGCTGCACCACCAGGATGGAGGGAGCCGACATCGAAGTAGCAAGCCGTCAGGTCGATAGGGGCTCTTGCTGACGACAACTCAGTTATCCCCGAGGTAACTTTTCTGTCATCTCCGGGCCCCACCAGGGAGCCTCGGAGGTTCGTTAAGCCGTGCTTTCACATCACGGATCCTTATGGGGCGGATCCGCGTCAAACCACCTTTTGCCTTTACACTCAACATCCGATTCCTGACCGGATTGAGGTGGTCATTGGGCGCGCTTGTTATCTTTTCGAGCGCGTGGCGCCCCACCCAAACTGCCCACCTACGGGTGTCCTGTCGAAACAGTGAGCAGAGCGGGCCCAGAAGGGTAGTGTCTCATGGTCGGCTCCTCCCCGAGCTGGCGCTCGGGGGATCGACGCCTCCTACCTACGCTGCACATCTGGGCCCACCCCACAACCGCAGGCTGCAGTAAAGCTCTACGGGGTCTTCGCTTCCCTTTGGGATGTACCGGCCTTTGCGCCGGTATGGCATTTTCACCGGATTGTTCGTGGGGACAGTGGGGCCCTCGTTGGACCATTGATGCAAGCCGCCAATTAAGCGGCAAGGTATTACGCTACCTTAAGAGGGTCATAGTTACCCCCGCCGTTTAGTGGTCCTTCTTCCCGCTGTACCGGGGTTTCAGATACCACCACTGGGCAGGATTCAGCGGCTATACGCACCCTTTCGGGCTAGCAGCCACCTATGTTTTTATTAAACAGTCGGGGCCCCCAAGTCACTGCGACCAGTCCCTGCGCGGGGCTGGCACCCCTTCTTCCGAAGGTACGGGGCTAATTTGCCGATTTCCCTCACGAACGTTACGTCCGACCGCCTTGGCCTTCTCAGCCTGAGATACCTGTGTCGGTTCTCGGTACGGTCACACAGCGCGGCTCCTTGCGGGTTTTCACGGGCGCTAGGGATCGATCGAAGCCCCCGGTGTGGGGGCCCTATCGCGGGTTCGTCTGGTTCTCACCATGACGGTTCTCCCCAGGCTTCGCCGTTTCGCCACAGCGACTGCTGTGGTCGACGTACCCTAACGCGTCCTCGCAAGGACAAAACGCTGCATGGTGCAGGAATATTAACCTGCTTCCCTTTCGATGCACTCAGTTAAGGTGCACCTTAGGACCGACTAACCCTCGACTGATGATCATCGTCGAGGAATCCTAACTCATTCGGCGGTGTGGATTCTCACCACACTTCTGCTGTTACTTATACCAGGATTCTTGTCCGAACGCGGTCCACAGGATCTCAAAACCCTGCTTCCACCCGCGCACGGCACCTCTCTACGCAATCCCCTAAGGGATGCCACGGTATCGGAGGCCGACTTAGCCCCGTCCATTTTCGGGGCCCGTGACCTCGGCCAGTGATCTGTTACGAACTCTTTAAAGGTTTGCTGCTTCTAAGCACACCTTCTGGCTGTCTTAGGCCACGGACACCCTTCGACTAACACTTAGTCGGCACTTAGGGTCCTTAACCGCGGTCTCGGTTCATGCCGTCTCGGACACCAGGCTTACCCCGGCGCCCTCACTGCCCCGAATCTACGGCGGCGACACGTTCGGAGTTTGACAACCCGCCGAGGGCTTTCGCCCCCTAAGCGGGTAATCAGTGCTCTACCGCATCGCCTGCCTCCTCGGAGGTCTGCCTGCGAGCAGTCTCGAGAGGAACCAGCGATCTCCGGTCTCGATTGGACTTTCACCCCTATACTCAGGTCAGGGGAGTGATTTGTAGATCAACAACCCTTCGGCCCTCCACCTCACTTTCGTAAGGCTTCAGCCTGCCCAAGTATAGATCGACCGGCTTCGGGTTTCCCTCCAGTGACTCCAGGCGAGCACACCTCGCCCCTGACGCTTGCGCGCTGCGGGCTTGTTGCTTTCGCTCCGGCTTCCCGGTTGATCCGGTTAACCTCGCCACTGGATAGAACTCCCTGGCTCTTTTTTCGAAAAGCACGTGATGACACCGCTCCACCTGTCTAGAGGTTTCGTCGCTTTCGTGCCACCACTGGCTGGAACCGCCTGATTTCAGGGGCTTTTCACTTCCCGTCAAGGGTGCTTTGCAGCTTTCGCTCACGCTACTACTGCGCTATCGGTCTCGGGGTGTGTTCAGGGTTCGGTGATGGTGCCACCGGTTCACGCGGGATATCCAACCCACGCTACTCTGGGATCCTCGGAATCGTCGTTCCCCCTTTCCCTTACAGGGCTTTCACCCTCTTCGGCGCCGCGTTCCAGCGGACTTCAGGTTGGGGGGTTGGACGTACCGGGGCCCACAACTCCACATCCCCCCACGGTCTCCCGTGGGGGTTCGGTTTACCCTAATACCGTTTTCGATCGCCTCTACTCACGGCATCGCGGTTGCTTTCTTCTCTTCTGCCTACTAAGATGCTTCAATCCGGCAGATATCCTCTCGCGGATGCGAGTGACCGCCGAAGCGGTCAGGATGTCCCATTAGGTGATCCAGGGATCTTCGGCTCCGTGCGCCTACCCCTGGCTTATCGCAGCTTGGCACGACCTTCATCGGCTCCCGAGCCGAGCCATCCATCAGACGGCGTAACAGCCGTCGGACGTTCCATGCTCAGCTTTCGTCCAGGTTGCGTATGCGACGACGATCATCGAGCTGCGCGCACGGACGTTCCTGAGCGGGAACGTCTCGGCGACTTACGCTCTACGCCTTGCCACAAGGGACGTGCGATGTCCGTTGTGGCTCCGTTGTAATCGTGAACGGACGCGAGGGGCAACCAGTGAAGGTTGTTCCCGCGCGGGAAGGACGCTATGGGCGTCCTTCTTATGAAGCTTGGGGTGGGGGGTCCTCCTGGGTACGCAGCGCGCAACTCCGCTGGAGTTGCGCGATGCGACCGTGCCTCCGGAGACGGGCTGCGTCTCGGCACGGTCTATCTCGGAGCTCGCGAGGCGAGCTCCTCGATGGACCCGCGGGGATTTGAACCCCGGGCTTCGACCTTGCAAAGGTCGCGATCTTCCAACTGATCTACGGGCCCGGTGTCCCCCACTCGATGAGTAAGGTTCGATACGATGCACTCCACGGCACGTGGTCCTTGGTGCTTGCTCCACGGTCAACGCATGCTTACCTATCCCGAAGGACAGGCGAAGCAGGCGCAAGGTTCGTTGGTATAGGAGGTGATCCATCCGCAGGTTCCCCTACGGATACCTTGTTACGACTTAACCCTCCTCGCTGAACCCAAGTTCGAACACCCCAGGAAGGGATGCCCTCACTCGGACCCAACTCGGATGGTTTGACGGGCGGTGTGTGCAAGGAGCAGGGGCATATTCACCGCGCCATTTTGAGGCGCGATTACTACGGAATCCAGTTTCACGAGGGCGAGTTGCAGCCCTCGATCCAAACTATGGACGGGTTTCGGGATTGCCTCCACCTCTCGGTGTAGATACCCATTGTCCCGCCCTTTGTAGCGCGCGTGTAGCCCGGGAAATTCGGGGCATACTGACCTACCGTTGCCCTATCCTTCCTCTGGTTTAGCACCAGCGGTCTCCACAATGTGCTCCGGATCCGAAGATCTGGGTGGCAATTGTGGATAAGGGTCTCGCTCGTTATCTGACTTAACAGAACGCCTTACGGTACGAGCTGACGACGGCCATGCACCACCTCTTCGACTTTCAGGCAAGGCCATCAGCCTGACCTACATCTGCCGGTCTTTCCCGGTGAGCTTTCCGGCGTTGAATCCAATTAAACCGCACGCTCCTCCCGTTGCGGTGCTCCCCCGCCAATTCCTTTAAGTTTCAGCCTTGCGGCCGTACTTCCCAGGCGGTGGGCTTAACATCTTCACTGCGGCACCGGGTGCCCTCGCAGGACCCCCGACACCAAGCCCACAGCGTTTACACCCTGGACTACCCGGGTATCTAATCCGGTTTGCGCCCCAGGGCTTCGTCCCTCACCGTCGGAGCCGTTCTAGCTAGACGTCTTCACCACCGGTGGTCCCCCAAGGATTACGGAATTTCACCTCTACCCCTGGAGTACCTCTAGCCTCTCCCGGTCCCAAGCCTGGCAGTCTACCCGGAGTTCGACAGGTTGAGCCCGTCGATTTACCCAGGCATTTACCAGGCCGGCTACGGACGCTTTAGGCCCAATAATAGCGGTGACCACTAGGGTTGCAGGTGTTACCGCGGCGGCTGGCACCTGTCTTACCCAACCCTTTCTAGCCTAAGCTTTTTAGGCTTAGGAACAGCCAACACTCTGTGCTGGCACTGGGAGTCCCCTCGTCGCGGATTTCCCGCATTGCGAAGTTTTCGCGCCTGCTGCGCCCCGTAGGGCCTGGAGTCGTGTCTCAGACTCCATCTCTGGGCAACGTCTCTCAACGCCCATACCCGTCGTCGGCTAGTGAGGCCGTTACCCTCACTACTACCTGATAGGCCGCAGAGCCATCCTAAAGCGCCGGAGCTTTGGATCATGGAGCATTCCAGCTTCCATGATCTATGGAGTATTAGCCTCAGTTTCCCGAGATTATCCTCCGCTTTAGGGTAGGTTCTCCGCGTGTTACTGAGCAGTCAGCCGAGGGCCGAACCCTCTCGACTCGCATGGCTTAATCGGACTCCCATAGCGGTCACCTCCGGCAGGATCAACCGGAATTGACGCGTGGAGCAAGTTGCACCGACCACGTATCCGTGCTGGACACATGATCTATGGGATGTGCATTCATTCATGCACGTGTGCCTAATGCATCGTATTCGAACCTCAGACCCAAGAGGTCACGCCTTAGAAGGCCGGATGGCCCTTCAGACGGGTTTCTCAGGTCCTCATCTTGAGCTTCATATGCGGTCCGCCGAAGCGGACTCGGTTGCGTTCTGTTCCGTAGCTTGGATCTCGCTTGTCATAGCGGGCGAGCGCCCTCTCCAAGCGGTTTACGGCTACGGACCACCACAAGGGCGGTGGAACGCAATCCAACGTATGTGCTTGGGGTATTTGAATCTTCCGCGACACACGATGTCACATCCGAAGCCGTGAAGCGGCCCGGGTACATCGGTGGCGGTCGGCCGTCCTTCCACCGGAACGAACCGGCGTGGGACGGGTCCAAGCCCCTGTGCGCTGACCCCTCGGAGGGGTGCTGGCGCAACCCCCTCAAGGGCCGCCTCCTATTTGAAGGTTGCGGCCACCGGAGGGTGGTGTTCGCCTGAT
>CAZDGP010000005.1:0-7336 GCA_964505085.1 uncultured Thermoplasmatales archaeon
CCTTCGACGCCATCGACATCATCAACCTGCCGGAGGAGCTCGACGAGGACCTCGTGCACCGGTACGGCGAGAACGCCTTCGGGCTCTTCCGCCTTCCCGTGCCCAAGCGCGGGGAGGTCGTGGGCATGCTCGGACCCAACGGCATCGGGAAGTCCACCGCCATCAAGGTCCTGAGCGGGCAGCTCGTGCCCAACCTCGGGAACTGGGAGATGAGCCCCAACGGCGGCGGCGAGGGCGAGGGGAGCCTCCAGGACGTGCAGGAGGCGTACTGGCAGCAGATCCTCGACGCGTACAGCGGCACCCAGATGGGGGAGTTCCTCGACCGCGTGAGCAAGGGCGAGGTGAAGACCGCCATGAAGCCCCAGTACGTGGACAAGCTCCCCAACGTCATCGACGGGGTGGTGCGGGAGCTCGTGGAGGGCGTGGACGAGACGGGTCTCGCCGAGGAGCTCAAGCACGAGCTCGACCTCGAGCACGTGTGGGAGCAGGATATCTCGACGCTCTCGGGCGGTGAACTGCAGCGCACCGCCATCGCCGCCACCCTGGTGAAGGACGCGGACGTCTACTTCATCGACGAGCCCAGCAGCTACCTCGACATCCACCAGCGCGTGAAGGTGGCGCGCCTCATCCGGCGCCTCGCCGACGACCACGACAAGGCCGTCCTCGTGGTGGAGCACGACCTCGCTATCCTGGACTACATCTGCGACGACGTGCACCTCCTCTACGGGAACGAGGGGAGCTACGGCGTGGTGGCGCTTCCCCGACCGGTGCGCACCGCCATCAACGTCTACCTTCAGGGGTACATGGAGGAGGAGAACGTGCGGTTCCGCAACCGGGAGATCGAGTTCACGGCTCATCCGCCGCGGCGCTCCTGGCAGACGAACGACCTCGTCTCCTTCGACCGGTTGGAGAAGAGCTACGGCGACAACTTCGACCTGGAGGTGGAGGGCGGCACCATCCACGAGGGCGAGGTGGTGGGCGTCGTGGGCGCCAACGCCACCGGGAAGACGACCTTCGTGAAGCTCCTGGCGGGCGTGGAGGAGCCCACGGAGGGCGAGGTGGACGTGGACGTCACGGTGGCGTACAAGCCCCAGTACATCGAGACCGACTACGACGGCACCGTGCAGGAGCTCTTCTACCGGGAGGTGGGCGCCGACTACGACAGCGGGTTCTTCCACGCGGAGGTCGTGAACCCCATGGGGTTGGAGCGCTTGGAGATGAAGCAGGTGAGCGACCTGAGCGGCGGGGAGCTCCAGCGCGTGGCCACGGCCCTGTGCCTGGCGAAGGACGCGGACCTCTACCTCCTGGACGAGCCCAGCGCGTACCTCGACGCGGAGCAGCGCATGATCACGGCGCGCACCATCCGCCGCGTCATGGAGAAGCGTGGCCGCTCGGCCCTCGTGGTGGACCATGACGTGTACTTCATCGACCTCATCAGCGACAGCCTCATGGTCTTCGCCGGGGAACCGAGCCGCCGGGGCGTCGCCGGCGGCCCCTACGGGCTCCGGGAGGGCATGAACCGGTTCCTGGAGGAGGTGGGCGTCACCTTCCGCCGGGACAAGGAGACGAAGCGCCCCCGCGTGAACAAGCCGGACTCCCGCCTCGACCGCGAGCAGCGCCGCGCCGGGGAATATTACTACGACGTCGCTTCCTGACTAGGTGTCTCCGGTACCGGCGCCGCCGAGACCCCGCGTTGGGGGGCGAGGTGGTGGCGCGTATTATTACGATGTATCATCCTGACGCAGCATCTGCACATACCCACCCCCGTGACCGCCCGTGGGGCGCCGCCGGAAGGTCCCCAGCGTACCTCGGGCAACCTTTTCGTACCCCGCCCACCTAACCCCCCCGTGGTGCTCACCTGACCCTGCATCGCTGGACCGTCCTCGCTTTGGTCGTCCTCGCCGTCGCCACCGCGGGGTGCCTCGAGCCCATCCGGGACGCCGTGGGCCCCGAGGTGACGCACCGGTGGGAGGAGCAGGTGACCCTCACGGGCTCCAGCGGCGTCGGCGATGCCACCTCACCGAGCCTGCCCCAGTCGTCCTGGTCCCGGAGCTTCGACCTGCCCCTGGACACCACGGACCTGCGGATGGAGGTGGGGGTGGTGGTGCCCCAGGCGGGGAACGTCACGGTGACCCTGGAGGGCCCCGACGGCGTCGTCTTCCAGCGAAGCTACGGGAGCACCACCGACGATGCGTTCCAGACCTCGGACCCCGATGCGGGGCCTTGGGCGCTCCGGGCGGAGTCCCTGGGTGAGGTACGGGTGGAGGTACGGGTGGATGCCCGCGTGCCCGTGCCGGGGTGAGCTTCCTGCAAGGATGACGTAACGGTCCCAGGTTCCAGCGTCAGCTCCGGCCCGGACCCTTCCACGCGTCAGGGTGGCAGAGCGCCGCCGGGAAGCAGGTTGGACCCGCTCCGGGGGCTTCGCCGCCCACGTGTCGGTTGGGTTCCTCCGCGAGCGGCGGGTCCCACAGGATCGTGACGTTCTCACCTTTCGACTCGAGGTCCCCGCTTCCGGGGCCCTCGGGGGCGCCCCACCAGTTCCACCGCACGTCCACGGTGGGGCCGATGGCGTCGCCGCTTCGGGGGTCCACCGCAAGGACGGCGGGGTCGTTCTCCAGCAGGGTGTTGTTGCGGGCCACCACGTGGGCATCGCCCTTCACGTGGAGCGCGGGGTCGTTCCCGTGATGGAGGTTCCCCCGAAGCTCCAGGTCGTCCGTGCCCACGGCGCGCACGCCCACGGTAGGCCACAGGAAGGTGTTCTCCTCCAGGAGGATGGGTCCGTCGGCGGTGACCTTCACGCCGCCCCGGGAGGTCTTGTCGAGGACGTTCCCGGCCACGTGGACGCCGGGGGAGACACCCAGGAGGCCCCAGGCGAACCCCGTGATGGAGTTGTTGCGCAGGGTGATGTCGGTGCCGCCCAGGAGCACGATGCCGTGGTGCTTGGTCCACTCCCACGTGTGCTCGAGGCGGTTCCCCTCCACCGTGACGTTGCGGGCTCCCTGGAGGAGCATGCCGTCCCCTTGCACCCACTCGATGTGGTTGTGGCTGACGGTGACGTTGGAGGCATCCCGGATGCAGATGCCCCGGTGGTCGTCCCCGTCCAGGGGTGCGAGGGTGTGCGCGTTCCACGCTGCCGCGTGGGTCACCCGGTTCCCCGAGACCACGACGTGGGCGGAGGTGCCCTCGATGGTGATGCTGCATCCGGGGACGCGGGCTGTGTCGTCGGCGGTGGTGCCGGAGCCGCGGTTGGGGGCGTTCCGGACCTCCCAGCCCTGGATAACGTAGGGTTCCGCGGGGGTGCCGGAGCCGGCCACGACGCCGTTCCCCGCGTGGAACCCAAGCTCGTCCTGGATCACGATGGGGGGTCGGAGAGCGTACGCGTGGGTGGGGCCGGGGCCTTGAACGGCAGCGCTCCAGGCGGACGGCACCGTGAGGAGGAGGACGAGCGCGGTCCATGCCACGAGCTTCCCTGCCCCGTTCATCGACCCGCCTCGACCCCAGGTTCGTGGGGAGGTTATTGAACCCTTCGGGTTGGTATGTGTCGCGGTCCTGGGGGGTGTGGGGGTGGGCGGCAGCAGGGTCACGTCTTGGCGGAGAGGTCGTCCAGGACCGTGGGGAAGTGCTCCACGAAGCGGTCCACGCCCTCCGGCGCCACCGTGAAGCTCACGCGGACGAAGTTCGACCCGAAGCGGTCGGAGAGGTAGGGACCGCCCCGCACGAAGACGTGGTGCTCCATGAGGAGTCGCTCCATGAGGCGGTCGGGGTCCACGCCGCGCTCGGAGACGTCGAGGACGAACATGTTGGCGCGGCTCGGGTACACCGGGAGGGTCACACCCGGGAGGTCGTCCACCATGGTCTTGATGCGAGCCTGGTTGTCCAGGGCCGTCCCCACCACGTCGTCGATCCACGCGTCCTTCGTCTCCAACGCCGCCCGGGCGGCGTGCTGGGCGAGGACGTTGGTGCCCAGGACGTTGACGCGGGCGGGGTCCAGGCGGTCCATGACGTCGTGGGTGGCGACGGCGGCGCCCACGCGGAGCCCCGCGAAGCCCGCGTTCTTGCTGAAGCTGTACGCCACGAGGGTGCGCTCCGGGGCGAACTCCGTGGCGAGCACCGGGTCCTCGGCGAAGTCGCGGTACGTGACGTCGTGGAGGAGCCACAGGTCGTGGTCCTCCGCGAGCTCCGCGAAGCCCCGCACCACGTCCCGGGGGTACTCGGTGCCCAGGGGGTTCAGCGGGTCGATGAGGAGGAGCATCTCGGTGCGGTCCGTGATGGCCTCCTTCACCTGATCCAGCGTGAGACGCCAGGGTTCCCGGTACACGGGAAGCTCCACGGGCTTCGCCCCCGAGAGGCGGATGTGCTGGTGGATGGGGAGGAAGCTCGGGTCGCTCGCCACCACCTCGTCACCCTCGCCAAGGAGCACGCGCGTCATCTCGTAGAGGCCCTCGAGGCCCCCCGCCGTGACGCGGGCGCGGTGGGTGTCGGGGGAGAGGCCCAGGTCCTGCAGGATGAGCTGGGGCAGGTCGAAGAGCCCCTTGCTGTAGGGGTAGAACGTGTACTCCCGACGCTTGAGGGCACCCTCCATAGCCTCGTGGATGGCTGGGTGGGTCGGGAGGTGGTTCGTGTTCTGGCTCATCCACACGATCTCCTCCCGGTGCTCGTGCGCGTACTTGAAGAGGTCCTTCCCCGCCATGGTGACCGCTGGGGCATCCGCTTCCGCCATGAAAAGCGTACCGCCGCGTCCCACGGCCCCCATGACCAAGATGCGCACAACAACGGTTAAGTACCTCCCGGGGAAGCGGTGGGTCGACGCTCGCCTCGCGGGCGTCTGGTCGACCGGTCCCCGGCCTTTCATCGGGCTTCCCGTGTTCCCCCCCAACCCCGCCCCCACGGATGGCCTGTTCACCGTGGGGCCGGCGGCCATCCTTCCTTCTCACCCTCCAGGGTCCCAGCGGGTGCTCTGCCACGCCGCCAGGGCGAGGACAGCCATCACCGTCGCGACGCCTAGGAAGGGCACCGGCGACCGCGGGGGACGCCAGGGGGTCTCGTCCTCACCCCACCAGAGCGCGTCGAAGCCTCGCTGGTAGATGCCGGCGACGCGGGGGTCCTCCACCACGAGGCCCACCTCCCGGTTCCCGAGGAACCCCGAAGGCCCCCAGTTCATGCTCCCCACGAGCACCTGCTCCCCGTCCACCACGAGGCCCTTGCTGTGCACCTTGAGGAACCGATCCCCCTGCAGGATGCGAGCCTCCAGCGGGAGCTCCCGGTCATCGGCGACCTGGTTCAGGAGGTCCCGCGCCGGTGCGTTCCGGGGGGCGCCCGTGGCCGGGTCCGTGTACGTGCCATCCAGGAGGACCCGCACGTGGACGCCCCGGTGCGCGGCGTCCACGAGGTCCGTGACGAGGGGCCCCCATCCCTCCCCCCACGAGGGGTCCAGGGAGAGGAGCTCCAAACGGACGGTGCGTTCCGCTGCCCGAAGGAGGTCCCGGACCTGCATCAGGGCGTTGTCGGGGGAGACCACCAACGCCACGGACGCGTTGCTGAGCTCGATGTCCTCCGGCGGTGCGGGGGGTCGGGTGAGGGGCCGGGGAGGGAAGGGGTCGCTGGGGTCACCGGGGACGGGATGCACGTCCGGGCGGGTGGCGTTGGCGTCGGCCCGGAGCAGGTCCCCCACGGCCTGGGCGAGGGTGGCGTTGTGCACCGCCAGCACCCACCCGCGGTTCCCCCGCCCGCCACCGGGCGGGTGGCTGCTTCGGGCCCAGTTCTCCGATCCCACGACGACGGTCCCCCCGTCCACCACGAGGGTCTTGGCGTGGAGGGCGTCGTAGCGTCGGCGGAAGGTCTCGGTGCTCCGGAGCGTATGCACCTCGGCGCCCCGGTCCACGAGGCCCTGGAGGATGGTACGCTCCTCGTCGGGCAGGCCACCCACGGGGCTCCCGTCCACGAGCAGGTGCATGTCCACGCCCCGGTCGAGAGCGTCGGCGAGGTCCCGGGCGATGCTGGGGCTGGTGAGCATGTAGACGCTCCCCCGGATGCTCCCCTCGGCGCCCTGGATGACCTCCCGCATGAGGGCGTAGCTCCCCCTGGGCGCCAGGGCGGGCCAGGCGGTGCCCGACACATCGAGCCCCAGGGGAGCCCACCGGGTCTGGCCCACGCGGTGACGCGGGTCCCCGGCGCTCCAACCGGCCTGCCGCACCTCCCCCGGGCGCACCGGAGGTCCGGCGAGGTCCAGGCGGTCCATGGGCCGGGTGAGGTGCCGCAGCTCCACGCTCCCCGCCTCGTCGGGAAGGGTGAAGCCGTCGGGCCCCATCCAGAGGGAGGCGAGGTCCCGGGCCGGCGTCCCCGTGGCGTTCCTCCAGGCGGAGGCATCCCGGGCCACCGTGAGGCGCCCCCCCGGGGCCAGGGTGCCCGCCAGGAAGCAGGCGCGCCCCTGGGCCGCAAGGCAGACGCCCTCGAGGTCCACCGTGCGGTTCGTGGGGTTCGTCATCGTCACGCTCTCCAGGGGCTCGTCCGGAGCGTAGCCTCGGGGCATGATGGAGGCGATGCGGAGGGTGGGCGGGGGTGGGGGGGCCACGGGGTCCAGGTTGCTCCCGCTCTGCGTGAGGGGTACGACGGGCGCGTTCCAACCCGGGGGCACCGGGAGCTGCACCCAACCTGGGATCGGGGGGTCCCCGTCGGGGAGGCCGTCGGGTTCCGCGGGAGCCACAGCCAACCATCCTCCGTCCGGGTCCCGCACCGCGCCGTGGGAGGCGTTGGCCGGCGCCTGGATGGTGAGGGCGGTGGCGTTCCCCTCGTGGAGGAGGTTCACGGTGCGGTGCGTGGTTCCCATGGCGTCCCCGTCGGGTCCCCGCACGCGCAGGGAGAGGAGCGCCCGGTCCCGGCTCTCCACGAGGTCGGGGTAGCCGGCGCTCTCGGGGTTCACCCGCCCGTGGACCCATCCGGTCCACGTGCCATCGTGGTCCGGGGTCGCCTCCACCGCGTACCGGTCGGCGCGCAGCCACGAGGCTCCGGTCCACGTCTGGCTCGCCTGCCGGTGCCTGGACCCCAGCCAGAGCTTCACCTCGTGGGCCGCGTCCGGTTCGCCCTGGAGGGTGACGCGCACGCTGAACGGGGTGCCGTCGCTGGGGACGTGGGTGGGGTGCACGAGGAGACGGGGCTCCCCCATGGAGGCTTCGGAGGCTTGCACGGGGTAGGTGGCGATCAGGGTCGCCGCGAGAAGAAGGAGGGGGAGCCCCGTCCGTCGGCATCGCGGCCGCCTCATGCAACCCCTGGGTGGCGGCGGGGGGTCTTGAAGAGTTCCCGAAGCCATCGAACAGCTACCTATAGGTGCCTATAGGTC
>CAZDGP010000005.1:7436-18677 GCA_964505085.1 uncultured Thermoplasmatales archaeon
GGTCTTGAAGAGTTCCCGAAGCCATCGAACAGCTACCTATAGGTGCCTATAGGTCGTGGGGAGGTTCGGGGTAACTGCCCGCGGATGGGCGGACGCGCCGGGAGCCCGTAGGGCCCTGGCGTGGCCGGCGCTGACCGGAGGGAAGCGACGGACGCGCCGGGATTCGAACCCGGGATCGCCGGCTTAGAAGGCCGGCGCCTTGTCCAGTCTAGGCTACGCGCCCATGGGCGGCGGGAACAACGTGGCCATCCCTCTTGAAGGCCCACGGTCCGTCAGGACGCGAAGCACGCCCACCACCGTGAGGGGCATGCAACCTTCCACGCCATCACCTTGGGCCACACCATCAACTCGAAGGGGGCCGTGACGACGGCTGCGAGCCCTTCCCCGTCCCACGTGAGCCTCAGCCCGACCCCGATGATGAGGTACAGGATCACGGCGAGGCCCAGGCGCCCCGCGAGCCCCGCGCGCCACCGGATGAGACCCGCCGCGTCAAGGAGCTCCACGAGGAAGAGGAGCGCGACCACGGTGGTGAGGAGGAGCAGAGCCAGGAGGAAGAGCTCGAGGCCGTTGGGGAGGTTCCGACCCTTGATCGCGGCCTGCAGGCTCCGGTAGGTGAGGAACGGGAGGGCGAGCACCAGAGGGAGCCCCACCACCCGCACCTCCACGCCGGTGCGCAACCACCCCGGCAGGCCCACTACACGACCTCCTCCACCTGCTTGCGCAGGGCCTTGGGAGGCCGCCACCGCTGGAGGTCCAGCACGATGGCGAGGAAGAGGAGGAGCGCCAGGCTCCCGATGAGGAGGCCCGGGGGCCAGAGGATCCACGCCACGAGGGGCAGCAGCAGGTAGAAGCCCCGCTGACCGTAGGTGTACCGCGTGCCCGCGCGGTTCAGGAGGTTCGTGAGGTACGTGACGTGGTCCACGTCCTCCGCGTGGTCCAGGAGGTCCGGGTCGGCGCCGATGAGCACCGTCACGTGGTTGAGGTACCGGATGGCAAGGAGGAAGCTGAAGAAGCTGAAGCTCAGCACCGCGACCATGAGCACGAGCTTCGTGGGGAGCAACGCCGGGTCCGGCAGGTGCCCGAGGGGGGAGGGGGGGTTGATGAGGAGGTTCAGGGTGACGGCGAGGACGAGGAGGCTGCTGCTTGCGAGGAAGCTCGTGGCCGTGAGGAGGTTGCGGAAGCTCTGCACCGCGAGCATCTGGTCGCCCTCGTCGAGGACGCGCTTCACCCACGTGCGCTTGTAAAGGTGGAGCTTCCCCCGGGTGGTGCGGAGGGGTTGGCGGCGCGTGTACAGCATGTACGCGACGTGGTACCCGAGGCTCGCCAGGGCGAAGGCCGCAAGCCCCACCACGTCCCAGGCGCCGAAGGCCGACAGGTGGTTGGTCACGGGAACCTCCGGTGTCGGTGAACCACGGCCACGCGGATAACCCCCACGGTTCCACCCCGGGAGGATCAGAGGAGCAGAGCGTCCACGGCCATGTACACGCCCACGAGGACCATGAAGGCGCCGAAGCCCCGGCGCAGGCGCCGCGCGGGGAGGCGGTTCGCGGTGTCGGCGCCGAAGCGGATGCCCAGGAGCGCCCCCAGGGCCGTGGGCACGCCCACGCGCAGGAGCACGGGACCGTACCGGGCCGGGTCCACCGCCACCGCGGTGCCCGTGGCGGCGAGGGCGTTGAGGAAGACGCCCACGAGGCTCGTGGCCACGGCCGTGTGCATGGGAACCCCCGCGAGCGCAAGGCCCGGCACCATGATGATCCCGCCGCCGACCCCCATGAAGCCGCTGACGATGCCCGCCGTGAGGCCCAGGGCCAACGTGAAGAGGTCCCGGCTACGCTCACCGACGAACCGGGGTTCGGGGTCCAGCGGGTGGACGAGGCGGGCACCCGCGAGCACCAGGAGCACGCCGAAGGTAGCGGTGAGGACGTTGGCGTCCACCTGCTCCACCAGCACCGTGGCCGCCGCTGCACCGAGCACCCCGAGGCCCAGGAGGGCGCCGCGGCGCCAGTCCACGTTCCCGTGCTCGTGGTGGCGGTGGATGCCCAGCGCCGTGGCCACGGCGATGACGAAGAGGCTCGCGGTCTTCGCCGTGTGGAACGTCGTGCCGGGGACGCCGTAGAGGAGCGCCGGCACCATGACGACGCCGCCGCCGATGCCGAAGAGGCCGCTTGCGAACCCCGCGAGGAGGCCCACGGCGGCGGGGACGAGGAGCGCGACGGCGCTGCGGACCTCCACCATGGGCGCCGCCATGGCGGTGGATGGGGATGAAGCCTTCGGACCAACGCACCACGGCCTCGTTGCGAAGGTTTTTAAACTGTGACGGGGCGATGTAGCTCGCGCGCGGGGAGAGTTACGTAACGATGGCGCTCACGACGACAGGGATCTCCGGGTTGGACGCACAACTAGGGGGCGGTATCCCCCGTGGCTCAACCCTGTTGCTCCTGAGCGAACCCGGCAACGCCATCGGCGCCTTCGCCGAGCAGTTCGCGGGTGGCGGGATGAACAACCAGGAGCACGTGCTCTACTACCAGTTCGACCGGCCCACCGACGAGCTCCGGCAGGACGTCCAGCAGTTCGTCACCGGCGGCAACCCCAAGGAGGACGCCCTGCGCATCTTCGACGGGTACACGTCCCAGTTCGGCCGCAAGGTCAGCGGTGACACCAACGTCACCCCCGTGGACCGCCGCGGTATCCTCCCCGAGGTGCTGAACGAGCTCCATGGCGTCCCTGGGGATCGACCCCACCGCCTCGTCATGGAGACCCTCTCCTCGGTGGCGGAGGAGGGCAAGGAGGGAGCCGTCATGGACTTCGTGCGGAACGTCGTCTACCTCACGCGGGAGACCGGGGGCACAGCCCTCTTCACCCTCGTGAACGGGATGCACGATCCCCAGGTCGAGGCCCGGTTGAAGCACCTGGTGGACGGCGTCCTGGAGATGGGTGTCGAGAAGAAGGGGTTCGGGCTCTACAGCTACCTGGTGGTGCGGAAGATGCTCGGTGTCCCCGACCCCGTGCGCATCCTCCTCTTCAAGCAGACGGACAAGGGCCTGTGGCTGGAGTCCACGAAGCGCGTCTTCTAGAGGCCGGGTCGAACAGGTCCCTCCACATCGAACAAAGCCAAGCCGCAGGTGGCCTGCGCCCGTTACGCACAGCTACCGAAAGCAAAGCGTTCAAGTACCGGCGGGGACAGATTCCGGGCCGCTGGCCCCAGGCCGCATCCTCCACGGAGCGGGAAGATGGAGCAGATGGAGCATCCCACACAACCACGATACCGCCCCCGGGACCCCCGAAGCAGACGCTGCCTCGACCAGGGCACCCGGGGACCCCACGCCACCGGAGGGTCCCGGCGTCGCGACGCCGCGGTATCCCCCGTGGTGGGCATGATCCTGGTCCTGGGCATCAGCGTGGTAGGTATCGCCACCGTGCTCTACTGGGGCCTCCCAGCCATCTCGAACCTCCAGGCGAGCGTGGAGTTCCGCGCCGTCGTGAACCAGTTCGAGGACCTGGACAGCACCGTGGACGAGCTCACCCGCGGCACCCCCGGGCAGACGGCGAAGCAGTGGAAACCCAGCTTCGAGCAGGGGAGCATCCAGGTGGTGGGCCAGACGGAGCGCTGGGTGGTGGTGACGGACGTGGAACCCCGCGTGAACTTCACCGCCACCGGGCTCTTCGAGCGGGACGAGAACGAGTTCACCCTCACGAACAACGAGACCGAGGGCTTCCTGGACCACGTGATGGTCCGGGCCTGGACCCTCGACGGCGGCGTCCGCACCCCGCTCAACGTCAGCACCGTGGACGCGTCCGGGGACTGCACCGACCCCACCCCCATGGGGAGCACCGAGTGGGACCTGGGCACCGACCAAGAGAAGGACCTCTGCCTCTGGCACGTGAACGGCACCGCCCTGGACCCCGACGACGTCACCCTCCACATCATCGTGGAGGACGAGGACGACGGGTCGGACCTCTCCGAGGTCTTCGTCGTGGACGTGGGCCGCGTGCACTACGCCATGACCCTCGGCACGAGCCAGCGGGAGGCGTACCACTCCAACGGCGCCCTCATCCAGGGCCGCCCCTCGGACATGACCGTGGGGAACCAACCTCCCTTCGGACCTCCCCGCACCACCAACGGCGAGACGCGGTTCTTCGGGCGGCTCGTGCAGCTGGACGGTGACACGGCGGTCGCGGGCACCACCGCCTCGAGCTTCAACATGCTCCTCAGCCTCTACAGCACCAGCACCCTCGTGAGCGCGGAGGACGTGGGAGCGCTCAAGGTGTGGGTGGACGGCGAGGTCCAGGACCCCTGGTACGACCACCTCACGGACACCGCCAACGACCAGGAGTTCGTACGGCTCACCGACGGGGACAGCAACACCTACCTCAGCTACGAGCCCGCGGACAACTTCGACCTCAAGCTCATGTACCACATCGTCACCGTGCAAGGGTGAACCCACATGGACCGGAGCAGCCGACCCTCCAAGGAACCCGCGCCCCGGGCTCCAGCGACGCGAGGGCCCCGGTGTGGTGACGATGCCGCGGTGAGCGAGGTCATCGGGTACATCCTCATGTTCGCCCTGAGCGCGGTGATCCTCACCGCGTCCCTCCAGGCCTTCACCATCACGCAGGAGCGCAGCGACAAGCTGAGCGCCGGCGTGGAGATGCAGGGTGTGGCCAACCGCGTGGCGAGCCGCATCCTCCAGGCGAGCCTCGTGGCGGAGGAGATGCCCAACGCCACCTTCCACGCCACCATGCGCCTCCCCGACGTCTTGGGGACGCACACGTACTACGTGCAAGCCCACCCGAGCACGGTGTACGTGAACGCCACGAACGAGCAGGTTCGCACCAACAGCACCACCTTCCGCACCGAGGCCATCTCGGGCCTCGGCGTCTCCGGGAAGGTCTTCTCCAGCGACCGACTCCTCCGCGTCGAGTACACGAACTCCGGAGGAACGCAAGAGATCACGATCACCCAGGGTTGAGGACGTTCAACATGCACCGCACCGTCGAGTTCACGGCCTTCGAAGAAGCCCTCCAGGACGAGGGCTTCGACCTCCCCGCCCGCACCTTCATCCAGGACCCCCAGAACCTCTGGGACAACCTCCCGGAGGACCTCCGCGAGCACGTGCTGGAGGCGCTGGATGTGGACGCCCCCGACCTCGACGAGGTCCAGGTGACGGTGGGTCGCCGCCCCGGGGGATCCAACGAGCTGGAGAACCTCCTCGTGCGCTTCTCCCTCGACGCGGAGGAACCTGGCGAGGACGAGCTGGTGGCTGACGGGACGCTGGAGGCGGCGGCACCAGGCGGGGCCGACGCCGAAGCGGACCCCCCTGACGTCCACGACCCGGCGGACGGCGACGCCATAGACGAGGACCCCGCGGACACCGATCTCGAGGATCCGGTAGCGGCAGATGCCATCCCGGAGGACCATGAGGTCGATGACCCAGCGGAGACCGAAGCTGTTGCCGAGGACCCCGAACTCCACGGCCCCTCCGAGGCCGACGCCGACGCCACGGACGTCCTCGTGGTGGAGGAGGAAGAGGAGGAACCCGAGGAGGAGCAGGACCCTCTCCTCAGGCGACGGGCCTCCGCGGCCACCATCCTCGAGCGGATCCGGGGCCCCCGCGACGAGGAGGAGGGGGAGGACGAGGAGCCCGTGGGCGAGGGTGGCCTGGAGGTGGAGGAGGAAGAGGCAGGCGAGCGGCCCTTCGTTGAGATCGCGCCGCCCGCCGACGCCGCCATCGAGGAGGTGGAGCGGTACCCCGTCCAGGAGCCCTTCGCCTTCGTGCGGATCCTCTACGACCAGGAGGAGCACGAGTACTGGTACGAGGTCATCGAGCCGGACCTCAGCGAACGCGAGGCGAACGTCCTCTCCTTCATCGAGGACACCCTCGTGGACATCATCGAGGTGGGGCTCTCCAGCATGACGGAGCAGGAGGCCCAGGAGATGCTGGAGGGGCAGGTGGACCAGATCATCTACGATTACAGCATCACGCTGAGCAGCCGGAGCAAGGAGAAGCTCCTCTACTTCATCCTCCGGGACTTCCTCGGGTACGCGAAGCTCAACGCCATCATGAGCGACGACGCCATCGAGGACGTGAGCTGCGACGGCCCCAACATCCCCGTCTTCCTGTACCACCGGACGTACGAGTCCCTCAAGTCCACCGTGATGTGGGACAGCCACGACGAGCTCGACAGCTTCGTCATCCGTCTCGCGCAGCGCTCCGGCAAGCACATCAGCATCGCCGACCCGCTCTTGGACGCCACGCTCCCCGACGGCTCGCGGCTCAACGCCACCCTCGGGGACGAGGTCACGAGCAAGGGCAGCACCTTCACCATCCGGAAGTTCAAGGAGGACCCCTTCACGCCGCCGGACCTCATCCGGTACGGTACCATGAACGTGGAGATGCTCGCGTACTGGTGGCTGGCGGTGCAGCACGGTGCCAGCGCCATCTACGCGGGCGGCACCGCGTCAGGGAAGACCACGAGCCTCAACGCCATCCTCCTCTTCATCCCGCCCCAGATGAAGATCGTGAGCATCGAGGACACGCGCGAGGTGAACCTCCCGCACCTGAACTGGATCCCGGGGAAGACCCGCAGCGGCTTCGGGCCCCGGGACGCCAGCGGCCACCAGACCGGCGAGATCGACATGTTCACGCTCCTGAAGGCCGCGTTGCGGCAGCGCCCCGAGTACATCCTCGTCGGTGAGGTGCGTGGCGAGGAGGCGTACGCGCTGTTCCAGGCCATGGCCACGGGCCACACCGCCTACGGCACCATGCACGCGGACAGCCCCAGCAGCGTCATCCACCGTCTCGAGTCGGACCCCATCAGCGTGCCCCGGTCCCTCCTGGAGGCGCTGGACATCATCAGCATCCAGATCCAGACCCGCATCGGCGAGAAGCGGGTGCGGCGCACCAAGCAGCTCGTGGAGGTGGTGGGCCTCGACCCCCACACGCGGGAGATCCTCACGAACGACGTGTTCGAGTGGGACCCCAGCACGGACGAGTTCGAGTACAGCGGCGTGAGCTACGTCCTCGAGCGCATCCAGATGGAGCTCAACATGAGCGAGGCCGAGATGGACACCGAGATGGAGCAGCGGAAGGAGATCATCCGGTGGATGCTCCAGCAGGACCTGGAGGACCTTTACGAGGTGGGCCGCGTCATCACGATGTACTACAAGGACCCGGACACGCTCCTGGAGCGCGCCCGGGCGGACCTGGCGGCCGATCCCGACGCTCACACCACCATCACCGACGGGGAGGAGGACGCCGGTGACCCCTGGGACCTCGACGACGACCCCTGGGACGAGGATGACGACTGGGGCCTCGACGATGAACCGCCCTTCGGCGGGGAGGCGGAGCCCGAGGAACCCCCGTCCCCCTTTGGGGACGACGAGGGCGACCACGGTCCCGACCCCGTCCACGACGCCACCGACGGCGTCCCCGGGGGCCCGCCCCAACCTGCGGTGGCCGACGCGGGATCGGGTGCGGACGAGGAGGCCCCGACGGACCCGGCGGAGCCCGACGACGGCACCCCAGCCCCGGGCGCCCTGCCCGCCCTCACCCGGGCCCTCCGCATCGACCCGGAGCAAGCCCGGGCGCTGGAGGAGGCCGGCTACGGGACGCTGGCAGCTCTCGAGGAGGCCGACGTGGAGGAGATCGCGGAGCTCGACGGTGTGACGCCCGAGCTTGCGGAACGCATCAAGGTGGCCCTCGCCGGCCTCGAACCCCACGAGCCCCCTGCGGAGCACGACGTGGGGCATGACGGCCCCAACGGGCCACCGGACGATGGCGGGGGGCCGGCATGACGCTCACGGAGTTCCAACGCATCTCGTACAAGCTCCTGGGCCGCATCGTGCGGCGGCGGATGGACACGAACAAGATCAAGCAGGACATCAAGGAGGCCCGTTTAGGCATCCGGGCCGAGGCCTACCTGGCCACGGCCGCCCTCACCTCCATCCTCATCACGGGCGGGCTCCTGCTCCTCTCGGGTCTCGCCCTCTTCATCCTCCCCGTGTTCGGCATCGTCCTTCCCTTCATCGCGTACCCGCTCCTCGTGGGCGTCCCTCCCATGCTGGGAGCCATCACCTTCGTGGTGCTACAGTCCACCCCGGGCTCCCGGGCCAAGAGCCGGGCCAAGGACATCGACCTCCGCATCCCCTACGCCCTCAACTACGTGGCCGCCATGGCCAGCGCCGGCGTGAACGTGGACGAGATCTTCAAGGCCCTGGCCGAGCAGGGGGAGGTCTACGGCGAGTGCAGCCGCGAGGCCGAGGCCATCTACCGGGACATCGCGTACTTCGGCAAGGACAGCGTCACCGCCCTGAAGCGCGCCATCGACCGCACCCCCAGCACCAAGTGGTCGGACTTCCTCCAGGGCAGCATCACCACCGTCACCAGCGGCGGCGACCTCAAGAAGTACTTCCAGAACAAGGCCGAGCGCTACATGTGGGAGAACCGGCAGGACCAGAAGCAGTTCGTGGAGATGATGGGTCTCATGGCCGAGACCTACGTCACCGCCGCCGTGGCCGGCCCCCTCTTCCTCATCGTCATGATGGCCATCATGGGCATGCTCGGCGGCGAGGGCCCCAGCCAGCTCTACCTCATCATCTACCTGCTCCTTCCCATCGTGAACATCGGCTTCGCCTTCGGGCTGCAGGCCATGACGCCGGAGGTGTGATACCATGGACGCCACCGAACGATACCGCTTCGCCTCCATCGGCCTCACGGCGGTGGCTGGCCTCCTGGGCCTCGCGGGCATCGCCGTGGGGTTCCTCTTCCCCGGTCCCACCGCCGTGTACCTGCTGAGCGTCGGCGTCATCGCCGTCATGGGCGCCGCCTACGCTCAGGGCAACGCCCGCATCCCGTACTCCTTCGAGGACGAGGAAGACAGCACGCGGTTCCGCCGGGAGCTCTACGACCACGTCACGAGCAACGTCCTCCTGGCCATCCTCGTGCTCCTGGTGCTCGTGCAGGTGGTGAGCGTCCTCACCGCCCTCGGGTACTTCCTGTTCCTGGGGGAGGCTGCGGTGCTCTTCGTCCGGTACTACAACGCCGTCGTGGGGGCGCTCCTGGTGCTCCTGTCCACGGCGGTGCTCGTCCGGGACTTCGTGCCGAGCCCCAGGCTCCTCTCGCCCCGGGACCGCACGCTGGGGCTCGTCCAGATGGGTCTCACGGTCCTCATGGTCGTGGCGTCCCTGGTGGTGAACAGCGGCCTCCTCTTCGCCTCGGGCCTCCTCGACGTCCAACCGAACCGCAGCGGCTTCGTCCTCACCTTCGCCCTCTTCACCCTCTACCTCTTCGTCCGCACCTGGGCCCGGTACCCCAGGCTCCGGGAGACGAACACGTGGCTGCAGGAGGAGGAGCGCTTCCACGGCGGCCGCACCCCCGAGACCCTCGTGGCCACCTTCGGGGGATCGGCCGTCCTCGCCCTGGCGGGGGCCGCGGTCCTCCACTACAGCCTCGGCATGTCCGGAGCGGCCCTGGCCCTCGCGGGCCTCGCGAACCTCCTGCTCCTCGCCACGCCCTTCGGCGTCGGTTTCACCCGCGTGGTGGCCGAGCTCGAGGAGGGGCTGGAGGACTACGAGGCCCGCCGACGCCAGCGACGCGTCTTCCTCCTCTCGAGCAGCATCCTCCACGTCATGCTCGCGGTCCTCGTCATCGTCGTGGTGGCGGCCGCCGTGGCCATGGGCTACGTGAACCTCCTCGCGAGCCAGTTCCCCGCCATCCTCCTCGTCACGGGGCTCGTGGGCGTGGTGAGCGCAGCCATCCGCACCCGCATCCCCACCGAGGACGAGTTCACGGAGCTCCGGCAGGCCCTGGGGGGGTACCTGAGCGCCACCGTGGTGGTGGGGACGCTCTTCAGCCTCTTCCTCGCCAGCGAGGTGGCGCAGGGGACCCTCATCGGCTTCGAGAACGGGACCGTGCTCCTCCTCTTCACCAACGCCCTGGCCGTGCTCTACGTGAAGAACCGCCTCCTGCTCCCGAGCCTCGTGCAGCGGCTCCAGGAGTGGTACGAGGACCGCGTGGAGGAGGTGGACCGGGAGATCGAGGTGGAGGAGCGCATCCAGCGCTCCATGATCGCCGCCTACCTCGCGAGCCTCTTCCTGGTGCTCTTGGGCGTGGGCGCCATCGCGCTCATGTTCGTGGGCGTCATCCCCACGCCCAGGACCGAGGGCGTGAGGGTGGGCGTGGGCGCCACCTGGGCGCTCGTCGTCATCGCGGTGCTTGGCCTGGCCCTCTACCGCCACGTCCAGCGGGCGAACCTCGAGACCCCCGCCGCTGAAGAGGAGGAGGACCCCTTCACGCGGCGCCTCACGAAGCAGGAGGTCAACCGCTACCTCGTCCTGGGCCTCAGCATCAGCACGGCTGTGGTCCTCTTCGCCATGGGGGTCCTCGTCCAGGCCGGCATCATCACGAGCCTCGCCGGCATCGTCATCCCCAAGAAGTTCAGCACGGACTTCTTCGTCTTCGCCCTCCTCCTGGGGTTGGGTCCCTACGGGTACTTCCACAGCAGGGAGCTGAAGCGCATCCGCGCCATGGACGAGCGGTTCCCGGAGTTCCTGCGGGACCTCGCGGAGTCGAAGCGCGCGGGCATGACCCTCACGGAGGCCATCATCACCGCCAGCAAGGGCACGTACGGTGAGCTCACGTACGAGATCCGCAAGATGGCGGCCCAGCTCGAGTGGGGTGTGAGCTTCACCGACGCCCTGGCACGCTTCAGCGAGCGCGTGGACACGCCTCTCATCGGCCGCACCACGAACCTCATCGTGGAGGCGAGCAACGCCGGCGGCAACGTGGTGGACGTGCTCACCGCCGCCGCCGACGACTCCCGGGAGATCCAGCAGATCCTCAAGGAGCGCCGGGACAGCATGAGCATCTACGTCATGATCATCTACGTGGCGTTCCTGGTCTTCATCGGCGTCATCGGCATCCTCAACGCCCAGTTCATCCCCGAGATCAGCAAGGCCGTCACCGAAGCCTACGAGCAGGGTGCGCGCAGCGTGGGTGGCCTCGTCTTCGCCCCCGTGGACGAGCAGGCGTTCCGCACGCTCTTCTTCCACGCGGCCATCATCCAGGGCTTCGGCGGCGGCCTCGTGGCGGGCGTCATGAGCGGTGGCAAGCCCGTGGAGGGCCTCAAGCACGCCTTCCTCATGATCAGCATCGCGTACGTCATCTTCCGGTTCTTCCTGGGGGCCTGAACGTGCTGGGAGGCCGAGGGGCAGGTTCGGTCGAGCCCGGAGGGCCGCCGGCT
>CAZDGP010000005.1:18777-39007 GCA_964505085.1 uncultured Thermoplasmatales archaeon
TCGAGCCCGGAGGGCCGCCGGCTTCGAGGCCGAACGTGCTGGGAGGCCGAGAGGCAGGTTCGGTCGAGCCCGGAGGGCCGCCGGCTTCGAGGCCGAACGTGCTGGGAGGCCGAGAGGCCGGCGATGGGGGCCAGCTCCTCCTCCTGGCGGGTATCATCCTGGCGTTGGCGTTCCTCGCCACCACCCTGACCCTCAACGAGCTCTCGAGCATCCGCAGCGACGTGGCCCAGGAGCAGTCCTCCCCCATCGTGAACGAGTTCGACTTCGTGCGCTCGAAGATCAACTCGACGCTGGCGGACCTCGTGGTGGAGGATACCACGAACTCCAGCCTCAACACCACCTTCTCCGACATGGTGGACAACATCGTCCGCGTGGAGAACGCGAAGGGCTACGACGCCCTCATCGCCAAGGGTGAACCCGGGCAACCCGTGGAGCTCAACGAGTCCGACCTCCTCAACGGGGCGGGTACGGAGTACGACATGTGGAGCTTCGACGGCATCCGGGACTTCACCGGGGAGGACTACGATGGTCAGGATGACGGCATCATCTGGTACAAGGAGCCCTCGGACAGCTCGGGGCACATCAAGGGCATCGTGGTGTACATCTACCTGGCGGACCAGGCCACCCGCATGGACGAGACCATCGTCTACGCGCTCAACACCTGAGTCGTACATGTTCGTCCTCCCATGGCCCGCATAGGAAACCCATAAGTACCCCCCATCACAGGAAGGGAACCGTCCCAGGGGACCGGGCCATGGATGACGCGGGGAACCTCCACGTGCTGGAAGCGGCATTCGTCGCGATCCTCCTCCTCACCGCCATGAGCTTCGTGCTTACCTTCAGCCTCCCCACGAGCCCCGACGACCCCGTGAGGGCCGACCTGGAGCGCAGCGCCACCACGAGCCTGGGCACCCTCTACGACATCCCCCTCAACGACCCCGCCTACGGGAACAACACCATGAGCAAGGCCCTGGCGGAGGCCCTCAAGGGACGCCCCGGGAACCTCACGAACCAGCTCAACGCCACCCTCCCACCCGGCACCATCTACAACGTCTACCTCAACAACGGGTACGGGCTCATGCCCGTCTACGAGAGCCGGGACCCCGAGGGCCAGACCATCAGCATCTCCCGTCCCCTCGAACCGCGCTGGACCTACACGTTCCTCGGCACCGACGTGGGGGTCTACCCCAACGAAGCCACCGGCTCCACCGCCAAGATGACCGTCTACGGCCTCCCTGTCGTGAAGGGCATGCCCGTGCGCGAGGGCGGCGTGGACGTGGACGTGGTGGTCACCGGCGAGCGCAACGTCAACGAGATCGGGGAGTCCGCCTTCGAGGTGGGATCCAGCCTGGCCGTCGTCCAGAGCAACGCCACCCACGACCCCGACCCCATCCCCCACGTCTCCGTCACCTTCCGGGACAGCGCGTGGGACCCCACCGGGGCCATCGTCCACGACGACTCCGGCTCCCCCAGCACGGAGACGCTCCACGTGCGCCTCGAGGAGACCGCCAACCGCTCCGTGGCCGCCGGCACGGACCTCACCATCACCGTGCCCCGGGGTTGGAACGCTACCGCCACCAACGACACCGACTGGCGGGTGCTCCACAACTCCACCGACCACACCCGCACCGACACCCTCGTGGTGGAGCTCAAGGACGCCCTCCAGAACGGCACCCGGAACCTCACCATCACCGCCAACCACCACGGCGACGACTACGACTACTACACGTTCCGCGCGGAGCTCGGCTCCCCCGCCGGTGGCACGGGCCGGCTCCTCGTGCAGTTGGACTCCGCCGGCTCCACGTACAAGGGCGAGGTACCCGAGGCCGTGGTCTCCGCTCCCCGGTTCCTGGGTGATTCCGGCACCGGCACCTGGAGCCTCGCCTTCGCCAACCCCCCCTCGGTGGAGGCCTTCTCCAACCTCACCGTGGAGGAGATCACGGTGACGCAACCCGAAGCCAACGCCATCTTCGGCCCCGTCACCGAGCTCTCCGAGAGCACCTGCACCGGGTCCTGGATCCGCGTGAACGCCAGCGCCCTCAAGTGGACGGCCGACGGCACCTGCACCCTCCACGAGCACGACATCCTGAACCTCACCTTCGAGGTGGAGAGCACCGGCAACGGCGTCCCCGGCGCCAGCAACACCCCCTTCCGGCCCCCCGCAAGCTACGACAACGACCACACCACCACCCTCCGGGACCCCATCGCCCAGGGGTTCTACCACTGGAAGGTCCCGCCGGACACCATCACGTACGGCGGGTTCCCCAACGACGGCGCCCAGGACCACGACCTGCGCTCCCGCACGAGCTACAACACCATCCCCGTGGAGGGCGACGCCGTCTACGGCACCGCGGGCCTCACGCTCTTCAAGGACGCCCTCGCCCTGGGGCGGTTGCACACCACCCCCGGCGTGGCGCCCGTGGGCGGCGACGTGGACGTGGAGACGAACGTGGCGAGCCTCCTCCTCATCCTTGCGGACAAGGGCTTCGACCCCACCATCAAGACCCACATCTACGGCCCCTGGAGCATGGGGGAGCGCGTCCCCTTCCACACCGTGGACCACACGGAGCAGGACATCGAGGACAAGGGGAACGTCGTCTCCATGGCCACCCACGACGTGAGCGGCGACGGGGTCCCCGACGTCCTCGTGGCCACCGACGAGTCCCGCATCCACGGCCTCGACGGCCGGAGCGGCGTGAAGCTCACCGGCGAGCAGAAGAACTACGTGGGCGACACCCTCACCATCTTCCAGAAGCACGACCTCAGCGGCACCACCCGCTTCGCCGTGGGCTTCGAGGACCGCACCAGCGGCGACGACCTCCTGGTGATGGATGGGAGCCTCAACGTGCTCTGGAGCAAGGACTACTCGTCCAACGTCGTCAGCGTCGTGGAGATCGAGGACTTCTCCGGCGATGGGAAGGAGGACCTGGCGGTGGGGTTGAGCAGCGGTCGCGCCTACGTGTACAACGCCTCCAGCGGCACGGAGCTCTTCAGCCTCGCCGGGCAGGACGTGCCCGCCCGCCTCTGGCACGGGTCCACCATGGGCTTCGACGAGGAGCCTCTCCTCCTCCGGAGCACGGGCACCACCGTGGATCCCGGTGTCGACAAGAAGGACCTGGACCAGTCCGACAACACCATGACCGAAGAGGGTGACGAACTGGAACCCGGGACCCTTGCGGAGTCCCTCAAGAGCGTCCACGTGAGCACCGCCAGCGCGGGCCTCGAGGGGTACGACGAGGACGAGAACGTGGAGTACCAGTACCTGGGCGCCGCCTACGACGTCATGGACGAGGGCGACCTCGATGGCGACGGCGTCACCGACCTCGTGGGCGGCCGCACCAACGGGTACCTCAGCACCCTCAACGGCACCCAGGGCAACGGCGACTACTCCCTCTGGCAGATCGCCACAGGCAACACCATCGTGGACACCGAGACCCAGGGCGAGTACTGGATGGTGACCCTGAGCCAGGACGGCATGCTCATGTGGACCGAGGACGCCTGGGCCACCCGCGTCTACTACTACGGGGGCCCCGTGGGGTCGCCCGCCGCGAACTTCGAGTACGCACGGGGCCTCGACTACGTGGACAAGGAGACCGGATACATCGTGTGGGGCATCACCGGCGACACCCTCTCACTCACCACCGACGGCGGTGAGAACTTCGCCGAGTTGAACTACACGGTCGACGACGAGGACGGCAACGAGCTCACGCTGGCCACGGACGTGGCCTGGCGGGACATCCAGTGGGCTGGCGACACCATGTCCCAGGGGGTGCTCTACGGGGACGACTGCCGGAGCATCAGCGTGGACCCCACGGACCTCGACTCCGCCCTCACCTGCCCCGACGGCTTCATCGCCTACAACGGGTGGCTGGACTCCATCTTCCAGTGGCACGAGGCGACCCTCCCCAACGCCACCGGGCGCCCCGTCACCGACGTGCACCTCTACAGCGGCACCGACGGCGTCGCCGTGGGGGAGGACGGGGGCGTGTGGACCACCACGGACCTCGAGACGTGGACGTGGGAGGGCCTCAACGTCTCCGGCACCCTCCGGGACGACGACCTCCGTGCCATCCACATGTTCAACAGCTCCCACGGGTTCGCCGTGGGTGACGACGGCGTGATCTTCAAGACCACGGACGGTGCCACCACCTGGGTGGCGGTGGATTCCCCCACGAACCGCAACCTCCAGGATATCACCTTCCAACCCGACGACACCGATCAGGGGTGGGCCGTGGGCAACGCCAGCACCGCCATCCGCACCTTCGACGGAGGCGACGAATGGACCCTCGTGGACGTGCCCATGGCCGAGGACGAGGCCGACGGCATCGACTACTACACCGTGGAGGTGCCCAAGGAGAAGACGGGGTGGATCAGCGGAGGCTCCACCGGCACCACCGCCACCCGCCTCATGGGGTTCTTCACCTCCTACGTGCGGGAGGGCACCGCCCAGTCCACGTCCCTCACCGACATCGGGGAGGACGCCGGCATCAAGAACCTCACCGTCTACCCAGAGCTCCATCTCGGGACGAACACCGACGTGGAGCTCGACGTGTCCAACGACGGGTGCACCAGCTTCCAGAGCGCCGACTACGAGGCCGACACCGTGAACGGGACCCTGGACCTCATCAACGGGGAGCAGCCCGTGACGGTGGAGTTCCCCGACACCACGAAGGACGAGCTCTGCTTCCGCGCGAACTTCAGCGTGAGCGCCAGCGAGTCCCACTTCTGGACGGCGTGGCTCTTCAACCTCAGCATCAAGTACAACTACACCGACGACGCCACCGTGGCGAACCCCACCTGGGAGACCACGTGGCTCAACCTCACCCTCGACGACCCCAGCCAGATCGACACCACCGTCACCACCGCCCGGTGGGACACAGACGCGGGCCGCATCGGGCTCCCCCTCTTCGATAGCTTCTGGACCCACATCCTGGAGGGGTCCGTCAACGCCGTGACGGTGGAGGACCTCGAGGGGGACGGGGACAACGAGGTGCTGGTGGGCACCGGCGACCAGTGGGCCACCAGCGATAAGCTCATCGCCACAGGTGAGGACCGCCGCGTCTACCTCTACAACGGGTCCACGGGTGCCCCGGAGGCCACCAGCGCGAAGCTCCCCGGACGCGTGACCGCCCTGGAGACCATCCAGCTCGTGAACCGCACCCTCGACACAGTCAAGGACGTCCTCGTCGTCACCGGCGACCCCGACTCCGGCACGTACAACCTCACGGCCCTGGACGGCGAGGACCTCACGGAGCTGTGGAGCACCTCCACCGCCGTCCCCATCAACGACGTCATCAGCGCGCACCTCGACGGCGACGCCCTGCCGGAGGCGGTCCTCGGCACCGCCGCCCAGGATGACACGTGGAAGGCCGGAAGCAGCGAGGTGCGGGCCCACCACGCCGATGAGGACCCTGCGCAAGTCATGTGGACCGCGTACCCCGACCTTAAGGGGGAGTACAGCTTCACGTACAACGTCAGCAGGCATCTGCCCTTCGGCCCCTACGTGGTGGAGACCCAGGTCGTGTGGGAGGGCGCCAGCGGGATCACGCAGAGCGCGAGGTTGTACGATTACTTCGTTGCCACCCCGCCCGGCGGCGAGATCCCTCCCAGCCCCCTCTACAACGTGGAGCTCGTGGTCTGGTACGAGGACTGGGGATGAACGCGCGGATGCACGGAGCGTGACACCGCATGGAACCCATCGGAGATGACGCCGGGAACATGGTGGTCCTGGAGGTCCTCGTGGTGGCCCTCATCGTGCTGGGTAGCGTCGTCTTCGTCCTAACCTTCGACTCCCCCACAACCGAGACCGGCGAGACCCGGGCCCGCCTCGGGGTCCTAGCTGGCGACGTCCTCACGGTCCTGGACGAACGCTCCACCACCAACGCCAGGTTCCGCAACAGCTACCTCAACGAGGCGGTGGCGGAGGCCCTCCACGGCGACCCCGACGACATCGCCTTCCGCGTGGGGAAGCTCCTGCCACCCGGCTCCTCCTTCCAGCTCCAGTTGAGCAACGGCCTGGACAACCGCGTGCTCTACGCCCCCCAGGACCCGCCCGGGGAGACGGTGAGCTCGTCCAGGTCGCTGGCCCCCGGTTGGTCCTACACCGTGCTCGTGCCGGACTTCAAGGTCTACAGCAACGGTGCCGGGACCCCCATGAACCTCACAGGGGTTCCCGTCCACCGGTCCAACATCGTGGACCCGGGGAGCACCACCGCATCCGTGAACTTCACCAACGACCACGTGGCCGACCTGGACGAGCCCGGTCCCGCTCCGGACCTCGTGAGCAACAGCTCCATCCCCCACGACGGGGGCGGTGGCGACGGGTACCCCGTCTCCGGCACGCTCCACGCCCGGTCCAACTGGACCTACCGCACCTCGAAGCTCGTGGGCGTCCACAGCTACGAGGTCTCCGGGAACGCCGCTGTGGCGGACACCTACACGGAGGCCCGCCGGGGCCTCAACGCCTCCAGCCTCAACGTCTCCGTCGCCACCGCGGACCCCGGCGACACCGTCACCATCACGTGGAACCTCTCCGAGGTCGAGTCCGAGGTGTCCGAGGACATCCCCGCCGGCGGCTCGGGCTCCGTCACGGTCCAGGTGCTCGAGCCGGTGCAGGGGCTCGGCACGCCCACGAACTGGTCGGAGACGGCATCCTGGACGGGGCAACCCACCGCGGGGTCCGTGGACCTGGACGTACCCCGCAACACCCTCTACGGAGCCCACGTGGTCGTCGCGGAGATCCACTACCCCCTCGACGATGGGGCCGGCGGGTCCCTCGAGCAGGTGGCCCGCCTCGTCAACGCCTTCGAGGTGGGCCTCGAGGGGGGCAGCGTGCCACCGGACCCGGTGTACCAGCTGAGCCTCACCGCCTGGTACGACGACTGGAACTAAGGGCTCTCTTGACATGTACGCCCCTCCGGGGTGGATGCGTCGGAAGCTTTTTCTACTGCACCCGGTCCATGGGAGCAAGCGGCGTGAGCCGCAGCGCATGGGGATGCGAACGACACCGGTCCCGTTCTCGGACCGGTTAGGGACACAGGGTGACAACGTATGGACGACCACCGCAGTCATCGGACCCCTACGGCGGGGCCGGCCCAATCGAGGTCACGCTCCAGCCTGGGGTCCGACGACCGGGCCAACTCCCTCCTCATCGGCTTCGTCGTGGCCGCCGGTGTCTTCCTCATCACCATGGGTGCGGTGATCCAGATCACCAACGACAGCTCCGACCAGGCCACCGACCCTGGACCCGATCTGGATGCCCAGGCCCGGCAGGTCCTCGACCTGATCCTCACCCGACCCGGCGCCACCACCTCCGGTAACCCCGCGTGGCACGAGGACGCCGAGAACCTGGAGCGATTCGGCCTCGCGTTGGTGGACCGCCCGGTGGTGCTGGACTACGACAAGGTGCAGAACCTCCGGGACAGCAACATCACCGCCAGCCACGACAACGGCGTCGCGGACTACCCCGAGGTCCTGGAGGCGCTGGACATCAACAACTCCTACGACCTGCACCTCCGCACGTACCCCGTGTTCCTCAGCGTCGACGACAGCAACTGGGTGCAGGACAAGGGCATCGAGCCCGCCTACCTTGGTCACGGCGAGAGCGGCGTCAACGGCTCCGGCACCGCGACGTACGCGTGGGCCAACGGCACGGACCACGTGACCCTCGAGGCCACCATCACGAACACCCACAGCACCGACACGGCCATCTTCAAGGTGAGCTTCATCCTCGACGAGGCTGATGGCGACAACCTCGTGGTGGACGACCAGTTCACCAAGCGCCTCTGGCCTGGTGAGAACGACACGATCCGCTTCCGCCTTTACGAGGGTGGGAGCTGGGACACCGACCACAACCTCACCGCCCGCCTCATCGGGCCCTACGGGTCTGAGCTCCAGGAGGACGTCTTCGACCCCGTGGACCTCACCGCCCTGGACGGCGGGGAGCCCGACCACACCCTCATGGCTGACCCCGCGAGCAACCACTTCGTCGGCGGGGACAACCTCACCCTCTACCTCGACCACAGGCTCTCCGACGGTTCCCGCGAGAAGAGCAAGGACGTGCCCGACGCGGTGCTGAGCGTGGAGGACCCCTCCGGCACCGAGGTGGAGAACACCACGGTGACGCTCCCACACAACGAGCCCTACGAGTGGACGTGCCCCGCCGGGAACTGCTCCGCCACCGGGAACTACACGGTCACCCTCATGACGCCCTCCCACGACCGGAAGGCCGTGGACCAGGCGTACGTGAGCGACAGCGAGCTCTTCGCTCAAACGAAGACCCTCACCGGTGATGCGCAGTACGAGGCGGGGCTCCTGGAGGATCTCCTGGCGGGCTTCGACAACAGCACGAACACCGACGCCAACCCCGAAGGCGACGTCTACGTGGACAGCCAGTCCAGCGTGGAGCGCATGGTGGAGAACCTCGACTCCTACGACCTCCTGGTGGTGGGTAGCAACGTGGAGCACAGCGTCATGACCGACGCCAACACGAAGTACGCCATCCGGGACTGGGTGCACGACGGCGGCCACCTGGTGGTCCTGGGCACGAGCCAGCAGAACACGCAGTGGCTCCAGCCCCTCTACGGTTCAGGTACTAGCACCGCCAACGGCGGCATCAGCACCCCCGACCCCACCCACCCCATCCTCCAGACCCCGGAGAGCCTGAGCTACTCCCTCTACGAGGACCACGGGATCGCGTGGAAGCTCAAGGACGAGGAGTACTACACCCACGTCATCGCCAAGGACGGCGACGGCCAGCAGACCGAGGACACCCTCGCCGTGAGCAAGCCCGGCGTCTTCGGCAACGGCAGCGTGGTCCTCACGAGCTACATCCCCAGCGAGCTCACGAGCGTGGGCGACGACGACGAGCCCCTGAAGTTCCTCCACAACCTCGCCGTCCACTCCTACAACATGGTCTTCATGGACTTCGGGCCCACGATCCCCGAGGGTGCTGACGTGGGGAGCGCCAGCCGCGTGGCCGTGGTGCCCCACCCGAGCCTGCCCAGCGCCCAGGTGGAGGTCCGCGTCGTCGTCTACATGTGGAGGTGAGCCTCGTGCCCCCACCCGGACGCCCTCCATCGGAGGGCAGGTACGAAGTTCACCTGGGGGACCATGGGCGAACCCACCCCAGCAGGACCCCACTACGCTTTATATGGCTGGCGCGACCCAACAGGGTGTCGGGTACCTGTGGGTTGACGACGTTGAACAGCGCCACCTCAGACGGTCCACCCTCCACACGATCCTCCGGCTCCACGAGCCTCCGAGGTGCCTCCCAGCCGAGCCACCGGAACGACGAAGCCGGCGGCACCGTCGTATCCTTCATGGTGGCCGTGGGCCTCTTCATCATGGCCTTCAGCCTCGTCACCGTGTACCTGGCGGGCTTCGCCGAGAACGCCCGCTCCAGCTCCGCCACGGACCTGGACAGCGTGGCGGACGACGTCCTGACGCTGGCCATGGGAGGTCCGGGAACCCCCGCGGACTGGGACGACGACGGCGGGTCCCCCGACCGGTGCGGTCTCATGAAGGAGGGCACCACATCCACCGTGGACCTGGGGAAGCTACAGCGGTTCCACGAGGGCACGGACCAGGTAAGCTACGGTGACGCCCGCGCCTGCTTCGGCGCCGACCCCAACGAGGTCCATCTCCGCACACGACCGCGCATCGACGACGTGGACGAGGCCCTGGACGGGTACCGCGTCGCCTACGTGGGACAGTACGACACCGACCTCATCGCCGGCGGGTGGGTCCACGACGAGGAGTCCGACACCCTGGCGGAGACCCCCGTATCCTACAACGACACCCCCGCGGACCAGCCCGTGAGCCTCGATGATCCCGGGGACAAGTACCGGGACGACACCTCATGGTTCGAGCTCCACCTGGGGCCGCGCCTCGCGGGGGCCCTGTGGAACGAGGACGACACCAGCGCCGTGGACGATCTCGTGGGCGGCGAGGCCACGAACTGGCGTGTGGTGGACCTCTCGAACCACACTGGGATCACGTGGGACGCGGACCAGAGGTACGTCCTCTCCACGAGCCGGGAGAACCCCGACTGGAACGGGAACTCCGTGTGCAGCGGTGACCAGAAGTGCTACATGACGTACGAGAAGGCGAGCAGCGACCGCCTCGTCGTGGCGCACCTGGACCTCACGGGCTTCGACGGGGACGACGAGCTCTGGTTGAACTTCACGCACTACGCTGACGGCACCAAGAACAACACCGACCACGACTACGGCCGCGTCCAGGTGAAGGACGTGGACGCCCCCTCCTGGAGCGCCCTGAACCCCGCAAGCCCCGTGAGCTACGACGGCGGTGCGAACAACTCGGCGGACGGCGACCATGATCGCTTCCAGATCGAGCGCCGCTCGGACCTGGCGAACCACGCGGGCAGCGACATCCACCTCGCGTTCACGTGGGTGAGCGACGACGACGGGCTCCTCGAGCCGGACCGCCGCGGCATGGGGTGGTTCCTCGGGGGCATCACCGTGGAGGGTGTCCGCGACGGGGAGCACGTCACCCTCTACGACAACCCCATGGACCTGGCGCCTGGGTCCAGCGGGTACGACGCGCTCTACGTGGGCACCGACGTGGACCAGTCCACCCTGGCGCCCGAGACCGACATGGACGTGCACAGCACGCTCCGCGCCTGGGTGGAGGCCGGCGGGGACATCATGGCCGCAGGTGGCACGGGCCTCAACGCCACCTGGGTGGAGCCCTTAGTCACGGGCGCCCCCAACCCCGCCAACGGCCCCCTCCTCGAGGACGCTTCGGACCTCAGCCACCCGGTGCTCCTGGAACCCCACGGCCTGCCCCACCGGTCCTGGAGCGCGAGCGACGACACCTACGGCGTCACCGAGACCGACACCTTCACGCGGGTCCTCCTCCGGAGCGACGGCGCCGGTTCCGAGCTCCCCATCCTCGCCGTGAGCAACCCCAACCGGGCCTTCGACGGGGACACGCTCTTCACCAGTTGGACACCCCACACCATCGAGGACGACGAACGGCAGCAGCTCTACGAGAACGCGTACATGTACCTGCGGTACCGTGAGCTCTACCTGGACTACGGGGGCACCGTCCCGGCGGGTGCCGACGTGGGAAGCGCCACCACCCGAGGCCTCGTGGACGCCACGGACCTGGATCTCGGGTACGTGAACTTCGAGGTCACGTTCTACGTCTGGCGATGACCCGCTGGCGGTAGGCCGACACCCTGACCTTTTTATAAGGGACCAACTAGATGGTTGCGGCGAGACCCATGGTGCGCGAACCTCCAGGGGGTCATCCCCAGCGGTTGCTCCACCCTGGGGAGGATGCCGCCGGCACCGTGGTGAGCTTCCTCGCGGCCGTGGCGGTCTTCGCCCTCATCTTCGCCGTGGCCACCATGTACATGGCCGGCGTCGCCGAACAGGGCGCGGACGACACGAACGTGGACCTCGCCGCCAAAGCCGACAACGTCCTCAACCTCCTCATCACCTCGCCGGGCAGCCCCGCGGACTGGGGCAGCACCACCGCGGACCCCACCCGACTGGGCATGATCAAGGACGGCTCAACGAGCATCGTGGACATCGACAAGGTGCGGCGCCTCCAGAACCGCTCCACCCAGGTAGCCTACGACGACGCCCGGGAGGCCCTGGGCATCGAGCAGGGGTACGACCTCCACATCCGCACCACCCCCCGCTTCTCCCTCGAGGACGGTCGTACCAACGTCCTGGAGAGCTACCACGTCATGTACGTGGGCGGCACCACGACCCTCGGCAACCCCTCCACGAGCTCCAACACCGAGACCCAGGCGCTGGAGGAGCTCCAGCTCACCTTCCGGGACAGCAGCGCCACCGCCCTCAACGGCACCTCCCCGGGTGACGAGGTGCGGGACACCGAGTACCAGGTGGCCGCGCACCTGCTCCCGCGCCTGGCGGGCTTCGGGTGGAACGAGGACGACACCTCCACCGGGGTGAACCTCCAGCGCTGGCACATCGTGAACCTCTCGAGCCACACCGACGGGTCGAACTTCCCCGCGGACCAGAGCCACGTCCTGGCGGCCGGGTACTGGGGCGGAAGCCAGTGGCGCACCGAGAAACCCACCGAGGACCGTCTCCACGTGACGACGCTGGACCTCGGCGGGTACGACGCCAACGACGAGGTGTGGGTGAACATGACCCACTGGATCAAGGGCCACGACAGCGTCGTGGGTGGCGACTACGCCCACGTCATGGTGCGGGAGGAGGGGAACTCCACGTGGGTGAGCCTCAGCGGCGCCGTGCATCAGTCCGGGTCGAAGAACACCTTCGCCGACGACTCCTGGACGGTCAACATGACGCAGTGGGCGGGCGAGCGCGTGGAGCTCTCCCTCCTGTGGGATGGCGCGACCCTCCCCTCCAGCTCCGACGCCCGCGGGTGGTTCGTGGGGGACCTCACCGTGGAAGGGCAGCGCGACGGAGCCCACGAGGAGATCTACAGCAACGACGTGGACATGGACCCCGCCGACCGAACCGTGGACGCCGTGATGGTGGGTGCCGACGTGGACCACAGCGTCTTCCAGGCGAACGATCCATCCATCACCTCACCGATCCAAGCGTGGATCACGGCCGGGGGGCACCTGCTCTCCACCGGGAGCGACGACCTCAACGACACGTGGCTCGACCCCTTCCTCGGTGGCACCTCGAACCCCGCCAACGGCCCCCTCCTCGACGACAGGAGCGACCTGAGCCACCCGCTCCTCCACGAACCCCACACCCTCCAGCACCGCGGGTGGACCCCGGACGAGAACACGTACGGTGTGGAGGCGGGGGACGCCTTCACCCGCGTGATCCTGCGGGATGACGGGGCGGGGAACCTCCGGTCCGTGCTCAGCGTGAGCCTGCCCACCCCCACCTTCGACGGGAACATCATCCTCACGAGCTACAAGGCCGCGGACCTCGACGAGGTCGAGCGGCTGAACCTCCTGGAGAACGCTCTCCTTCAACTCCGCTTCGGCGAGCTGTTCCTGGAGTACGGCGCCACCATCCCCGGCGGCGCCGAGGTGGAGAGCAGCTCCACCACCGGCCTCGTAGATGCTGGGGACGCGGGCCACGTGAACTTCCGCGTCACCGTGTACGTGTGGCGAGGGTAGGTCGAGCACGGGGTGCTGCGGCATCACCCCGGGGTGGCGCGAGGCGAAGCCGGAGAGGGGCATGCGCTGGGGTGTACACGAGCTCCCACAGGGTGACCCTTATCGACAAGGAGGTCCTCCGGGCGCCGGGCTCGTCCACGACCCCGAGCTCACGGACCACGTAAGCTGGGAGGGGGCTTTCTGAGGGCGTATCGACGGTGGGTTCGTAACGCCCCCGCTAAGAGGAGAGGGGTGCGCAGGGAGAGAAAAGGGGAGGGGGAGGCTTGAACAAGTTTTCTTCCCTGCGCGTACCACCCTTGACCGGGGCCGGTATAAACACCTTCGCTCTGTGTGCGGGGGGAACAGCGCCCCCGCGGGCAAGCGTCCCAGAGGCCCCCGGGCCCTGCGGCGGGCCTCCCGAGGAGAGGGGGCTGGGGACGCGCCCAACGACTCTTGCTATTTCAACGTTCCTGTTGCGCACCAAAGCTTGTTGGCCGTTGTCACGAATCGAAAGCTTCCTTTATACCCCTCCCGCTTCCATGAACGGCAGGGGCCCCGTCGGCACCCTGTGGGAAGGCTGATCCGCATGATGATCGACGAGCACGGGGAACGTGGCAAGGACCAGAAGGACGTGGAGGGCGAGAAGGAGATCAAGGTGAAGATCCCCCTCGACTACCACATCAAGCTCCACACGGTGAAGGTCGTGCAGGGGACGAACATCAGCGACACCGTCCGCATGGCTCTCTCCGAGTACTTCGACGACCTGAGGGAAGAGAAGGAAGCTGAGGCCGAGGCGTAGCCGAAGGTCTCAGCTGAACTTTCGGCGCGGTCGCGGCCGTCTTCTCGTCCCGTCTCCGGACGGACGCGACCGTGGCGTGAAGGAGCTGAAGCCGAGGCGCAGCCACGCCTCCACCCCATCTCGCACGCTCGTCCTCCCTCCCGTTCCTCCATCACCCGAACCTTAGGCGTAGCGTGCTCTGCGCCGGCAGATGGACCTCGAGCACGTTCCAACCGTCCTGCGAATCCACGACCTCCACGCTCGCGTTCGTGCCAGGCTCCGTCACCTGGTCCACCCGCGCGAGGAGGCCAGGGGCATCCTCCACCACGAGGTCGAAGACGAGGTCCCGGGGCTCGGACCCGTGGAGGTTCGCGAGGACCACGTCCCCGGCGGTGCCGTTGGCCGCCGCGAGCACGTGCAGGTGGGTGGCGAGGTTCCCGGAGCTGCTCGCGACGCGGTCCCCGGGCATGGCCGTCACCCACCCGAGGCTCGTGGTGGCGGGCCGGGGATCCCCCGCGGGCGAGACGAGGCCCCAGGAGGCTCCCTGGCTGTTGAAGTAGTAGGCCCGCTCCACCGGCGCGTCCTCGAGCTGCGCCAGGGTGGCGGCGAGGAAGGCCGCACCCTCGTGGTTCCGGTGCCGGGGGTCGTCCCCCGCGTTGATGTTCCACTCCGTCACCCACTGCTCGGGATCCCCGTCGAGGCCCTGGGCGCGAGCCGTCGCGATCCAGGTCTCCACCTGGCGGGCGAGCACCGGGTAATGCCGGGGGTCCATGGCGGGGCTCTCGTGGTCCAGGAGGGTGAACTCTCCCCCGGGGAGCCCGTCGTGCTCGAAGGGTCCCAGGAAGGGGCTGTTGGCGTACCAGTGCCATGAGACGAAGTCCAGCGGGAGGTCCTCGGCCACCGCGAGCTCCAGGAGGCCCTGGATGTACGCCGGGTCGGGGCCGACGGTGGCTGGACCCCCCACGTCGAGGTCCAGGTCCCGGGCGTCCTCCACGTCCTCCACGGCCCGGGTGGCCTCCCGGTACATGGCGAGGTAGTCCCGCGGTGTCCCCTGGAAGAAGAGGGGGTTGTCGGGTTCGTTCCACACCTCGAAGGCCCGCACCCCCCGCTCCGCGGCGTGGTCCACAACGCGCTCCACCACCTCGTGCCACGTCTGGAGGTCCGCCGGGGGGCACCGGCGGGGTTCCCGGGGGTCCTCACCTTCGCATGAGGCCATCCAGGGGGGCATGTACGCGAGGACGAGCAGAGGTTCGGCGCCAAGGGCGTGGGCGGCTTCGATGCGGGCATCCAGGCGGGTCCAGTTCCACGTCTGGGCGTCTGGATGCACCTCCCGGAGGTACGCGTCCACCCGGAGCGAGGGCACCCCCGCCTCCTGGAGGGCCTCGAGCCCCTCCTGCGTGTCCGGGGGGTGGTTCACACCGGCGAGGTGGACGTCCAGGGTCTCCACGGGGTCCCCCAGGTCCACCCACGGGTCCTCGACCGTGGGGGAGGCAGCGGGCTCGGCGGGGACGGCGGTGACGACGAGGGAAAGCGTCAAGAGGAGGAAGGGGATACGACGGGTGCTCACTCGGGTGCCTCCGGGCCCCGAAGGGCTCTGGGCGGACGTGAAGGTTCCGGGGACCTGCCGGATCCACCCATCTTCTGGCAAAGCGTTAAATAGGGGAAGTGGTATCCCCCCCTACCACCCGAACGTAGTCCGATCCAGACGTCAGGGGCAATGCCCTGAGCATCCCCGCGTCCGGACTCCCAACCACCCCGGTTCTGGGGCCGGATGAAACGTCACGGTTCGGGCGGACGGGACGCCACGGTCCATGTGGCGACCATCACCCGCCAGCCATCATCTCGGACCCTTCTGAAGGGTCCCAGAGCCTCCCCTGCGACTGGTTGGACTGCGGGGCGGAGAGATCAACATGCCCGACAAGAGCCATCCGAAACGTGGATCCAAGGGGTACTCCCCTCGGAAGCGCGCGCCCTCGCCGGTGCCGCGCTTCGATTCCTGGCCCGACGACACGTCGGACGAGCCTGTGCTCCAGGGGTTCGCAGGGTACAAGGCCGGCATGACCCACGTCCTCCTCGTGGACTACCGACCCACCAGCACCACCTCCAACCAGGAGGTGCAGGAGCCCGTCACCGTGATGGAGGTTCCCCCCATGCGCGTGGGCGCGGTACGGTTCTACGAGGACACCCCCTACGGTCTCCGGACCCTCACCGAGGCCTGGACACCCAACGTGGACGAGACGCTGCGCAAGCGCCTCCCGGTCCCCAAGAACCCCAACCCCAACGCCGTGGACGATGTGGACTTGGACCGCGTGGACGACGTCCGGCTCCTCACGTACACCCAGCCCGCCGAGGTCTCCGGCATCCCCCAGAAGGTGCCGAACCTCGTGGAGAGCCGCGTGGGCGGGGGCGACGTGCCCGCCCGCGTGGAGTTCGCCAAGGGCCTGCTGGGTGAGCGCGTGAACATCACCGACTTCACCGAGCCCGGCCAGATGCTCGACGTGGCCAGCGTCACGAAGGGCAAGGGCTTCCAGGGCCCCGTGAAGCGCTGGGGCGTCAAGCTCCAGCAGCACAAGAACAGCAAGAACCGGCGCGACGCCGGGAACCTCGGTCCCTTCCAACCCCGGTTCATCCGCCCCCAGGTCCCCCTGGGCGGCCAGGTGGGCTTCCACAACCGCACCGAGTACAACAAGCGTGTGCTCAAGGTGGGGGAGGACGGCGACGAGATCAACCCCGAGGGTGGCTTCGTGAACTACGGTCTCGTGCGGAACCCCTACATCCTCCTCCACGGGAGCATCCCCGGCCCCACCAAGCGCCTGGTGCGCTTCCGCCACGCCCTCCGCTACAACAAGGACGTGCAGGTGGAGGAGCCCGAGATCGCCTACGTGAGCACCGCGAGCAAGCAGGGACGGTGAACCTGATGAAGGCCAACATCTACGACAAGGAAGGCAACGACGCCGGCGAGGTGGACCTCTGGGACGAGTTCACCACCCCCTTCCGGCCCGACGTCATCCGCAAGGCCATCTCGGTCTCCCAGGCGAACCGACGCCAACCCTACGGCGCCGACCCCATGGCAGGCAAGAAGCACGCTGTGGAGTCCTGGGGCCCCGGCCGCGGTGTGAGCCGCGTCCCCCGCCTCACGCAGGGACGCCGCGCCGCCTTCATGCCCGGGAGCGTCGGCGGTCGACGCGCCCACCCGCCGAAGGCGGAGAAGGACTGGAGCGAGAAGATCAACAAGAAGGAGAAGGACCTCGCCTTCCGCTCGGCGCTGGCCGCCACGGCCGACCCCGAGCGCGTACGCGAGCGGGGTCACCGCTTCGAGGACGACATCTCCCTCCCCGTGGTCGTGGACGACGACGTGGAGGAGGTCGTGAGGACGCAGGAGCTCAAGAGCATCCTCGAGACCCTGGGCCTCGGCGACGACCTGAAGCGAGCCCGGGAGGGACGGAACATCCGAGCCGGCAAAGGCACGATGCGCGGACGCAAGTACCGCACCCCCTCCTCCATCCTGCTGGTCACGACGCAACCCGACCGTGTGGGTCGGGCGGCAAGCAACCTTCTGGGCGTGGACGTGACCACGCCCGAGCAACTGAACGTCGAGCGCCTCGCCCCCGGCGGGGACGCGGGGCGCCTCACGGTCTTCACCAAGAGCGCCCTCAACGAACTGGAGGCATCCCGATGAAGGAACCCTCCAAGATCATCCTCCACCCGTACGTGACGGAGAAGACGATGGGGCTCATGGACGACCTCAACAAGCTGGAGTTCATCGTGGACATGGGGTCCACGAAGAAGGACATCAAGTGGGCCGTCCAGGAGCTCTTCCAGGTCGAGGTCGCGAAGGTGAACACCCACGTCAAGATGGATGGGCAGAAGCACGCCATCGTCACGTTCCCCGAGGGCGTCGACGCCGAGGACGTGGGCATGCGCATCGGGATCTTCTGAGGTGACACATCATGGGTAAAAGGATCATCCCCCAACGCCGCGGTCGAGGAGGCATCTACGCCACCCCGAACCACCGGTACAAGGCAGGGAAAGCCGGGGTGCGACACCCCCGGGTACGCGCCCAGCAGACGGGCGACGTGCTGGACCTGCTCCACGACCCCGGACGCACCGCGCCTCTGGCGCTCGTCCGGCTGCAGGACGGCTCGGAGCACCACATCATCGCCCCCGAGGGCGTGGCTGTGGGTGACGCCATCGAGCTCCTGAGCGAGAACGTGGAGCCCGGGAACGTCATGAAGCTCCGGAACATCCCCGAGGGGACCCCCGTGTTCAACGTGGAGTCCCAACCCGGGGACGGCGGCAAGTTCGTCCGCTCCGCGGGCACGAACGCCGTCCTGGTGGGCCAGGGACCGAAGAAGGTCACGGTCCGGCTCCCCAGCGGCGTCTTCAAGTCCTTCCACCCCGCGTGCCGCGCCACCGTGGGCGTGGTCGCTGGTGGTGGACACCAGGACAAGCCCTTCGTGAAGGCGGGCAAGAAGCACCACGCCTACCGGGCCCGCGGGAAGCTCTTCCCCAAGGTCAGCGGCGTGGCGAAGAACCCCGTGGACCACCCTCACGGTGGAGGGAACAAGCAGCATGTCGGCACCGGCATGCCCGGCAGGAACGCTCCCCCCGGACGCAAGGTGGGCAGCGTGGCCGCGCGGCGCACAGGAAAGAGGTGACGAAGTATGGCTGACCGACCCAACCGGCGACAGCGACGAGGCCAAGAGCGCCGCGGAACCACCCGGAGGAAGACGGAGTTCAGCTACCGGGGCTACACCATCGAGGAGCTCAAGGAGTTGTCCCTCGAGGAGGTCATGGAGCTGCTCCCCGCCCGCCCCCGACGGACCCTCCAGCGGGGTCTCGACGAGGAGGGGCGCAAGTTCGTGGACAAGGTGGAGAGCACCCCCGAGGACGAGGTGCTCCGCACCCACTGCCGCGACGTCCCCATCCTCCCCAGCATGGTGGGCCGCACCATCCAGGTGCACAACGGCGTGGAGTTCGAGCGAGTGGACATCCAGCCCGACATGATCGGGCACTACCTGGGCGAGTTCGCCCTCACGCGGAAGAAGGTGGAGCACACCGGACCCGGCGTGGGTGCAACGCGCTCGAGCAAGTTCATGCCCCTGAAGTGAGGTGGATCACGTGGGATACGGATACAGCGTTGAACTCTCACCCGAGGACGAGGATGTCACCGCGAAGGCTGCCGGGCGCGAGATGGAGATCAAGCCCCGGGACGCGGTGAACATCTGCAAGGTCCTCCGGGGCAAGCCCCTCACCTGGGCCAAGGACTACCTGCGGGACGTCATCGACAAGAAGCAGGCGGTGCCCTACCCCAAGCACAACCTGCACGTGAGCCATCGCAAGGGGAACATGGCTGCCGGGAAGTACCCGGTGAAGGCCAGCAAGGGCATCCTCTCCGTCCTCGAGAACGCGGAGGCCAACGCGGAGTACAAGGGCCTGGACCCCGAGACCATGGACGTCTGGCACATCGCCATGCAGAAGGCCGCCCCCCTCGAGGGGCAGATGCCCCGGGCCCAGGGCCGTGCCACCGCCTGGAACACCGCACGCTCGCACATCGAGGTCGTGCTCAGGGAGCAGGAGGAGTGACGATCATGGCAGTGGAACGCAAGCTCATCGAAGAGAACAAGAAGCGCGTCATGATGCGGGAGTTCCTCCACCGGGAGACGGCCCGCGCCGGCTACGGCGGCGCGCAGATCAACCGGACCCCCATGGGCATCCGCATCAACCTAGTGGCCGACCGGCCCGGGTTCGTCATCGGACGCCGCGGGAGCACCATCAAGAAGCTCACCTCGGAGCTCGCCGAGCGCTTCGACCTGGAGAACCCCCAGATCGAGGTGCAGGAGTCCAACAACCCCAACCTCAACCCCCAGATCATGGCGCAGAAGCTCGCCGACGCCCTCGAGCGCGGTTGGCACTTCCGCCGCGCCGGTCACAGCACCCTCCGCCGCATCATGGAGGCGGGTGCCAAGGGCGCGCAGATCGTCATGAGCGGGAAGATCACGGGTGGACGCTCCCGCGTGGAGAAGTTCACCGCCGGTCACATCAAGCACTGCGGTGACACCGCGGAGCAGTACATGCGCACCGGGTTCGCCGTGGCCACCAAGAAGCTCGGCACCGGCGGCATCACCGTGCGCATCATGGACCCCCACGCGCAGCTTCCCGACGACATCCAGGTCCTGGAGGAGGTCCCCGAGGGCGTCGAGGCCCCTGAGGACGCACCCGAGGACGACCTCTCCGCCATCCCCACGGCCACGCGGAAGGCCAAGGAGGAGGAGGAGCTGCCGGAGCTCGAGGAAGCCGACGAGGAACCCGAGCCCGAGGCGGAGCCCGCCGACGAGGAGGACGACGCGGAACCCGAAGCTGCCGCCCCC
>CAZDGP010000005.1:39107-42293 GCA_964505085.1 uncultured Thermoplasmatales archaeon
CGAGGCGGAGCCCGCCGACGAGGAGGACGACGCGGAACCCGAAGCTGCCGCCCCCGCGGCTGCCTTCGAGGGGTCCGTGACCGACATCCCCGGCGTGGGCAAGGCCAAGGCCGACGCCCTGTCCGCTGCGGGCTTCGACGACCTCGCGGCCATCGACGCGGCCAGCGAGGCGGAGCTCGCGGAGGCCGACGGTGTGGGTCCGAAGCTCGCCAAGAAGATCAAGGCTGGGCTCGAGGAGCTCAGGGAGTGATCACATGGCCATCAAGACCACCGAGATCCGGGGCATGTCCGCCGACGAGCGCGCTGACACCCTGGAGGAGCTCCGGTCGGAGCTCATGCACGAGCGGGGTGTGGCTGCCATGGGTGGCGCCCCCGCGAACCCCGGGAAGATCCGCGACCTTCGGACGAGCATCGCGCGGATCCTCACCATCCAGAAGGAGGAAGGCGACACGAAATGAGTGATGTATGCGACGTGTGCGGACTCCCAAAGGAGATCTGCGTCTGTGAAGAGATCGCCCGCGAGCAGCAGGAGATCAGCATCTACACCGTGACCCGCCGCTACGGCAAGAAGGTCACCGTCGTGGATGGGATCGACACTGGGGACGTGGACGCTGACAGCTTGACCACGGACCTGAAGAACGCCTGCGCTTGCGGTGGTACGTTGAAGGACGGCAAGATCGAGCTGCAGGGCGACCACCGACGGAAGGTGCGTGAGACCCTGGAGAACATGGGCTTCCATGCAGAGGTCCGCTGACGAGGAGATCCCCAAGCACGTTGCCAAGGGCGAGCTCATCGGCCTCCGGATGGAGGTCGTGGACAGCCGTCATCCCCCCCTTCGTGGTCTCGTGGGCCTGGTGGTCGACGAGACCCGGAACACCCTCGTGGTGGAGACCCCCCGGGGGGCGAAGGTGGTGCCGAAGCGCGGACAGCGTTTCCGGTTCACCCTCGTTGACGGTGGCTCCGCGACCCTGGACGGTGCGCGCATCGCGTACCGCCCCGAGGACCGGTTGAAGAAGGCCCGCTGAACATCAAGGTGATCACATGGCTGAGGTACGCGACATCGGAATCGACGTTCAAACCCCCGAGGGGTCCTGCGAGGACCCCCAGTGCCCCTTCCACGGCACGCTGCCCGTTCGAGGTCAGACCATCGACGGGCGCATCGCTGCCAGGAGGGCCACGAACAGCGTGGTGGTGCTCCGGGAGTACCTGCATCCTGTACCGAAGTACGACCGGTACGAGAAGCGCAGCTCCCGCTACACCGCGCACAAACCCCCTTGCATGACCGTCGCCGTGGGCGACGAGGTTACGATCATGGAGTGCCGTCCCCTCTCGAAGACGAAGAAGTACGTCGTCGTCGAGGCGCGGGAGGGCTCCCCCGACATCGTGATCGAGGACTACACGGAAGCCGAGGGACTCGACATCGAGACCCCCCCGGCTGACGAGGAAGACGACGACGCGGACGAGGTCGACGCGGCCTCCGATCCTGACGTCGGAGGTGACGCCTGATGAAGGGCATCCCGGGCACCCGCACCCGCGGGCTCCCCGTGGGCGCGCGCCTCGCGTGCGTCGACAACACCGGAGCCAAGGAGGTGGAGATCATCAGCGTCCCCCGCTTGGGCGGGACGCGACGACGCCTCCCCGCCGCCGGTGTCGGCGACTACCTGGTGGTAGCCGTCAAGAAGGGCACGCCGGAGATGCGCCGCCAGGTCGTGAACGCCGTGGTGGTGCGCCAGAAGCGCCCCTTCCGCCGACCCGACGGCACCGTGGTCCAGTTCGAGGACAACGCCGCCGTCATCGTGGCGGAGAACGGGGACACGAAGGGCAGCGACATCAAGGGCCCGGTGTCCCGGGAAGCCGCAGAACGGTGGCCCCGCATCGCGGCCACCGCCAAGCAGATCGTATGAGGTGAACCACGTGAGCAAGCAACCCCGGAAGGAACGGAAGAAGCTCGCGAACCTCCCCCAGCACCAGCGCCAGAAGCAGGTGGCTGCGCACCTCGCGGAGGACCTGCTCCTGAAGTACGACACCCGCAGCACCACCGTGCGCGTGGGCGACACCGTGCGCATCCTGCGCGGTGACTTCAAGGGCACCACCGGCGAGGTGCTCGAGGTGGACACCGTGTCCGGCCGCATCACCGTGGAGGGCGCGACCCTCACGAAGGCGGACCAGCAGGAGGTTCCCCGGTTCATCGATCCTAGCAACGTCATACTCACCAAGCTCGACCTCTCCGACCCCCAGCGGGCGGAGAAGCTCGGCACCAGCCCCGAGGAGCCGGCCCCCGAGCCGGAGCCGGAACCTGAGGTGGAGGAAGCGCCCGAAGCCGAAGAGCCCGAAGCCGAAGAGGCTGACGAGCCTGAAGCCACCGAGGCCGACGACGATGCCGAAGAGGCTGGCGAGCCCGAAGGGCCGGCAGCTTCGCCGGCTGAGGGCACCGAAGCCGAAGAAGCTGTCGAGGAGGAGACCTCATGAGCAAGCACATGAAACGTCTGGCGTCCCCGCGGCGCTGGACCATCGAGAAGAAGCATGCCAAGTGGACGATGAAGCCCACCGCGGGCGCCCACGCCGCAGAGCTCAGCCTCCCTCTGGGCATCGTGCTCCGGGACTACCTCGGCGTGGCCGACACCGCCCGCGAGGCGCGGCGCGTCGTGGGTCAGGGGGACGTCCTCGTGGACGGCCGCCCCGCCCAGGGCCTGAAGCGCAGCGTGGGTCTCATGGACGTCGTGAGCATCCCCAAGAACGAGGATCACTACCGCGTCCTCATGGACCACCGGGGGCGCGTGCTCTTGGTGCCCGTGTCCGAGGACCAGGCTGGCTGGAAGCTCGTCCGCATCGACGGGAAGACCACCATCAAGGGCGGTCGCACCCAGCTCAACCTCCACGATGGCCGGAACCTCGTGCTGGACGAGGACGATTACAAGACCGGCGACGTGCTCCAGCTCAAGCTGCCCGAGCAGGAGCTTGCGGGGCACTACCCCCTCGAGGAGGGCAACATCGCCCTCATCATCGGCGGGAGCCACGCTGGCGAGCTCGCCACCGTGGACGGCGTGGACGTCAGCCGCAACCCCCAGGAGAACCTGGTGCATCTCACGAAGGGCGACGAGGAGCTCACCACCGTGAAGAGCTACGTCTTCGTGGTGGGCGAGGACCAGCCCGTCATCACCGTGCCGGAGGTTAGCATCGTATGAG
>CAZDGP010000005.1:42393-47873 GCA_964505085.1 uncultured Thermoplasmatales archaeon
AGCGCAGCGGAGGGCCGTGCGAGGTTCGATGTCGTAGCGAAGCGGAGACGGAGGTCCTCGCATGACGCCGGAGCTCACGGAGTACGACAACCCCATGGAGAAGCCCTACATCGCCAAGGTCGTCGTCAACATCGGTGTTGGCGAGGGCGGCGACGAGCTCCGGAAGGCGGAGCGGGTCCTCGAGATGGTGACGGGCCGGACCCCCACCCACACGCTGGCTACCCAGCACAACCGCGAGTGGGGCATCCGCAAGGGCCAGCCCGTGGGCGTGAAGGTCACGCTCCGGGACGAGGAGGCCGAGGAGTTCCTGAAGACGGCCTTCTGGGTTCGCAACAACGAGATCCCGCAGTGGAGCTTCGACGACAACGGGAACCTGAACTTCGGCATCGCCGACTACACGGACTTCCCTGACCACCGGTACGATCCCGACATCGGGATCTTCGGCATGGACATCGCCGTCGTCCTCGAGCGGCCAGGGTTCCGCGTGAAGCGGCGCCGCCTCCTCCAGCGCAAGGTGCCCGAGAGGCACCGCGTGGGACGGGGCGAGGCCATGGAGTTCATCGAGGAGCAGTTCGACGTGGAGGTCTACTGATGGGTGACGATAACGAACGAACGTTCGGTCGCGGCGCGAACGAGTGCGAGCGCTGCGGACGCATGAGCGGCCTGATCCGGAGGTACGACCTGTACCTCTGCCGCCAGTGCTTCCGCGAGGTCGCGCGCGACCTTGGATTCAAGAAGTACTCCTGAGGAGGTGACCCGGTGCAGAACGATCCCCTTGCCGACGCGATGAGCCGCATCAAGAACGCAGAGCGCGCCGGCGCTCCCAACGTGAACACCGCACCCGCGAGCAAGCTCGTGGGGCGCGTGCTCAAGGTCATGAGCGAGGCGGGCTACATCGGCCCCTTCGAGTTCATCGACGATGGGAAAGCCGGAGCCTTCCGCATCAAGCTCATCGGTAATGTCAACGACTGTGGCGTGATCAAGCCGCGCCACGCGATCAAACGAACGGACTTCGAGAAGTGGGAGTCTCGGTTCCTCCCCGCTCAGAACTTCGGTGAGCTCATCCTCACCACCACGCAGGGCGTGGTGGGGCATGGCGACGCCAAGGACCTGGGCGTGGGCGGGAAGCTCCTCGCGTACGTGTACTGAGGTGAAGAACCATGGTCGTACCCGAGGCGCGAGACGAGATCGAGTTCCCCGATGAGGTCACCGTCACCAAGGACGGGTTCACCGTCACGGTGAAGGGCCCCAACGGGGAGCTCGAGCGAACCTTCCGACACCCCGACATCCAGGTGACCGTGGAGGACGGCCGTGTCGTCGTTCACTCGGACTACCCCCGGAAGCGCGTCCGCGCGCTCGCGGGCACCTGGTCCAGCCACCTGCGCAACATGGTGCAGGGGGTTACGGAGGAGTTCGTGTACAAGCTGAAGGTGGTCTACAGCCACTTCCCCATCAAGGCCAAGGTGGAGGGTGACGAGGTCGTCATCGAGAACTTCCTCGGTGAGCGTCACCCCCGCACCGCGGCCATCCTGCCCGACGCTGCGGTGAAGGTGCAGGGTGAGGACGTGGAGGTCACGGGCCCCAACAAGGAGCACGTGGGACAGACCGCTGCGAACATCGAACAAGCCACCCGGATCAAGGGCTACGACCCCCGGGTGTTCCAGGACGGTATCTACATCGTCGAGAAGGGGGCCTAACCGATGACGAAGGAAGAGTTCATCGACGAGATCGCCGCGCTGCCCGGTGTGGGCAAGGCGAAGGCCAAGGCCCTCTACGAGGCCGGCTTCACCACCGTGGACGAGCTCGAGGAAGCCGCCGTGGACGACCTCACCGAGGTGTCGGGCATCGGCGCCCGCACCGCCGAAGCCATCCTCGAGGGCCTGGAGGCCCAGGAGGAGGTTGAGGAGCAGGAGATCGAGGTCGTGGACGAGCCCGAAGGGCCGGCAGCCTCGACGCTCGACGAAGTCGAAGGAGAGGCTGGCGAGGAGTACCGCGTGAAGCGGAAGCCCGACCTCCCCGACGACATCCAGCGGGACCTCGCCGTCCGCGCTGCCCGGAAGGAGGCGCAACCCTCCTTCAAGCGGCAGAAGCACTACCAGTTCAAGAAGCTCAAGGACGTCTGGCGGGCCCCCAAGGGTCTACGCTCGAAGCAACGCCAGGAACGGCGGTACCGCTCCAGCCGCGTGAAGGTGGGCTACGGAACGCCCGAGAGCGTCCGCGGCCTCCACCCCAGCGGCTTCGAGGAGGTCCTCGTGCACAACGTGGACGACCTCGAGGGCATCGACCCCGACACCCAGGCTGCTCGCATCGGCGGCAGCGTGGGCGGTCGGAAGCGCGAGGCCATCGAGACCCGCGCCGAGGAGCTGGAGATCCGTGTGCTGAACCCCACGAGGAGGAGCTGACATGACGGACCTCAGGAACCAGAAGCGGATGGCCGCCGACCTCTTGAAGTGCGGCGAGCACCGCGTGTGGATCGACCCCCTCCACAACGACGAGGTGGCGCAGGCCATCACGCGGGAGGACATCCGCAACCTCATCGCGGATGGGCTCATCCAGAAGGAGCAGAAGGAGGGCACGAGCCGCGCTCGGGCCCGCAAGCTCCGGAAGCAGAAGAACAAGGGCCGCCGCAAGGGCCCCGGCTCCCGCAAGGGTGCGAAGGGTGGGCGGCAGTCAGGCAAGAAGAAGTGGATCCAGAACATCCGCGCCATCCGGCGCACCCTCCGAACCCTGCGGGACGAGGGGTACGTGGACCGCTCCGTGTACCGTCGGTACTACCGCAAGGCCAAGGGCGGCGAGTACCGGAGCAAGAAGCACCTCGTCTCCCACATGCACGCCGACGGCGTGCTCGACGAGGACGTCACCATGGATGAGCTGGAGTCCACCATGGAGCAGTGATCATCATGGGACACGGACCCCGTTACCACGTGAAGTTCCGCCGCCGCCGCGAGGGGAAGACGGACTACCGTCTCCGCCTCAGCCTCCTGAGGTCGGGGAAGCCCCGGCTCGTGGTGCGTCGGAGCAACCGCAACGTCAACGTGCAGTTCTTCCTCTACGATGAGGAGGGTGACCAGCTCGCGGCCCAGGCCGACTCCAAGGAGCTCGATGACCTCGGGTGGTCCGGGCACACGGGCAACACCACCGCCGCCTACCTCACCGGCCTCCTGGCCGGTACACGAGCCCGGGAAGCGGGCTTGGACGAGGCGGTGCTCGACATCGGTCGGCAGAAGCCCAGCCCCGGAGGCGTGCTCTTCGCCGCCCTGAACGGTGCGGTGGACGCCGGCATCGACGTCCCTCACGGGGAGGGCGTCTTCCCGTCGGAGGACCGCATCCGCGGCGAGCACCTGGAGACGAGCGGGCCCGACGAGTACGCCACCGTGGTGGAGAACATCACGGGGGCGTCACCCGAGGGTGACGCTGCTGAAGCTGACGAGACCGAGACCGACGACGAACAAGAGGGTGATGAGTGATGGCTCGACGCAACGACGGGGGCGAGTGGGTCCCCAAGACGAAGCTCGGCCGCCTTGTGAAGGAGGGCGAGATCAAGAGCGTGATGGCTGCCCTGGACACGGGGCTTCCCATCCGCGAGCCCGAGATCGTGGACATCCTCATGTCCAACCTCGAGGACGATGTCATCGACGTGAACATGGTCCAACGCATGACGGACTCGGGTCGCCGGGTCCGGTTCCGCGTGGTGGCGGCCGTGGGCAACGGCGACGGCATCGTGGGTCTCGGTGAGGCCCGCGGCAAGGAGGTGGGCCCCACCATCCGGAAGGCCATCGACGTGGCGAAGCTCAACGTTATCGCCGTGCGCCGCGGAAGCGGCAGCTGGGAGTCCGGCCCCGACGCGCCGCCCAGCAGCGTGCCCTTCCGCGTCACGGGCAAGACCGGCAGCGTGAAGGTCACGCTCAAGCCCGCGCCCCACGGCACGGGCCTTGCCGCCGGCGATGTGTCGAAGCAGGTGCTTCGGCTCGCTGGCATCCGGGACGTGTGGAGCTTCGCCAAGGGAAGCACCCGCACCACCGTGAACTACGCCAAGGCCACCTTCGAGGCGCTTCGGGAGACCGCGCGCATGCGCGTCCCCGAGGCTCGCGCGCAGAAGCTCGATATCATCGAGGGGCCGGTGGTGAAGTAGATGACGTACGCCATCGTACGCATCCGCGGCACCGTGGACGTGAACGAGAAGATCTCCTCCACCATGGAGATGCTGAACGTGGCCCACCCCAACCACTGCAGCGTGGTCCCCAAGGACGATTCCTTCAAGGGCATGCTGCAGAAGGCCAAGGACTACGTGACCTACGGCGAGCTCAACGCCGGCACCCTCACCCGGCTCCTGCAGGAGCGGGGACGCCTCGAGGGTGACGCGCCCGTCACGGACGAGACGGTGTCCGAGAGCACGGAGTTCGACGACGTGCAGGACTTCGCCGAGGCCGTGATCCGGGGCGATGCCCACCTGAAGGAGATCCCGGGGCTCAAGAAGACCTTCCGGCTCCACCCGCCCCGTGGCGGGTACAAGGGGACGAAGCGCCACCTCTCCGTGGGTGGGAGCCTGGGTTACCGCGGGAACGAGATCAACGACCTCATCGACCGCATGATGTGAGGGTTCCAAATGGCGAAGAAGAAGTCTCAGAAGAAGCGTGGTTCCCGCACCCACGGCCGAGGGAAGAAGGCCGGACGGGGCGCGGGGCTTCGAGGTGGCCGCGGACAGGCCGGGGCCATGAAGCACAAGAAGGTCGGCACCCTCAAGGAGAACCCCAAGTACTGGGGCGACTACGGGTTCACCCGACCTCAGTCCGTGCTGGAGGAGACCGAGACCCTCAACGTCCACGAGGTGGACGAGCGCGTCGCCTCCTGGCTCGAAGCGGAGGTCGCCACCGAGGAGGACGACGGCGTCCACGTGGACCTCAGCGAGGTCGGTGTGGACAAGCTCCTTGGGAGCGGCCGGGTCGACCAGGTGCTTCACGTCAGCGTGGAGTCCGCCAGCAACAGCGCCGTACGCAAGATCGAAGCCGCCGGAGGCTCCGTGACGCTCACGGGAACCAGCGAGTCGGAGACCGACGATGCCGCAGGGAGCGGCAGCGACGGCGACTCCGAGCAGGATGAGGGGTAACCTCCCTCGTTCCGGTTCCGTAAGCGGTATCAATGAGCATCCGTATCCACCGACCTAACCTCCCTGGACCGGGGTAACCCGATGGCAGACGAAGACAAGTCCCTCCTGTACAACCTCGAGCCCATCATCAAGCGATGGCCCGCCGTGAGCAAGCCGGAGGGCCACGTGCACTTCCGGAGCAAGATGATGTGGACCATCGGGGTCCTCGTCACGTACTTCATCCTCACGAACGTGCTGATCTGGGGTCTCGCTCAGCAGAGCCTCGACCTCTTCAGCAGCTTCCGCGCCGTCATCGCGGGCGCCAGCGGGAGCGTCGTGCACCTGGGCATCGGACCCATCGTCACGGGCAGCATCGTCATGCAGCTCTTCGTGG
>CAZDGP010000006.1:0-39835 GCA_964505085.1 uncultured Thermoplasmatales archaeon
CGCCGTAGGGACCAAGCGAGCATGGGGAGCGTACAGGGCCACAGGGGATGACGACAGGCGTCCGCCCCCGCTCCTCTTCGGGTGCAGCCTTCGAGCACCCTGTTTGTTGCCCGGGAGATAAGTAACTTCGGGGCAATCCTTAAGTAAGGCTTTTGGACCGGTGTCACGACGACGAGGAACTGCGGTGCGGACGGACCGCGTTCGACCCCGTGGGGCCCGTGACCGACCCGATCGGCCCCGTTGACGAAGGGTTTAAGCTTCGGTACAGGCTGCTGGGTACGCTGGCAGCGTCCCGGCTCCGGAGGCCGTAGCGGCCAGCCTCAAGGAGAGAACTGAGCGATGTCCGATTTTGGATCCGACGATCTCGGTACCGGGGGCGACCCCGTTTCCGAAGGCGAGCAGTACGAGGTAACCATCGAGGACACCGGCCGCAAAGGCGACGGGATCGCCAAGATCGACGGCCTGGTGGTCTTCGTCCCCGACACCAGCGTCGGGGACACGGTCAGCGTCAAGATCAACAAGGTGGGCCGCTCCGCGGCCTTCGCCGAGAAGGTCGAGTAGCGTGCTACCCGGCGTTCCGGCAGCATGGAGGCCCGAACGAGGTTCGGGCCGGAACGCTGGCGTGAAGATCGACGAGTGAACCACCGATCGCCGGGCCTGACCCGGTCGCACCTACCCCTCTTCCCCTCCTTCTCTTTCGACCGATCCGTAGGACAGCCTTGGCGATCGGGTGGGGTATATGTATCGCCATTGGGTCCGGGTGTATCAAGGAGGCATCTGAGAAGGGGTTGGGTAGATGGCGCGGAACTGCTCTGCAGTTCCGCGGTCTTCACCGCGAAGGGATGGACGGGCGGAGAGCGCTTCGCGGTGGACTTCTCAACCCCTCGGGTAGACATCTGAGGAAGGGTTGGCTCGGAACCGCGCTGCGGTTCCTCGGTCCTACCGCGAAGGGATGGACGGGCGGAGAACGCTTCGCGGTGGACTTCTCAACTTCCGATCTAGACATCTGAGTGGAAGTTGAGAAGTGGGCCCCCAGCGATTCGAACGCTGATCAACGCCACCCCATGGCGCAAGGATACCAAGTTACCCCAGGGGCCCGGGGTCCAGGTGGGGTGAGGGTGCCCGGTTGGGCAACCCCCCTACCCCGGTCCTGGTACTTGAAGCTTCCCGTACCGGGAAGCGGGGGTCCGTCACACGTAGGCGCTGGCCTCGTCGATGACGTCGGCGTGGGCCACGATCATCCGGCGGCAGCAGTACCGCGTCAGACCGATGTCGGTGAGGACCTGCTTCGGGTCCTCCCCCGCGTCCACGCGCTCCACGAACTCGTCGTAGTTCGCCGCCACGACCTTGCCGCAGGACCAGCAGCGCACCGGAACCATCATGGTATCACCGGTACGACTTCTGGCGCTTGGCCCGGGCACCGTGACCGAGGGGGTGCTTGGGCTCCTTGCGCCGCGGGTCGTTCACCAGGAGGTTGCGGTCGTACTCGAGGAAGAACTCCTTGAGGTCCTCATCCTCCAGGTACTCGACGAGCCCCCGGGCGATGGCGGTCCGAGCCGCGTTAGCCTGACCCATGTAGCCGCCGCCCTGGACGTTCACGTCGATGTCCAGGTCCGCGACCTGGTCCTCCGCGATGATGATGGGTTCCCGGATCTTGAGCCGAGCCAGCTCGGGCTTGAAGATCTCAAGAGGTTGCTTGTTCACGCGCACGCGCCCCGACCCCGGCCGTACCGAGGCCCGGGCGACGGCGCTCTTGCGCTTTCCGCTCGTGTTCACGATCTTGTCCTTCGCCATGGTGGTGACCCCCTCAGAACGAGGCTCCCAGGTGTCGAGCCACCTCGCCCAACTGCAGGGCTCGGTGGGCGTCCGTTCGCGCCGCCTCCACCGTCTCCGGGGACGCGTCCACCTCGCGGGGCACGCCGATGTGCACCGTGAGGCGCTTCAGTGCCTCGCGGCCGCGAGGCTTCTGGTAGGGCAACATGCCCCGGACGGTGCGCTTGAGGATGAGGTGGGGCATGCGGGGGTAGAAGGGTCCCTTCCGCTGGCTTCCCACCTCGCGCTTGAAGCGGTACCGCTCGAGGATCGATTCCTTCTCCCCGGTGATGAGCGTCTGCTCTGCGTTCACCACGATGACCTCCTCCCCGTCGAGGAGGAGCTGCGCCACGTGGCTGGCAAGGCGTCCGAGCACCAGGTTCTCCGCGTCGATGACGTGTACCATGCGTGGTCACCCCAGGATGCGGATGCCGGTTCCGGCGGGGTTGCGTTCTGCGAGCTCGGGGAGGGTGAGGCATTCGCCTCCAGCCTCCTCCACCTTCTCCCTGGCGGACCGCGAGAAGTTGAACGCTGCCACCGTGATGCCCTTCGTCAGGGTCCCGGCTCCCAGGAGCTTCCCGGGGACCGCGGCGGTCTCGCCCTCGTCCAGCGTCCGGTCCACGGTGCTCACGTTGACCTCGGAGCGGACGCGGTTGGGCTTCTCCAACCTCTTCGCGATGTCTCGCCAGATGGGCGCGTCGTGCTCCCAGGACCGCTTCCGCAGGTCCTGGACGAGCGATACCAAATGTGGGTTCGTCTTGCGCATCTGACTCCCTCGACACCGCACCACGGCGGGACCTCAGGGGGTCCACCGTGGGTGGTTGGGCCGGGGATGCCACTTCCCGTTGATAAGTGTATCGGTGGGTGGAAGGGGGTCCGCGCCTCCCTGCGCCTCCTTCGGCAACCTTTATGAGCATGTGGGCGGTCCATCCCCCCATGCAGATGCGGACCTTCGCCCTCGCGGCGGTGCTCGCCCTCACCCTGGTCACGTCGGGATGCCTCTCTGGGCTCCTGGAAGGCGACAAGGCTACCATCGTGTTCGAGGTCACGACCCCGGCCGACAGCGACGCCGAAGGCCTCAACGGGAGCGACATCGGGGACTTCTCCACCCTCAAGGTGCGCATCAACTACGCCCACGCGAAACCCGCGGACAAGACGAACACGCGCTGGGCCAAGGTGGACCAGACCGTGGACCTCGTGGACCTCGCGGGCACCGACGGCACGAGCATCGCCCGCGTCGTGGTGAACGACACCAAGGCCTACCAGCGGTTCGGTCTCGCGTTGTCCGTCGAGCAAGCGGTGCTCCGGAACGGCACCAGCGTGAACGTGAGCCACCTGGAAGGGTACCGAGTGGTCCATGAGGCGCCGGAGCACGTGACGGCGGAGGAGGGGAAGACCCTCCACTACCGCTTCGAGCTCGTGGTGCTGCTGAACGACGAGGAGATCCCAGGACCTGATGGGGAGTACTTCCTCATGGTCCCGCAGTGGCGGTCCGGACCCGTCACGTCCTGAGGAACTGCACGTTGGGCTCGGCTTCGAAGCAGACGTTGCACGTGCCCTCGTAGCGGCTCGTCTCCAGGTGGAAGTGGCAGAACCCGTCGGAGCTCTGGATCTGGCGGCACACCTCGCTGATGTAGGCCACCTGCTCCGGTTGGCTCGCGCCCCCTGCCACCTGGTCCGCCAGCACCTCCGCGTGGTCCCGGAGCTCCGGCAACCGCTCCAGCACCTCGGGGTCCCGCCCCCGCGTGGCGTTCTTGTAGTGGCTCACCGCCGCCTGCGTGAGACCCATGGCCTCCGCCACGTCGGTCTGCTTCATCCCGTGGTCCCGGAGGAGCCGGCGGACCACGAGGCCCCGAAGCGTGGGAAGGATGCGTTCCGAGATGAGCTCCACCGGTTGCTTCACGATCCACACCGTCCCGGGGCCAGCGTCGGCCCCGGCCAACCCTATGGTCCTCCTCCTGATAAACGTAGCGGGGTGAGGGCTGCGCGTCGAAACCTTTATCCTCTTCCCGGGGGAAGCGGGTGTCCGGGCACCGCGGCCGGGCCAAGCCTTTAAGGCCATCCTCCGGGATACCGGCCGCGGCGGAGCACACCCCTCCGCGCCCCTTCATCGAGGTCGAATCCACCATGATCTACCTGGGTCCCGCCGGTGTCCCGCTGTCCTGCAAAGGACGTACCACGCTCGAGGGAGTACTGCACGTGCAGGATCTCGGACTGAACGCCATGGAGGTGCAGTTCGTCCGAGGCATACAGATGGACGAGGAGTACGCCCTGGAGGTGGGGGAGGCTGGACGGGACTCCGAGGTGCGTCTCGCCGTCCACAGCCCCTACTACACCAACATCGCCAGCGACGACGAGGACACCATCGAGAAGAGCATCGACAAGATCGCCGCCAGCGGCTACTTCGGCGACATCATGAAGGCCGAGGTCGTGGTAGCGCACACGGGGTTCTACACGAGCCTGGACCAGGAGGAGACGACGCAGAAGGCCCTAGAGTCCGCAACCCTCCTCCGGGACCACTTCCGCGACAACAAGTTCCACCCCAACCTCGGCCTGGAGGTCATGGGGAAGAAGAAGACCTACGGCGACCTCGACCAGATCGTGCACCTCTGCCAGGAGGTGGACGGGCTCGTGCCCGTGGTGGACTGGGCTCACGTCCACGCCCGCAGCAACGGCGGCCTCAAGACGAAGGAGGACTTCCTGGAGGTCTTCGAGACCCTGGAACCCCTTGGCCTCGACCACCTCCACTCCTACTTCACCGGCGTCAAGTACAACGACGGAAGCGAGGTCCACCACACCCCCATCAAGAAGGGGGACCTCCGCCCCGAACCCCTCTTCGAGGCGATCCTCGAGCGCGACGAGGACATCACCATCATCAGCAACTCCCCCCTGGTGGAGCACGACGCCATGTACCTCAAGATCAGGCTCGAGAGCTTCCTCGAGGACCGGGACGAGGACCTGGAGGACGTGTTCCCCGCCCCCGCGCCCGTGGACGAGGACGAGGAGGGGTAGGGTGCGGTACCGGGAGGCCCTGGGGTACATCCAGGACCGCGTGGGACCCGTGGCGGAGGCCGTCCCCGCGGAGGACGTGGAGGAGCTCGTGGACCTCGTGGAGGCGGCGAACAACGTCGTCATCTTCGGTCGCGGCCGCTCGGGCCTCGTGGGACGCGCTCTCGCCATCCGCCTCACGCACCTGGGCATCTCCACCTACGTGGTGGGCGAGACCATCACCCCGCCCGTGCGCGAGGGGGACCTCGTGGTCCTCATCAGCGGAAGCGGCGAGACCTTCAGCGTCGTCGTCACGGGGCAGGTGGCGAAGGAGCTGGGCTGCACCATCACCACCGTCACCGCCACCCAGGACTCCACCCTGGCTCGGCTCGCGGACTTCGTGGTGGAGCTCCCGGTGCCCGGCCATGACGAGGAGAGGGCAAGGCTCGCTCCCCTGGGCACCCTCTTCGAATCTTCCGCCAACCTCTTCTTCGACGGGCTCGTGGCCCACCTCATGGCGTCACTGGATGAGACCGAGGCGGACATGCGCGCCCGCCACGCCACCCTGGAGTGACCTCCCGTCACCCTCCCGGGATGGGGGCGTCCGCGCCGGTGCGGCCCTCCGCATCCTGGGCTCCCGTGAGGTTCCACAGCGTCTCCAGCCCCCTGAGGTCCGCCTCCATCTCCGCCGTCTCCTCCAGGAGCCGCACCTCCACGCTCTCGGCCTCGAGGAACCGCTGGATCGTGGCCGGCGGGAGGGGAAGCGCGATGGCGAGGCGGTAGCTCGTGTCCACCGGGTCCACGCCCTCCACCGCGGTCCACACGCTCAACGCGGAGGCTCCCCGCTCAGGTTGCACGGCCGCGAGGACCAGGACGTACTCCAGCCACGTGTCCACGGCCATCTCCGCCAGCTCCCCCGCCCGGGGACCCGGCTCCTCGTCCGGAGCCTTCGTCACCGTCACCGTGGGAAGCAACCCGTCGTCGTGGACCTCGGTGATCTCCACCCGCTCCTCCCCCCGGATCCACACCTCCCGCAGGTCGGGTTCCCCCCGGACCTCCACCACGCGTGCCACGGTGGCCACGCGATGGGGTTCCCCATCCCCCCACGCGGCGCGTCCCCCCTTCACAAGGCTCACCACGAGCCGGCCGTCCCCGTGGAGCGCCTCGTCCAACGCCAGCAGGTGGGTCTCGTCCACGAGCCAGAGAGGTTCCAGGTCCCCTGGCACGAGCACGTCCTCCTGGAGGATCAGCGGCAGCTCGGCGACCACGTACGTCGTTCTCTAACTTGGGGTAGAAGAACGTTGGCACGATGACCCCACAGGCTGGGCCCCCCCCGAAGGGATGGCGTACATGTGCAAGGGTGCAGAGAGGGAAGGGGGGGACGGGTGGGAAGAGGGGGAGGAAGGGGGGCGTTGCCTCGACCGCTAGAGCTTCTTCCGCACGGCCTTCACAGCGTCCACGATGTCCGCGCTGGTGAGCCCGTACTTCTCGTAGAGGTCCTGGGGGGCACCGGACTCGCCGAAGGTGTCCTCCACGCCCACGCGCTCCAGGAACGCCGGTGCCTCCTCGGCGATGACCTCCGCCACGGCGCTACCGAGGCCGCCGTAGATGTTGTGGTCCTCCGCCGTGACGATGGCGCCGGTCTCCCGGGCGCACCGCGCCACCGTCTCCCGGTCGATGGGTTTGATGGTGGCCACGTTCACCACGCGAGCCTCCACACCCTCCTCCCGCAGTAGCTCGCTGGCGGTGAGGGCGCGGCTCAGCATGCTTCCGCAGGCGATGATGGTGGCGTCGTCACCGTCGGCAAGCGTGGGGCTCTGACCCAGTTCGAAGGTGTCGTCCGGGTCGAAGATCGTGGGCACGTTGGCCCGCGTGAGCTTGATGTACGCGGGGCCCTCCTCCTCCGCGAGCGCGTAGAGCGCCTGCTCCGCCTGCCACGCGTCCGCGGGCACCACCACGCGCATGTTCGGGAGCGCGCGGTACACCGCCACGTCCTCGATGGCTTGTGCGCTGGACCCGTCCGGGCCCGTGAGGAGGCCTCCGTGGCTCCCGGCGATCTTCACGTTGAGGTTCGGCCGGCAGATGGCGTTCCGCGTCTGCTCGAAGCCCCGCTCGCCGAAGATGGCGAAGGTGCTCACGAAGGGCTTCTTCCCGGCGCTCGCCATCCCCGCGGCGGTGACGATCATGTCCTGCTCGGCGATGCCCATCTGGAAGAACCGCTCGGGGAACTCCTTCTGGAACCACGCGCTCCGCGTGCTCCCGGCGAGGTCCGCGTCGAGGGCCACCACGTCGGGGTCCTGGCGTCCAAGCTCCAGGAGGCCGTTGCCGTACCCGTTCCGCGTGGGTGCCGCGTCCCCGTAGTCCCGGGTGCGCTTCGTCACGGTTCCCATTCGCTCACCCCCAGTTCGCTCATGGCTTGCTTCATCTCGTCCTCACCCAGTGCGCGCCCGTGGAACTCGGCCTTGTCCTCCATGAAGGAGACGCCCTTGCCCTTCACCGTCTGCGCCAGGAGGACCGTGGGCTTCCCCCGGGTGCTCCGGGCCTCCTCCAGCGCCTCGTGGATGGCGTCGAAGTCGTGCCCGTCGAACTCCACCGCGTGCCACCCGAAGGCCCGCCACTTGTCCGCGAAGGGCTCCAGCGTCTTCACGTCCTCCGTGAAGCCGTCGATCTGGATGCGGTTCACGTCCACGATGGCGGTGACGTTGTCGAGGCCCCGGTGACCGGCCGACATGGCCGCCTCCCAGATCTGACCCTCCTGACATTCACCGTCTCCGAGCATGACGTACGTGTGGTAATCGAGGCCGTCGAGGATGGCGGTGAGGGCCACGCCGTTGGCGAAGCTCAACCCCATCCCCAGGCTCCCCGCGCTCATGTCCACACCGGGTACCTTCACGTCCACGTGACCCTGGAGCGTGTTGTTCAACCTCCGGAAGTTGAACAGCTTCTCCCGCGGGAAGAACCCCCGCTGGGCCAGCACCGCGTAGATGCCGGGGCTGCAGTGCCCCTTCGACAGGATGAAGCGGTCCCGGTCCGGGCGGTCCGGTTCCTCCGGGTCCACGTCGAGGTGCCCTCCATGGTACAACGTCACCAGGATGTCGGCGGCGGACATGGACCCGCCGGGGTGGCCCGACCCCGCCGCGTAGGTCATCCTGAGGATGTCCACGCGGGCTTGCCGTGCGAGCTCCGCGAGCTCCTCGTGGGGACGGGTGGTCTCTTCCAGACGGCTCTCCTTGGAGCTCATGGGTTCCCGCTCCGGGACATGACGGGGCCGCAAATAAAGGTTTGCGGGCCAGCACACCGCCACCTGGACGTTCGGTTCGCCCCTGGGCTCGGGTCCTACAGGGTACGGGAAACGTTTATCCTACACGCGGCGGTACCTCCCATACCAGGGAGACGACCCCGTGATCGCGTACATCGCCGCGTTCATCGTGCTCGCCGGAGCCCTCACCCTCGTGGTGGGCGCCTTCCTCCTGCAGCATGAGCGCAGGGACTACACCCTCCCGAACGTGGTGGAGCGGTTGCTGTCGGTGGTTGCGGAGCACCCCAAGCCCCTCCTCGTGCTCGCGCTCGTGGCCGTCGTCCACCACGTGGCAGTGCATTACATCGATCCCCTGGCTGCCCAATGGGTGAGGAACGCCACGGGCCTCGAGTTCACCAAGCTCGTGCTCCTCATCGAGGGCGACCTGGTGACGCAAGCGGTCACCTACCACTGGGAACCCCTCACCACCTTCCTCGTGTACTTCTACCTCGTATTCCACGCCTTCATGCTCATCTTCGCCCCCTCCTTCGTCCTCGTCACGGAGGAGGGGCGGCGGGTGCGCACGGCGCTCCTCTTCTACCCCGTGGTCTACCTCCTCGCCCTGCCGTTCCTCCTCTTCTTCCCCGTGCCCAACCCCCAGGTGTACTTCGGCCTCCCCAGCGCCCTGGAGCTCGTCATCCCGGGGGTGGAAACCCTGTTCTACACCTTCACCACGGTGGACAACACCCTGCCAAGCCTCCATGTGGCCATGGCCACCGCCATCGCCCTCCTCGCGCACCGGTGCTCGGACAACCGCCGGTTCCAGGGCCTCACGATCCTCTACGCGAGCCTCGTGGTCGTCGCGGTGCTGTACCTTCCCATCCACTGGATCCTGGACGTGGCAGGAGGTATCGTCGTGGGCGTCGTAGGCTTCCACATCGCCTGGCACCTCGCCGGCCACGAGGCCATGGAAGCCACCCCCGAGACGCGGGAGCGCGTGCGCCGCGACGTCGTGGAGAAGCTCACGGTGTGGCGGCGCCCGTGACCGGGCCAGACCGCAGGACCCTTATCCCAGCAACGGCCTCCCCCACCTCCGTTGCGGCGGTAGCCAAGCCTGGCCCACGGCGCCGGTCTTGAAAACCGGTGGGTTCACGCCCCCAGGGGTTCGAATCCCCTCCGCCGCGCTCCCCATCCGCTCCGGCTCCACATCGAGCACCTTCGTCCACACCCCCCCCCAACGAGCTTAAGGAGGATGAAGCGGGATGGGGGGTGCGGCCATGACCGAGTTCCGGTTGCAGGCGGACTTCTCACCCACCGGGGACCAACCCCAGGCCATCGACGAGCTCGTGGACGGCCTCCACAAGGACCTCCGGGACCAAACCCTCCTGGGCGTCACCGGCAGCGGCAAGACGTTCACCATGGCCAACGTCATCGAGCGCGTGCAACGCCCCACCCTCGTCATCAGCCACAACAAGACCCTCGCCGCCCAACTCTACGAGGAGTTCCGCGGCTTCTTCCCCGACAACGCCGTCCACTACTTCGTGAGCTACTACGACTACTACCAGCCCGAGGCCTACGTCCCCCACACGGACCTCTACATCGCCAAGGAGGCGGACCGCAACGAGGAGATCGAGAAGCTCCGCCACGCCGCCACGCAGGCGCTCATGACCCGGGACGACGTCATCGTGGTCTCCAGCGTCTCCTGCATCTACGGCCTCGGCGACCCCGGCGAGTACCACGACCACCATCTCGTGCTCCAGGTGGGCGCCGAGCACCGCCGGGACACCATCCTCCGCCGCCTCGTGGACATCCAGTACGAACGGAACGACCACACCCCCGAGTGGGGCACCTTCCGCGCCCGGGGCGACACCATCGAGGTCCGAAGCCCCGACGGCCAGACCATCCACCGCGTGGAGATGTTCGGCGACGAGATCGACCGCATCCAACGCCTGGACCCCATCACGGGCCGCGTCGAGGACGAGCCCGACACCGTCGTCATCCACCCCGCCACGCACTTCGTGGCCGACCCGGACGAGGTGGAGGACGTGGCACAGGGCATCGAGGCGGAGCTCGAGGAACGCCTGGAGGAGCTCCGGCGGAAGGGCCACGAGCTCCAGGCTCAGCGCCTCGAGCAACGCACCCGGTACGACCTGGAGATGCTCCGGGAGGTCGGGTACTGCAGCGGCGTGGAGAACTACTCCCGGCACTTCACCCGCCGGAGACCCGGCGCACCGCCCTTCACTCTCATCGACTACTTCCCCGACGACTTCATCACCTTCATCGACGAATCCCACGTCACCGTGCCCCAGATCGGAGGCATGTACGCGGGGGACCGCAGCCGCAAGGAGACCCTGGTGGACCACGGTTTCCGCCTCCCCAGCGCCCTTGACAACCGCCCTCTCCGCTGGGAGGAGTTCCGCGAGAAGACCGGGCAGATCGTGTACGTGAGCGCCACCCCCTCCGATTACGAGCACGACGTGAGCGAGCAGGTGGTGGAGCAGGTGGTGCGGCCCACGGGCCTCCTGGACCCCGAGGTGGAGGTGCGTCCCCGCGCAGGTCAGGTGGAGGACCTTCTGGACGAGGTCCGCGCCCGGAGCCAGGAGAACGAGCGCGTGCTCGTCACCACCCTCACCAAGCGCATGAGCGAGGACCTCTGCAACTACCTGGCGAGCCACGGCGTGCGCGTCCGGTACCTCCACAGCGACATCGACACCCTGGACCGCGTGGACCTCCTGGAGGACCTCCGGGCCGGAGCCTACGATTGCCTCGTGGGCGTGAACCTCCTCCGGGAGGGCCTGGACCTCCCCGAGGTGAGCCTCGTGGCCATCATGGACGCCGACCGCGAGGGCTTCCTCCGCTCCGAGACGAGCCTCATCCAGACCATGGGACGGGCCGCCCGGAACGTGAACGGCCGGACCATCCTCTACGCCGAGGAGGTCACCGGAAGCATGGAGCGCGCCATCGAGGAGACCCGGAGACGCCGCCGCATCCAGAAGGAGTACAACGAGGAGCATGGGATCACCCCCGAGACCATCCGCAAGCGCATCCACAGCATGCGGGATAGGGAGGAGCCCGAGCTCGAGGTGAACCTGGAGGACCGCACCAACGAGCAACTGGAGATCATCCTCGAGGAGCTCGTGGGGAAGATGCGCGTTGCGAGCAAGCGCCTGGACTTCGAGACCGCCGCCGTCTACCGCGACAAGGCCAAGGAGGTCCGGGAGATGCTCCACGGTTCCCGTGCAGCAGCGAAACGCTAACGACCCCCGCCCCCATGCCCCGGTAACCCATGACCCCAGACGACGCAGCGGTCCACGTGCTCCGCAACGACCAGGTGGAGTCGCGGCACCGCGCCCACGTCGCCGTGGCCCGGCCCGACGGGACCCTCCTCGCCACCTTCGGCGATCCCACCGCCTCCACATTCCTCCGCTCCACCGCCAAACCCTACCAGACCGTTCCCCTCCTCACGAGCGGCGCCGCCCAAGCCCTCGACCTCACCGACGAGGAGATCGCCGTCACCACCGCAAGCCACAACGGCGAACCCGCCCACGTCGACCGCGCCGCCCGCATCCTGGAGAAGGCCAACGTGCCCCGGGAGCTCCTCGCGTGCGGTACCCACGAACCCCTCGACGACGCCCCCGTGGACGCCGAGGACGCCGGCACCCCCCTCCACAACAACTGCAGCGGGAAGCACGCCGGGTTCCTCGCCACCGCCCAGCACCTCGGCGCCCCCCTCAAGGGGTACCTGGACCCGGACCACCCGGTGCAAGCCGAGGTTCGCCGCGTCCTCGCCCAAGCCATGGGGGTGGACATCCAGGACCTAGGCGTCGGCGTCGACGGATGCGGAGCACCCACCTGGCACGGGCACCTCGCGGGCATCGCCCGGGCAGCCGCCACCCTCGCCGACCCCTCCCAGGTGCCCGACGCGCCCGTGCGGGCTGCCCTGGACCACATCGGCCACGTCATGCAGACCCACCCGTGGTACGTGGCGGGGACCCACCGCTTCGACACGGAGCTCATGGAGAGCAGCACCACCCTCGTGGCCAAGGCAGGTGCCGAGGCCGTGCAGATCGTGGCCAACCGGGATGCCGGTCTTGGCCTCGCCATCAAGGTGGAGGACGGAGCCAAACGCGCCGTCCCCCCCGTCACCATGGAGGTGCTGCGTCAACTCGGGTGGGTCGACGTACGCGCCTTCGAGACCCTGGGGGACCGGTGGCGGCCCACGCTCCGGAACCACGCGGGCGAGGCCGTGGGAGGCCTGGACCCCGTCCTCGAGCTCACGCTCCACGAGGGGTACCAACCCACCAGCATCGGCGGCCCCCTCCCCTGAGCCATGCGGCAAGAGCATATATACGAGGCGGATGATGGAGGCGCACCTCGTCCGAGGAACAGCCATGGCCATGGACCACATCGTCGTCAAGGGAGCCCGCGAGAACAACCTCAAGGACGTGGACGTCACGATCCCGCGGGACGAGCTCGTGGTCATCACGGGGCTCAGCGGAAGCGGCAAGTCCAGCCTCGCCTTCGACACCCTCTACGCGGAGGGGCAACGACGGTACGTGGAGTCCCTCAGCGCCTACGCGCGGCAGTTCCTCGGTCAGATGGAGAAACCCGACGTCGACCGCATCGAGGGCTTGAGCCCCGCCATCAGCATCGACCAGAAGTCCACGAGCCACAACCCCCGCTCCACCGTGGGCACCGTGACGGAGATCTACGACTACATGCGGGTGCTCTTCGCCAACCTCGGCACCCCCCACTGCCCCGAGTGCGGCAGCGAGGTGGCGAGCCAATCCGCCGAGGAGATCGTGGACCGCATCGTGCAGGACCACCCCGAGGACACCCGGCTCAAGGTCCTGGGCCCCGTGGTGCGGGAGCGGAAGGGCACCTACGAGCAGCTCCTGGCCGACCTCCGGGACGAGGGGTTCAGTCGCGTGCGCATCGACGGCACCCTGGGGCGCCTCGACGACGAGTGGGAGCTCGAACGGTACGAGCGACACACCGTGGAGGTCGTGGTGGACCGCCTCGTGCTCCGGGAGGAGGACCACACCCGCCTCACCGACAGCATCGAGCAGGCCCTCGATGTGGCCGAGGGCTTCGTGAACCTCCTCGTGGAGGTGGAGGACCGGGAGGAGGACACACGGTGGGAGGAGGCGCGCTACAGCGAGCACTTCGCCTGCGACACCTGCGATGTGAGCATCCCGGAGCTTGCGCCCAAGAGCTTCAGCTTCAACAGCCCCCACGGAGCCTGCGACCGCTGCAACGGCCTGGGGTTCAGCCTCGAGGTGGACCCAGCCCTCATCATCGCCGACGAGACCGAGTCCGTGTACGACGGAGCCTTCCACGGCGTCGTCCCCCGGACGCTCCGCTGGATCTACCGGGAGCTCCAGGCCCACAGCGAGGCCATGGGCCTCGACCTGGACAAGCCCTGGGAGGAGCTCAGCGACGCCGCCCGGGAGTTCGTCCTCTACGGGTCCAGCAGCCGCAACCAGGTGGAGTACAAGATGAACACCGGCCGCGTGTGGCGCGGGGTGGAGCGCTACGAGGGGGTCCTCCCCATGCTCGAGGGCCGGTACAAGGACACCGACAGCGAGCGCGTGCGCAAGCGTCTGCAAGCGCTCATGGCCCAACGGGACTGCCGCGACTGCCAGGGCACCCGCCTCAAGCCCGTGTGGCGCGCCGTCACCGTGAACGACGCGAGCATCGCGCAGCTCATCCAGCTCCCCGTGGACCGTCTCTTCACGTGGTTCCTGGACCTCCCGGACACCATGGACGAGCGCGAGGTTCACATCGCCCGGGACGTGGTGAAGGAGATCACGAACCGCCTCCGCTTCATGGTGGAGGTGGGCCTAGACTACCTCACCCTGGACCGCGCCGCCATGACGCTGAGCGGGGGCGAGGCCCAACGCATCCGCCTCGCCACCCAGATCGGTAGCGGGCTCGTGGGCGTCCTCTACATCCTCGATGAACCCACCATCGGCCTCCACCCACGGGACAACGAGCGCCTCATCGGGAGCCTCAAGGGCCTCCGGGACCTCGGGAACACCCTCCTCGTGGTGGAGCACGACGAGGAGATGATCCGCTCCGCCGACCACGTGGTGGACCTCGGCCCCGGCGCCGGCGAACGCGGCGGCCGCATCGTGGCCCAGGGCACCCCAGAGGAGGTCGCTCACACCGAAGCAAGCCCCACCGGCGCCTACCTCAGCGGCCGCAAGCACGTGCCCCTGCCACCCGCGCGCCGGGAGGGCACCGGGAAGCACCTCACGGTGGAGGGCGCCCGGGAACACAACCTCAAGGACCTCACCGTGGACCTCCCCCTGGGGAAGCTCGCCTGCATCACCGGCGTGAGCGGCAGCGGCAAGTCCACCCTCGTGAACGAGGTCCTGTACAAGGCCCTCGCCCGGGAGTTCCACGACGCCAGCGAAGCTCCCGGCGAGCACGATGCCATCCAGGGCACGGAGCACGTGGAGAAGGTCGTCATCATCGACCAGTCCCCCATCGGACGCACACCCCGAAGCAACCCCGCCACGTACACGGGGCTCTTCACCCCCATCCGGAAGCTCTTCGCCCGCACCCAGGAGGCCCGCACCCGCGGCTACGACAAGGGGCGCTTCAGCTTCAACGTGAAGGGCGGCCGGTGCGAGGCCTGCAAGGGCGATGGGCTCAAGCAGATCGAGATGCACTTCCTCGCCGATGTCTACGTCCCGTGCGAGGTGTGCGACGGGGACCGGTACAACCGCGACACCCTCCAGATCACGTACAAGGGCGCCAACATCAAGGACGTCCTGGACATGACGGTGGCCGAAGCCTACGAGTTCTTCGAGCACCACGACCCCATCAAGCGCCGCCTCAAGCTCCTGAAGGACGTCGGCCTCGGGTACATGCGCCTGGGGCAACCCGCCCCCACCCTGAGCGGCGGGGAGGCCCAGCGCGTGAAGCTCGCCGAGCAACTTGGGAAGCGCCTCCGGGGCGACACCCTCTACATCCTCGACGAACCCACCACCGGCCTCCACTTCGAGGACGTGCGCAAGCTCCTGGACGTGCTCCACCGCCTCGTGGACAGGGGGAACACCGTCCTCGTCATCGAGCACAACCTCGAGGTCATCAAGGGCGCGGACCACCTGGTGGACCTCGGACCCGAGGGCGGGGAGAAGGGCGGGTACGTGGTGGCGGAGGGCACCCCCGAGGAGGTGGCGGCCGCGGGCACCCACACCGGCGAGGCGCTCCGCCCCGTGCTGGACGCCACCCCCGGGGAGCCGGCCTCCGACAAGGAGGCGCCCGTGGAGGTCCCCGCGCCCGCCGGGGCATCCCCGGGAGGGTCCAAGGAGTGAGCCCCCAGCCCCTGGTGGAGGCGGCGGCGGAGGTACGGGACACCTGCCAGGACCTCAAGGACCACCTGGAGACGAAGCACGTCACCCACGTGTACAACCCCCTCGCGTACGCGTGGGACGTGCACGAGGACTACATCCGAACGTACGGGGATGACCACCCCCGGGAAGCCGTCCTCGTGGGCATGAACCCCGGACCCTGGGGCATGGTGCAGACGGGCGTCCCCTTCAGCGACCCCCGCATCGCCCGGGACTGGCTCGGGCTCACCGGCCACGTGGGTGAACCCGACGTGCTCCACCCCGACCGCCCCGTGACGGGGTTCGCGAGCGAGCGGAACGAGCGAAGCGGCGAACGCGTCTTCAGCCTCGCCCGGGACGCCTTCGGCGGGTTCGACACCTTCTTCGACCGGTTCTGGCTCGCGAACCACTGTCCCCTCGCGTTCTTCGACGCCGACGGGTCGAACCGCACCCCGCCGAAGCTCTGGAAGGCCGACCGCGAGGCCCTGTTCCGCCCCTGCGACGCCCACGTGCGCACCACCGTGGAGGTGCTGGAGCCCGACGTCGTGGTGGGCATCGGCAAGTTCGCGGAGCGTCGCGCCCGCGCCGCCCTCCAGGACCTCGACGTCACCGTGGGCGGTGTCCTCCACCCCAGCCCCGCGAACCCCCAAGCGAACCAGGGGTGGGCCAAGCAGGCGCTCAAGCAGCTCGCGGAGCTAGGCATCGAGCCATGACCGCCGGGGGCGGGGAAAGCCCTAAGCCCCATGGCAGGGCATGATGGCGTGGATGCAGCTCCCCCTGGACCTCGACACCCTCCCGGACGATCCCGGGGTGTACATCTTCCGCGACGAGGACGACCGCGCCCTCTACGTGGGGAAGGCCGCGAACCTCCATGACCGCGTCGCCAGCTACCGGCAGGAGGAGGACCCCCGCAAGCGCTCCATGCTCCCCCGGGTCGCCACGGTGGACACCATCGTTACGCGGACCGAGAAGGAGGCGCTCATCCTCGAATCGAACCTCATCAAGGAGCATAAGCCACGGTACAACGTGCGCCTCACCGACGACAAGCGCTACCCCTACATCGAGTTCACCGGGGACGAGCACCCGCGGGTCCTGGTGACGCGGGACACGAGCCACCCCGACAGCACGTACTTCGGGCCCTTCCCCAACGCCACCGCCGCCAAGCGCACGCTCCAGGTGCTGCGGGAGGTCTTCAAGCTCCGGGACTGCAAGGAGCTCCGGGACGGCGGATGCCTCAACTACCAGATGGACCTCTGCTGGGCCCCATGCATCCTCGACGATGAGGAACGCGACCGCAAGGCCCCCTACCCCGAGCTCGCGGAGGTGGACGTCGAGGCTACCTACCGGGAGGCCGTGGAGGACGCTCTCGCCTTCCTCCAGGGGGACGCCGGCCCCGTGGTCTCGGCCCTCGAGGACCAGATGCAGGAGGCCGCCGACGACCTCGACTTCGAGCACGCGAGCCGCCTCCGGGACCGCTTAACGGCCATCGAAGGGACCCTGGAGAAGCAAGCCATCTTCAGCAACCGCCAGGAGGACCGCGACGTCTTCGCCCTGGTGCGGGAGGCGGACCTCGCCGTGGGCCTCGTGCAGCTCCAACGCCGCGGCCGCATGGTGGGCCAGGAGCACTACCGCTTCCGGGAAACCGGCGGCACCGACGCCGAGCTCCTGGCGGAGTTCGTGGCCCGGTACTACGAGAACATCCCCAAACCCCCACGGAACGTCCTGCTCCCCCAGGAGGTTCCCGGCGCCGAGAGCCTCGAGGCTTGGCTCGGGGAGAAGCGGGGCACCCGCGTCCACGTCCACGTGCCCCAGCGCGGGGAGAAGGTGGAGCAGGTGCGCCTCGCGGAACGGAACGCGGAGCACAAGCTCCGGCAGGCGCGCCTCCGCCGCGGGGAGGCCGAGACCCTGGAGGAGCTCGAGGAGCTCCAGGACCTCCTGAACCTCCCCCACGTGCCCCGGGTCATCGAGGCCTACGACGTGAGCCACGTGCAGGGCACGGGCGTGGTGGCGAGCCGCATCGTGCTCCAGGATGGCCAACCCCACAAGGACGGGTACCGCCGGTACCGCATCCAGGTGGACAGGAACGACGACGTGGCCGCCATGCGGGAGGTCATCGACCGCCGCTTCCAGGGGCTCCTCCGGGACGGCGGCGACGCACCCCACCTCGTCCTCGTGGACGGTGGCCGCCCCCAGCTCGAGGCCGCCCGCGCCACCCTGGAGGACCTGGGCCTCACCCAGGTGCCCCTGGCGGCGCTCGCCAAACGGGAGGAGGAGGTGTTCCGCCCCGGACGCACCCGACCCGTGCCCATCCCAACCCGGAGCCGGGCGCTCCACGTGCTCATGCGCGCCAGGGACGAGGCCCACCGCTTCGCTCTCCGGTACCAACGCCGCGTGCGCTCCCGGGAGGCGAAGCGCAGCATCCTGGAGGACGTGGAGGGCCTCGGGGAGGTGAAGCGCGAGCGCTTGCTCAACCACATGGGGGGCTTGCGGCGGTTGAAGGACGCCTCCCAGGAGGAGATCGCGGAGGCCCCCGGCATCGGACCGGTCCTTGCCCGCCGCATCCGCACCCACCTGGACGCCAAGGAGGTGGCTCGGGAGCGGCGGGAGACGCGGTGGCGCCGCCAGAGGCTCCACTGAGACCGGGCCACGGGGCCGCCCGCCGTCGGAAACCTTAAGCGTTCCATGTCGCTTCTCCACCAACCCGGAGGGCGTGTACCCATGACGGAGACCCGACCAGGACTCAAGGGCGTGGTAGCCGCCGAGACGAAGCTTAGCTCCATCGACGGCGAGGAGGGTGTGCTCCGGTACCGGGGCTACGACATCCGCGACCTCGCAGAGAACGCGAGCTTCGAGGAGACCGCGTACCTGCTCTGGCAGGGCGAGCTCCCCTCGGAGCGTGAGCTCGCGGCCTTCCGCGGCGAACTCGCCAAGGATCGCGCTCTCGAACCCCAGGTGCTCGACGTCCTCCGGAAGCTCGGTGGCGACGCGAGCCCCATGGCCACGCTCCGCACCGGCGCGAGCGTCCTGGGCCAGTTCGATCCCGAGGCCGACGCTGGAGGTGAGGAGGCCAACGCGCGGAAGGCACGCCGCCTCCTGGCGAAGCTCCCCACCCTCATCGCGGCCTACCACCGGCTCAGGGAGGGCCACGAACCCGTGGACCCCGACCAGAACCTGGGTCACGCCGCCAACTTCGTCCAGATGCTCACCGGGGACGACCCCACCGACCGCGCCGCCGAGGCCATGGACACCGCTCTCGTCCTCCACGCCGACCACGGCCTCAACGCCAGCACCTTCACCGCTCGGGTCGTCGCCAGCACCCTGAGCGACATGTACAGCGCCGTCACCGCGGCCATCGGCGCCCTCAAGGGCCCCCTCCACGGTGGCGCGAACCAGGCGGTGATGGAGATGCTCGAGGAGATCCAGGATCCCGACGAGGTGGACGCCTACGTGCAGGGGAAGCTCGACGAGGGGGAGCGCATCATGGGCTTCGGCCACCGCGTCTACCGCACCATGGACCCCCGCGCCACCATCCTCAAGCGCTACAGCCGGGAGCTCGGTGAGGAGACCGGCGAGACCCGCTGGTACGACATGAGCACCCGCATCCAGGAGACGATGCAGACCGCCAAGGGCCTCGACCCCAACGTGGACTTCTACAGTGCAAGCACCTACCACTCCCTGGGCATCCCCAAGGACCTCTTCACACCCATCTTCGCCCTGAGCCGCACCGCCGGATGGTGCGCGCACATCATGGAGCAGGCGGAGGCCAACAGCCTCATCCGGCCCCGGGGCAAGTACGTGGGTCCCGAACCCCGCGCCTGGGATGGGAGCTGACCGCTTCCACCCTCCGGGCGCCCCCTCCTTCCTCCGCCAGCCTACCCTTCCAGCCACGCCGGCGTCCCGAAGGGGTCCTGGAAGCCCCGGAGCTTCGCCGGGGCCACGCCCCGGCCCGCCGCGAGGGCCTTGAACGCCTCCCCCATGCTCCCGGGCACCACGAGGTTCTTCACGCCCGCCCCCGCAAGGGGACCAAGCTCCTCGTGCACGTCCAGGATGCCCAACGCCAGGAGGAACCGACCCTGGGTCGTCACCGCAACCTCCGCCCCCATCGCCTCAGCCCGACCTCGGAGGGACGTGAGGTCCACGGTGGCCGTGATATCCCTTGAGCCGGGCTCGGCGAGGACGTCCCCCGTGACGCGGTGCTCGTGGAAGCTCCGGAGGGTGCTTCCGCGGCTGGGGTGGTAGAGCGCCGGCGCCTCGTCCCCGTAGTCGAGGAAGAGCGCCACCCCCAGCTCCAGGTGTTCCAGAACCTCCGCGAGGAGCTCGGGAGCCTCCAGGCCCACGGTGACCTCCTGCCCTTCCTCCAGCGTGACACCCAGCGCGCCCAGGGCCTCAGCGAGGGCGGGCGTGGAGGGCTCCCCCGTGGTCCAGGTGAAGTCCTCCCCCGCCAAGGTCACGTACCGCTCCCGCAGGCGCCCCTCCTCCCACCGCACGAGATGGACGGGCAACGCATCGAGGACCTCGTTCCCGATCACGAGCCCCGTCACGGCGTCGTCCAGGCCCTCCACCGTCTCCACCACGGGGATCCCTGCCGCCTCCAGGGCCTCGCGGTGGCCCCGACCCGCCTCCACCGCCTGGTAGGTGAGGACCCTCGCGAGCTCCGGCGCCTCCTCCTCGAGCTCCGTCTGGATGTCCTCGGCCAATCGACCGGTGGCGGCTCCGAGCTCCACGATGTGGAAGGGGTCGGGTTCCTCCAGGTGCGTCCAGAGGTCGTGGGCCTGCCGGGCGAGGCACCGGGCGAAGCCCGGGTGGTGCACGGCGGTGACGAAGTCCCCCTCGGGCCCCACGGGGCTCTCGCCGGCGTAGTACCCATGCCGGGGATGGTAGAGCGCCGTCTCCATGAACTCCGCGAAGGGGAGGGGGCCCTGGGCCCGGATGCGTTCCCGGAGGTGATCGGCCAGGGGAGGCACGCGTCCCCCACGGTGGATGGGGAACTTAACCCTTGCCTACCCCTCGTCGTCGCCGTCGTCGACGGCTCGCGCCTCCTCGTAGCTTGCCTTCACCGCCTCCATGAGGCCGTGCATGGACCCGGGTTCCCGCACGGGCACCTGCACCCAATCCTCCACGGGTACCGGCCCCGACTCGAAGGACCCCGCGCCCACGTCGTGTTCCAACTGCTCCCGCACCTTCGGCGGGCACCGCGTGAGCACCAGCCCGTCGGTGACGAGGAACCCGAAGAGGTTCCCGTCCACCTGGTAGGCTGGACAACCGAACTTCCGTCGGGGTGCCACGTCCTCCCACGCGAGCACCTCCTCCTCGAGTTCGTCACGCAACAAGGTCATGGTGGACTCGTCGTAGTAGTTCACCATAGGGGTGCCAATCGTTCACAAGGGTACTAAAGGGTGTCGCGAGGGCCTCTCCGCGGGTCCACCAAGGATATGAACGTGTTCGGGGGAAGGACGCCAACGCGGCGGACCAGCGGCCGAGCAAGCATCTAGAACGCCATAGCAGGGAAATCTGGCTGTTCATGGAGCCGCTGTCGCACCGTGTCCACCCTCCCGGACTCCACAGCCTCACCTACGAAGCCCAACCCCACCAGGAACGCCAGGATGCTTGCCGGGATCCACTCGTACATCGTGATCACACCCAACCTCGCCGGCCACGTACTTAAGCACCTGCGGGGTGAGCCACCGGACACGGGCACAAGGTCCCCTTGGGACCCCCGCCCCGCCGCACGGAGGCGGCACCTCCGCGAGCTCAGGGCCACGTGCCGCGGCACCCCAACCGCCGTGACCCGCCGGGACCTATAGTGGCCTATAGGGAGCTATAGGTCCCTAAAAGGGAGAGGCGCGGGGACGGCGGTCCACGCAACAACGACCAGGCTCGGCAGCGAAACTGTTAAAGGCAGGACCTGTAATCACCCGTAGGTCTTCACGATGGAAGCTCGCCTGATTCTCGAGGACGGCACCGTCGTGACGGGGCGTGCGTTCGGCTCCGAAACGACGACCTTCGGCGAGCTCGTTTTCAACACGGGGATGACGGGGTACCAAGAGGCTCTCACCGACGCATCCTACGCGGGTCAGATCCTCATGTTCACCTACCCCACGGTAGGGAACTACGGCATCCTCCCCGATGCGAACGAGTCGCCGCACGTACAGCCATGGGGCGTCGTGGTCCGGGAAGCCTGCAGGGAACCCAGCCACCGCGACGCCGAGAAGAACCTCGACGCCTTCCTCAAGGAGCACGGCGTCCCCGGCATCGAGGGGGTGGACACCCGGGCGCTCACGGTGAAGACGCGAGCCCACGGCACCCTCAAAGCATGCCTCACCACCGAACCCAACCCCGACGTGGACAAGCTCCTCCGCCGTGTCAAGGAGATGCCCCACCCCGAGGAGGAGAACCTCGTCGCCCAGGTGAGCGTCACCGAACCCCAGGCCCTCGAGGGACAAGGCGACGGCACGGTGGTGCTCCTGGACACCGGCGTCAAGGGAAGCATCATCCAGAACCTCCGGGACCGCTTCGGCACCGTCCACCGCGTCCCCTGGGACATCACCCCCGACGAGGTGGAGGACCTGGACCCCGACGGGTTCTTCCTCAGCAACGGACCCGGCGACCCCGCCCACCCCGACATCATGAAGCACACGGTCCCCACCATCCGGGACCTCATGGAGAAGTACCCCACGCAGGGCATCTGCCTCGGGCACCAGCTCCTCGCCATCAGCTACGGCCTGGACACCTTCAAGCTCAAGTTCGGGCACCGCGGCGCCAACCAACCCGTGAAGAACCTCGAGTCCGGCCGCGTCTACATCACCAGCCAGAACCACGGCTTCGCCGTGGACCCCGCGAGCTGCCCCGAGGACGTGAAGATCATCGAGGTCAACGCCAACGACGGCACCGTCGAGGGCCTCCGCCACGAGGAGCTCCCCGTGCTCAGCAGCCAGTTCCACCCCGAAGCCAACCCCGGCCCCCTCGACACCATCTTCCTCTTCGACCGGTTCCGGGACTGGCTCGACCGCGGCGGCGGCGCCGCCCCCACCGAGCAAGCCGACGAGGGCTTCCGCCGGGAGGCCGCCAAGGGCCACGCCAAGGTGAAGCAGGTGGCCAGCGAGGACGACGAGGAGGTGCGTAAGGTTGCCTAAGCGCGAAGACATCGACAAGATCCTCATCATCGGAAGCGGCCCCATCATCATCGGGCAAGCCGCCGAGTTCGACTTCAGCGGCAGCCAGGCGGCCCTCAGCCTCCGGGAGGAAGGGTACGAGGTCGCCATCGTGAACAGCAACCCCGCCACCTTCCAAACCGACAAGGAGATGGCGGACCGCGTCTACCTCGAACCCCTCACCCTCGAGAGCGTCACCCGCATCATCGAGCGGGAGCGCCCCGACGGCATCCTCGGCGGCATGGGCGGGCAGACGGGGCTCAACGTCGTGAGCGAGCTCGCCGAAGCCGGCGTCCTCGACACCTACGACGTGGAGATCCTCGGCACGCCCCTCCGCACCATCGAGCAGAGCGAGGACCGCGACCTCTTCAAGAAGCTCATGGAGGAGATCGGCGAACCCGTCATGAAGAGCGACGTCGCCAGCAGCATCGAGGACGCCCACGAGATCGTGAAGGAGCTCGGCGGGTACCCCGTCCTCGTGCGCCCCGCCTACACCCTCGGCGGCACCGGCGGCGGCATCGCCCACAACGACGAGGAGCTCGAGACCATCGTGGGCCGCGGCCTCGTCTACAGCCGCATCGACCAGGTGCTCGTGGAGGAGAGCGTCCTCGGGTGGAAGGAGTTCGAGTACGAGGTCATGCGCGACGGCCACGACAACTGCCTCATCGTCTGCAACATGGAGAACCTCGACCCCATGGGCGTCCACACCGGCGAGAGCATCGTCGTCGCCCCCAGCCAGACCCTGAGCGACGACGACCACCAGATCCTCCGCTCCGCCGCCATCAAGATCATCCGCGCCCTCGGCGTCGAAGGCGGCTGCAACATCCAACTCTGCACCCACCCCGAGACCGGGGAGTACCGCGTCATCGAGGTGAACCCCCGCGTGAGCCGCTCCAGCGCCCTCGCGAGCAAGGCCACCGGGTACCCCATCGCCCGCGTCGCCGCCAAGATCACCGTGGGCATGACGCTGGACGAGATCCCCAACAGCGTCACGAAGGAGACCCCCGCGAGCTTCGAACCGGCCCTCGACTACATCGTGACGAAGATCCCCCGATGGCCCTTCGACAAGTTCCGCACCGTCGACCGCACCATCGGCACCCAGATGAAGAGCACCGGCGAGGCCATGGGCATCGGCCGCAACATCGAGGAGAGCCTCATGAAGGCCGTGCGCAGCCTCGACACCGGCCAGATGGGCATGGAGCCCCCCAGGGAGTGGAGCGACGAGGAGCTGGAGACGGAGCTCGTGGAGGCCACCGACGAGCGCCTCTACGCCCACGCCGAAGCCATCCGCCGCGGCTGGAGCACCGAACGCATCACGGACCTCAGCGGGTACGACGCCTTCTGGGTGCACAAGCTCCGGAACCTCGTAGAGGTGGAGGAACGGTTGCGGACCGAGGCCCTCACCCCCGAGCTCATGCGGGAGGCCAAGCGCCTGGGCTTCCCCGACGTCCTCATCGCCGAGTACGCGAACCGCACCGAGGCCGAGGTGCACACCCTCCGCCTCGACCAGGACGTCCAACCCGCCTACAAGATGGTGGACACCTGTGCCGCCGAGTTCGCCGCCAAGACCCCCTACTACTACAGCACCTACGAGGACGTGGTGGAGGCACCCGACGTGGCCGCCGACACCACCCCCGGAACCATCCCCAACACGGGCGAAGGGGACATCGGGAAGGTGCTCGTGGTGGGCGGAGGACCCATCCGCATCGGGCAGGGCATCGAGTTCGACTACGCCTGCGTCCACGCCGTGCAAGCCCTCCGCGAGGGCGGGGTGGAGGCGCTCATGGTGAACAACAACCCCGAGACCGTGAGCACGGACTTCGACATCTCCGACAAGCTCTTCTTCGACCCCCTCACCCTGGAGGACATCCTGAACCTCGTGGAGGCGGAGCGCCCCGACGGCGTCATCTGCCAGTTCGGCGGTCAAACGAGCGTGAACCTCGCCGTCCCCCTCCAGGAGGCCCTCGACCGACGCCCCGACCTCACCACCCGCGTCCTGGGCACGAGCCCCGCCTCCATGGACCTCGCCGAGGACCGCAGCAAGTTCAGCGAGATCCTCACGGACCTGGGTATCCCCCAGCCGGAGGCCGGAAGCGGCAGCAGCTACGAGGAGGTGAAGGACCTCGCCGCCGACATCGGGTACCCCGTCCTCGTGCGCCCCAGCTACGTGCTGGGCGGTCGCGCCATGGAGATCGTGTACGACGAGGAGGAGCTCGAGGAGTACATGCGGGAAGCCGCCCGCGTGAGCCCCGAGCACCCCATCCTCGTGGACAACTTCCTCGCCGGCGCCGTGGAGATCGACGTCGACGCTGTAAGCGACGGCGAGGACGTCATCATCGGCGGCATCATGGAGCACGTGGAGGAGGCCGGCGTGCACAGCGGCGACAGCACCTGCTTCCTCCCCCCCGTGAGCCTCAGCGACGAGGTGCTGGACACCGTGCGCCAGCACACCGCCGACATCGCCCGCGCTCTGGGCGTGAAGGGCCTTCTCAACATCCAGTACGCGGTGAAGGACGGCAAGGTGCACGTGCTCGAGGCGAACCCTCGAGCAAGCCGCACCGTTCCCTACGTGAGCAAGGCCGTGGGCATCCCCCTGGCGAAGATCGCCACCCGGGTCATGCTCGGTGAACGCCTCGCCGACATGGACGTTCCGGAACCCGCCACGGACCACGTGAGCGTGAAGGCCCCCGTCTTCCCCTTCCTCAAGCTCCCGGGCGTCGACAGCATCCTCACGCCCGAGATGAAGAGCACCGGCGAGGTCATGGGCATCGACACCGACCCCCACCGAGCCTACTACAAGGCCATGGTGAGCGCCGGCATGGAGCTCCCGGAGGAGGGCGCCGTCTACATCACGGTGCGGGACGAGCACAAGGACGCCGTCGTACCCCTCGCCGCCAAGCTGGGGGACCTCGGCTTCACCGTCTACGCCACCCGGGGCACCGCCCAGCACCTGCGGGACCACGACGTCCCCTGCGAGACCGCGTGGCGCATCAGCGAGGGGAAGAGCCCCGACGCCATCGACCTCATGCGCCGCGGCGACATCGAGCTCGTCATCAACACCCCCACCGAGACCCGCGGCGCCAAGCGCGACGGGTACATGATGCGGCGCCTCGCCGTGGAGCTCGACATCCCATTCCTCACGACGCTGGCAGCCGCCGAGGCTGCGGTGGAGGCCATCCACCGCTCCCGCGAGGGCACCTTCGAGAGCCTCGACATCGCCACGTACCACGAGGCAAGCCGCGGGAACACGCCTCCGGCGGAGGTCGCGAAGCGGTTGGACGCGTAAAGGCCCTCACCGGGTCCTCCACGTCCACGCGGAGGCGGGGCGGCGCATGCCGCAGCTTCCGCAGAACACCTGCCCCCCGCCCTTCTCCTCCGCCCCAGGCGCCTCCGCATCGTCCACGTAGATCTCGTCGCTGGGCTCCCCGCAGCTAGGGCAGCAGAGGTGCCACCGCTCCACGTCGCTCATGATGACGCTTACGTGAGCCCAGGGGAAAGGCCTTACGCTGGCTCCGCTGGCTCAGGAGAGGAAGCGGGGAGGAGGGAGGGCACCGGAGGCGGCGCAGGAGGGGAGGGGTCAGAAGCGGTAGAGGTTCCCCATGGACCCCAGCTCCTTCACAGCCTGGAAGGGACTGGGGCGGCCACCGGGACGCAGGTCGGGGTCGGGGCCATCGTCAGGCGGGTCCAGGTCACCGGGGCCTGCCGTCACGACATCGTCCTTGGATAGCGTCGCGCCATGGAGCTTCGCCACGGCGTCGTCGAAGCGCGCCCTGGGGTCCTCGTCGAGGGTGGGCGCCCGAAGCGCATCGCGGGGGTTGGTGGTTTCCATCTTGCTCTCAGGTCCCCATGCACCCGCTTCGACCATAAACCCGTTGGTTCCGTGCGGTTCACCCCGTCCGCAGCTGCGGCCTACGGCGCCTCGAGCTCCCCCATGGCCACGAGGGCCTCCCGCACCCGTTCCAACGTAAGGGCCGTGGCCTCCGCCGCCTCCCGGCTCCGCTCCAGCGCCGCGTAGCTGTCGAAGTCCGTGCCCAGCTCCGACTCGATAGCCTCCATGGCGCGGTCCACCTCCCCCAGGGCCTCCTGGAGCCGCCTCGCCGCCTCCCCCGCGCCCGGGTCGGACCGGGCCATGAGGTGCACGTCCCCCGCGAGGTCGTGGACGAACTGCCCGAACTGCACCGCCCCAAGCGTGAGGCGATCCACCTTGATGAGGAACCGAAGCGCCTCCGGCGGGATCTCCGCGTCGTCGGTCATGCTCCGGGCCTCACAGCGCCTTGTCGAGGAGGCTCGTGACCTCCTTCTCGATGAGGCCCACGAACTCGTTCCCCAGGTCATCCCGCAGGTCGTCCGGCATGAGGTCCACCCCGAGCTTCGCGCTGGCCTTCGCGAGCTTCAACGTGGCGTAGTTCTGCCGCACCCGCGCCACGAAGTACTCCCGCACGGACTCCACCAGCTCCTCCTTGAGCTCCGGGTTGGCCTCGAGCTCCTGCCGCATGCTCCGCTTCACCTCGTCCTTGAGCACGTCCCGCAACGCCTCGATGAGGAACTCCTCGTCCCCCAGGACGTCCGGCACGTGGGCACCCAAGGCCCGGGCCATGAACGCTCCACCATCCTGCTCCATGCTCCCGCCAGGTTCCCCGCACCCCATAAGGGTTCCCGTGCCCGGGCGAACCCCCAAGTAGGACCACGCACCTCCCCGCCCTGGTGACCCCATGCCGGAACCCTCCCAGGAGGTCGTCGTGGACGGAGCGAACCTCACGGTGGACGACGTCGCGACCGTGGCCCGGGACCGAACCCCCGCGCGCTTCGACGAGGACGCACGACGTCGCGTGGCGGAAGCCCGGGACCACGTGGAGGACCTCCTCGCAAGCGACGACCCCGTCTACGGTGTGAACACGGGGTTCGGCGCCCTCGCCCGCGTCCGCATCCCCCCCGAGGACCAGGAGCCCCTGCAGGACCACCTCATCAGGTCCCACGCCTGCGGCAGCGGCGACCCCCTGGACGAGGAGGTGGTGCGGGCCATGCTGCTCCTCCAGGCCAACGGCCTCGCCCACGGCACCAGCGGTGTGCGCCCCCTCGTGGTGGACCACGTCCTCACCCTCCTCAACGAGAGCGTGCACCCCGTGGTCCCCAGCCAGGGGAGCCTGGGCTCCAGCGGCGACCTCATCCCCCTGGCCCACGTGGCCCTCGTGCTCATGGGCGAGGGCGAAGCCACCGTGGACGGGGACCGCGTCCCCGGGGACGAGGCGCTGGAGCACGCGGGCCTCGACGCTCTCAACCTCCAGGCGAAGGAGGGCCTCGCCCTCATCAACGGCACCCAGCTCATGACGAGCCTCCTCGCCCTCGCCGTCCACGACGGATGGAACCTCGTGCGCAACGCCGAGGTCACCGGCGCCATGAGCCTCGAGGTCCTCCAGGGCAGCATCGCGCCCCTGGACCCCCGCCTCCACGAGGCCCGCCCACACCCTGGGCAGGGGGAGAGCGCCACGAACCTCCGGTCCCTCACGGAGGGAAGCCCCCTGGTGGCGAGCCACGCCGACTGCGACCGCGTGCAGGACGCGTACACGCTCCGGTGCATGCCCCAGGTGCTCGGCGCCGCCCGCACCGCCCTCCACCACGCCCAGGACGTCGTGGAGCGGGAGCTCAACAGCGCCACGGACAACCCCCTCATCCTCCCCGGCGGGGACGCCGTAAGCGGCGGGAACTTCCACGGTCAACCCCTGGCCAACGTCGCCGGGTACCTCGCCACCGCCCTCCACGAGGTGGCGGACATGAGCGAACGCCGCACCAACCGGCTCCTGGACAGCGACCACAACCAGGGCCTACCACCCTTCCTGACGCGCCACGAGGGCGTGAACAGCGGCTTCATGATCCCCCAGTACCTCGCCGCCGGCCTCGTCATGGAGAACCGCGTCCTCGTCCACCCCGCCGCCGCCGACAGCATCCCCGTCTCCGCGGACCAGGAGGACCACAACAGCAACGGCGCCCTGGCCTGCCGGAACCTCCGCACGGTCCTCACGAACTCCGAGAAGGTCGTGGCCGTGGAGCTTCTGTGCGCGTGCCAGGCCCTGGACCTCAGCGGACCCGACGCCGCCCCCGCCACCCACGCCGCCCACGACGCCGTCCGCGAGGTGAGCGACCCCCTCACGGAGGACCGAAGCCTCCACCCCGACATCGAGGCCGTGCACAAGCTTCTCCACGGGGGGGCCGTGGTGGCGGCCGCCCAGGAGGTCACCGGCCCCCTGCGTTGACCGCATCGGCGAGCGGGTGGACAACCTGCGCACCATAACGCTTAACTAACCCCCAAGGTACTTCCGCCCCCCAGGGCGACTGGAGGCTAGACTTCCATGCGGGCACAACGTACGTTCATCCTACTGCTGGTCACGGTAGGGCTCATGACCTCCGCCATCCCCATGGCGGGAGCCCAAGCCACCCCCGACGACCAGCGGGAGCGCGAGACCTCGATCGTCGACTTCTACGGCCACGTCTTCGGCCACGGGAACGTCCTCCCCATGCCCGCCAACGTGGAGGCTCCCGTTGGCGAGGACATGTACGGCCTCGGCACCTTCGACTGGTGCACCCCCGCCGGCGGCGCCTCCGGGTTCATCCCGCCCACGCCCGAGCCCGACGAGGACTGCGAGAACAACGACGACAACACCCTCGTGCTCTACAGCACCGCCGGCTTCGTGGACGTGAACAGCCGCAGCGAGTTCATCAACGACGGCGGGTACGGGCAACTGCACAACGAGCGCGGTCAGACCAAGCCCATCCTCCTCGACACCACGAAGGACATCAGCGCCCGCATCTTCCTGAGCCTCGACGCCCACGCCTGGCCCGTGGCCGGCGGCGAGACCAACTGCTTCCACCCCCACCCGGAGGGCGCACCCTGCGCCTACCCCTACTGGGGCTGGGACGTCATGGCCCAACCCGACTTCCAGGTCACGGCCAAGCTCTACCACGCCCAACTGGGGGAGTGGAAGGCCAACGCCGCCGAGGCACCTCCCATCTCGGACGTCCTCGCAAGCGGCGAAGCCACCCTCATCGCCGAGGGCGCCACCGACCCCAGCATGGCCGTGGACGGCATCCCCGGTCGCCCCAACGTGCTCCAGTTCGACATCGACCTCGGCTCCCCGCAGATCGAGGAGATCCCCAAGACCCACGACTTCTTCCTCGTGTACCAGTTCCAATCCAACACCAACGGGCAGACGTGGAGCGCCCACACGTGGCGCATCTGGGCCGGTGAGTTCTTCCCACCCAAGTTCACCCTCCCCGTGAAGAACGCCTTCGACGTGGAGGCCGTCATCCCGAACTTCGTCCACGGGAAGCTCGTGACCCTCGGCGTCATCAGCACCCCCTGGGGAAGCTACGACGTGGACCCCGACGCCACCAAGCTCACCATCCAGGACGAGGACGGGAACGTCATCACCCCGCAGTCCATCGAGACCTTCGCCGACTACAGCGTCGCCCACGGCGGCCACTTCCAACCCGCCAACGTCACGTACGTCTGGGACTACCTCGCCGACGACCTCGACCCCGGCACGTACACCGCCACCGTGAGCGCCCAGAACTACCAGGGCTCCGCTGACGCGGAGTGCACCGCCACGTTCACGGTGCAGAAGAACGGCAAGCCGGGGCCCACGGAACCCGGCCGCTGCGGCTTCCAGACCCTCACAGAGGAGCAGAAGCAGGAGCTCCAGGAGGGCGCACAGGACCAAGCCGACGGCGACGGGGACAAGCGCGCTCTCGGCGCACCCGCCCCCCTGCCCAACCCCGCGGGCGCCGTCATCGGCGGCCTCGCAAGCATCGTGCTCTTCCCCCTCCGGAGGTGGGGCCTATGAACCGAACCAAGACCATCCTCGCCCTCGCGCTGAGCCTGACCCTCTTGACCGCCGGATGCCTCGGGATCCTCGGCGGTGACGAGGACGTGGACGCCACGAACACGAACGACACCCAGGGCATCGACATCAGCACCGGGACGCAGGAGGACATCCAGAAGCGCACCGCGACGAAGCTCAGCAACTACACGCTGAGCGCCCAGGATGCGCTCCCCTCCGAGACCGTGTACTTCAACGGGAGCGTCAGCGCCCAAGCGAACACGGCCTACGAGTCCAAGAACGACCGCTCCGGGAACGACGTGAACACGTACCTCCAAACCTACGACGTATCCCAGCAGATCCCCGAGGGCCAACCCACGGAGATGGTGGTGAAGCTCGTGTACTTCGGGTCCGCGGGCTCCAGCGCCGACCTCGACATCTACGTGAACGTCCCCGGCACCGAGACCGAGTACGCCTCGGACAACAGCGACGAGTGGAACTGGAAGGCCGCCATCCTCACGAAGACCGTGAACACCGTGGGGGTGCAGGGCGAGGACCACCTCGTGGGCGTCCAGGTCACCAACGGCAAGGTCGTCCAACCCATGGACTACACGCTGAAGGTGACGTTCCGGTACGCCGACGACGTGCTCACACCCTACCACCCCTACGCATTCGAGGTGCCGGAGAACGCCACGAGCATCATCCTCGAGTCCGTGAAGACCGGCGGCGACGAGCACATCAAGAGCGACTTCTTCATCCTCGGCCCCGACGACGAGCTCGTGAAGTACACCCGGTACAACGACCTCGCCATCGCCAGCGAGAGCGTGCTCATCCCCGTGAATCAACCCGGGACGTACGTCTTCTACGCCCCGACGATGACCGGCGGGTTCCTGAGCCTCGAGGCCGACGCACCGCCGGAGGACCGGAACCTCACCATCCTCCCCCGCAAGCTCACGGAGGTCACCGACCTCAGCGGTCCCGCCGCCGGCACCCCCGAGTACGACGCCACCGAAGGCTGCAGCATGGCCTTCGTGGGAAGCTGCGAGACCGGCACCAGCACACCGAAGCAGGGCGGGCAATCCGCCACCTTCACCGTGGCCGACGCCTTCCCCCTGGAGATCTGGGGATGGGTGGAGGGTAGCGGTGCCACCGCAGGCACGGACCTCACCATCAGCAGTAGCAAGGGTCCCGTGTACGAGTACAAGCGCGTGGTCCGAGCCGACCAGGGTGACAACAGCGTGGGCCTCACCCGCGACGAGATCACCACCAACCACGGCTTCGGGAACCTCACCAAGGGCGAGTACACCATCGAGATCGTGAACGACGGTGCCCAAACCGTGGGGCACACGATCCTCACGTACGAGCGACAGGGGTGAACCCCATGGATGCGAAGCACCGCGCCGTCATCCTCACCCTCGCCCTGGTCGCCACGAGCCTCGCCGGTTGCGTAGGCTCCGAGGACCTCGCATCCTCCAGCAGCGACCAGGCCAACCTGGGCCTCCACGTGCAAACGCAAGGCACCGCGGCCTACGACGCGTTGCAGGCCACGGTGACGCAAGCCACCCTCCAGGGTCCCGACGGACCCCAGGAGCTCACCACCTCCGGTGCCGTGGACCTCCTCTCCGAGGACCCCGTCACCGTCGCCACCGCCACCGTGCCTCCCGGCAACTACACGAGCTTCAGCCTCGTCATCGCCAGCGTCCAGGGCACCCACGAGGGCGAGCCCGTGGCCTTCCCCGCCGTCGACCGCACCATCACCGTGGAGGCCCCCGTGCCCGCCGCAGCCGGCAGCACCACCGACCTCTTCATCGCGTTGAACCTGGAGGACGCCGTGACCGACGACGGGTTCCAGGCGCAAGCGAGCTTCCTCGGCGCCCGCCAGGACGGCGAGATCGTCCTCGAGCCCGACGAGGGGAAGACCGCCCCTGAGGGCGAGCCTCCCGTAGCCCGCGCCCGCGTCTTCAACGGCACCGGCGCCCTCGTGTTCGGCAGCGACTTCGTCGCCGAGGACGGCACCACGCAACCCGTGAACCGCCAGGCCGAGATCACCTTCGTCGCCAGCGACAGCACGGACCCCGACGGCTCCGTGACATCGTTCCGCTGGGTCTTCAGCGACGGAGCCGTGGAAGAGGGCTCCACCGTGCGCCACACCTTCGAGGATGGCGGCGTGGAGGCCGTGCGCCTGGAGGTCACCGACGACTCCGGGAGCACCGACGACCTCACCATCCAGATCCCCGTGCGCTTCCTCGTGAACGAGGACGGCGAGGTGGGGTACTCCGCCTCCGAGAGCGGCGAGCTCCTGGTGGGCTCCGCCAACGCAGAGAACGAGGAGGACGTCACGTTCCGGTCCCACAGCTTCGCCATCCCCGACTTCTTCACCGCCGACGACGCGTCCGGTGACGAGGGCGGCGACACGGGCGAGGATCAGGACGCCTCCTGGGAGGACCCCACGGACATCGATGCCCCCGTCCACGGTGGTGAGAGCCACGGCGTGCCCGAGGGCGAGGACCCCAGCGATTTCCGCAAGCTCGCCCGCTCCACCTTCACCCTCACGAGCGGTGACGAGCTCAACGAGTTCACCCTCGTGGTGGAGCGTGAGAGCGGCGGGTCCTGGAGCGCCAGCGGCAACGGCACCATCACGGTGCAGCTTAGCCAGCTGGACGGGTACTACCTCAACGGCGGGAACTACACCGCCACGGTGTTCTTCGACCAGGGCGTTCAGGCAAGCTACGACCTGAGCGTCCAGGCCACGTACATCCCCGTCCCCGTGCAGGCAAGCGGCGGACACGGCGGCCACTGACCCAGGGGACCCGGGGGAAGGCTCTTCCCCCACGCTCCCTATCCTCCCCGCGTGCCCTCGAAGGACCGTACGCGGGACCGCTTCGACGCCTCCAGCCACGCGTACGCCACGAGCCCCGTCCACGCGAGCGGTAAGGACCTCCCCATCCTGCGAGACCACCTCCCCGAGACCGTGGACCTCCTCGTGGACGTGAGCACGGGCGCCGGGCACACGGCGCATCACCTCGCACCCCACGTGGACCGCGTCCTAGCCCTGGACCTCGCCCCCCGCATGGCGCACCTGGCCCGGAAGAGGCTCCGGGACGGAGGCTTCCCGGCGAGTGGGGGTGTCGTGGCGGACGTGGACCACCTCCCGCTTCCCACGGGCTCGGTGGACGTGGTGACGAACCGCATCGCCGCCCACCACTACCCAGACCTCGCCTCTGCGGTGACGGAGATGGCCCGGGTGCTCCGATCCGGCGGCGTGCTCCTGGCCGTGGACAACGTCCCACCGGCCGACGCCACGGTGGCCGCGTACCTGCACGAGCTCGAGACCCTCAGGGACCCCACCCACGAGACCACCCGAAGCGAAGCCACGTGGCTCGACGTGCTCGCGGCGGCGGGGTTGGAGGCGCAGGTGGTGCACCGGTTCCGCACGCGACTGGAGGTGACGCCCTGGGCTCGACGCGGTGGACGCACCGGCGAGGCGCTGGACGAGGTCGTGGCAAGGGTGCGGGATGCACCCCCGCCGGTGCAGGATGCGCTCCAGGTGCAGGAGGACCCCCTGAGCTTCACGCTGCCGAAGGTGATGTGGTTGGGTGAGGCTCCCAGCGGGTGAGCCCCCTCACCCCTCGCCAAGGGCCGCCGCGTACACGAGGGGCAGGATGAGGCTAGCATCCCCGGGGATGTTCACGATGCTTGCCTCCTCCTTCACCTTCCCCCAGCTGATGGCCTCCTCCAACCGGGCGCCGCTGAGGGACCCGTCCCACTCCGGGGCCGTGGTGATGTAGACGCCGTGGTCCAACCCGTCGCGGAACTGGCTCCACCAGATCACGTGGTGCTTGCTGATGCCCCCACCCACCATGAGGGCACCCAGCTCCTCCGCGTCGAAGACGAGGTCCGAGAGAAGCTGCTCGTCCGCCAGGAGGTCGAAGAGCATCCCCTCCGTGCCCTGGCCCTGGAGCCAGATCTGGCTCCCTACCGCCCCGTCGGTGATGCCGGGCACGATAACGGGCACATCCTGCGCCGCGCAGGTGGCGAGGAAGCTCTCCTCTCCCCGTTCCGCCTCCGCCACCCGCTCGCCGAGCTCCCGCGTGAGGTCCGCCGTGCTCCAGGCGCGGCGCTCCTCCACGAGCTCGTCGATCCACGGGCGCACGTGCTCCTCCAGCACCTCCCCGTAGCTGCTCTGGGGCACGAGGACGTTCCCAAGACGATGAACCCCTAGTTGATGGAGCTCCCGGTCGTCGAGACCGAAGCTCCCGTGGTGGTACGGTTCCCACACGCGAGCGAGGTCGTGGTCCAGGGTGCCGCAGGTCGTGATGACGGCGTCCACCCACCCGTCGGCCACCATGCCCCGGAGCACGCCGCGCATCCCCGTGGCCACGAGGGCGGCGGGGAAGCTCAGGATCGTGGTGACGTCCTCGCCCACGAGGGTGTTCACGATCTCCGCGGCGACGGCCACGCGCTTCGCGCTGAAGCCCCCACCCTCGTACATGGCGTCCACGAGCTCCCCCGCTCCCATGCCCGGGGTGACGCGGTAGTCCGTGAGCGGGTCCAACTCGGGAGGTTGCTCGTCGGGGGTCATGTTCACGTCACGATCTCGTGGAGGCGCTCCTCGTCGGCGGCGCGGCGAACCTCCATGGCCACGCGGCGCCCCGTGCTCACGGGCTTGCGCCACAGCGTGTTCCCGTAGGGGTGACCGAGGTTCATGTGGACGTTCGTGCCGCCGCCTACGCGGGGGGCCACGTCGTAGATGTAGAAGTTCATATCCTCGTCCACGCAGGTTTGGAGGCAGAAGGGCCCGATGATGCCGGGGTCGTAGTGCTCCGCCGCGGCCTCCACGAAGGTCTCCGCCATCTCGAAGACGGGTTCCAGCAGGCTCTCCCGGAGGGTGGCGGTGTTGTGCCCCACCACCGTCATCTCGGGGATGGCCTGGTGGTCCGGCAGCGTCATCTGCTGGGGTGCGGGGAGGCGCACGTGACCGTCGAGGCCGGACTCGAAGCGCCAGTCCACGCCCAGGAGCTCGATGGGGGACCCGTCCTCCTCCAGGGGGCTGTAGAAGAAGTCGAAGTTGAAGACGGGACCGATGACGTACCGCTCGATGCGGGCGTTCTCCAACGCGTCCGTCGTGATGACGCCCTGGTCCACGAGGCGCTGGCTCTTCTCCTCGTACTCCTCGGGGGACGCCGCGGTGAAGAACCCGCGCTCCAGCGCCTTCTCCGCGTGATGGAGCTTCACGATGGCGAGCTCGTCGATGTCGTGGGGATGCTCGATCTCCTCGGGGAAGGGCAAGCCACCCTGCTCCAGGAGCCAGTAGTAGTCCTGCTCCTCGGTGCGCTCCTCGGTGCGGAGCATGTTGCGGGAGCCCACCATGGGCACGTCGAAGGTACCCTCCACGTGGTCGATGCCCGTGTACGCCACGAAGCTGCGGTTGGGCACCCACAGGGTGTTGGAGTCCACGAGGCGCTCACGGTTCTTCGCCGACATGACCTCGGAGAACTCGTCCAGGACCCAGGCCTCGTCCACGACGCCCCGTCGGCGGGACCCGTCGGCCCCCCGGAGGGTGCGGAAGTACTCCGCGTAGGTGCGGTGCCGGCCCCGCTCCGCCACCACGAGGCTCGGGAACCCCTCGTCCACGGCGCCGTCGGCGACGTCCAACGCGCTGTGGCTCCCGATGACCCCGATGCGGAGGTCCTGGGGATCGTAGCGATCCAACCGCTCGATGATGGTATCCCGCGAGAGCATGGGTGCGCTATCGGGTGGGCCAAGATAAAGGTTTCCGAGGGGAGGAGACCCCTCGGGAAGATGCCTCACGAGGCATCGTCGGCGACGAAGAACCGCCTAAGCGGCACCACCACGAGGAGCCCCGCGATGTACGTGAGGACGATGGTGCCGGGCCACGCCGCCCCCGCCTCGAAGGTGTACGTGAAGCCCTGCACCCACAACGCGAGGCTCCCGGCCACGCCCAACCCCAGGAGCCCCAGGGCCACGGGCTTGCGCCAGCGCCCGAGGAGGTTCCGACCCAGGAGGTACGCCACCGTGGCCAAGAGCACCCCGAAGAACGCCGGTGCGATGAGGCCAGTGACGACGCGGCTTGTACGTGTGGGCTCCGCCAGGAAGACGAAGGCCAGGAGGATGCCCGTGAGCGCCTCCCCCGCGATGAGGCCGCTGGCGAAGAGGATGCCTGTTCTCTCTACATCATCTTCGACATCCTCCGAGGTCTCCTCCCTAGCCCGCGCGTCGTCCTCCTTGTGCGTCTCCGTGTACGACGCCACGAGGTGCCGGAGCCACCCACCGATGAAGATGGGGGCCGTGAGGAGGAAGGGGAGGTAGATGCCGATGGCTGCGGCGAGGATGGGGACGCCCAGGGGGATGAGGGCGGCGCCGATGGCTGCCCCCAGGAAGACGAGGTTCCAGTTGAGGCTCGCACCCCCGATGCCGAAGACGCCCTCCAGGATGATGGCCATGAGGCCCGCCTGGGGCGCGGGGAGGAGCGTGCTGCCGATGCCGAACACCTGGTCCAGAAGGAGGAGCGCGGGTGCCGCCACGAGGGCGAAGCTCACGACGCCCACCACCTGCGCCGCCTGCTGCTTCCAGGGGGTGGCGCCCATGAGGTGCCCGGTCTTGAGGTCCTGGAGGTTGTCCCCGGCGATGGCGCCGGCGGCGGCGATGACCGCCCCCACGCCCAACGCCCCCAGGACGCCCTGGGGGCCCGATGCGCCCATGAGGAGCAGGAGGAGGCTCGCGAAGATGAGGGTGACGATGGTGACGCCGCTGATGGGGTTGTTGCTGGAGCCCACGACCCCCGCCATGTACCCGGCGACGGTGCTGAAGAAGAACCCCGCCACGCCCATGAGGAGCGCCGCGACGAACCCCGTGACGGGGCTCCCCGTGAAGAACCAGTAGAGCCCGAAGATCGGCACCATGAGGAGGCCGGCGCTCGCCACCACCTTCCGCAGGTCCATATCCCGCTCCGTGCGGGGCCGTTCGTCCCCGCCATCTCCGCGCCTGGACGATGTGGGGCCCGAGAACCCCTGATTCAGGGCGCTTCCGAGGCTCCCGCGGGCCTTCCAGAGCGCGTGGAACCCGCCGGTGATCATGGCGCCGCCGCCCACGAGGCGGATGTGCTCGTTCCAGATGGCGTACCCCGCCGTGAGAGGGTCGAGGCCCGTGGGGTACCCGAAGCCCGCCCAGAGGCCGGGGATGCCGGTCATGAAGATGGGGATGAGGACGAACCACGCCAGGGCGCTCCCGAGGAACACCACGGTGGCGATGCGGCTCCCCACGATGTACCCCACCGCCAGGAGGATGGGCGCGAGGTTCACACCCAGGTAAGCCACGGCGTCGCCCACGCGGCGCGCCCCCTCCAGGGCGTCGTCCCACAACCGGAGCCCAAGCTGGCTGAAGCTGTAGAACCCACCCAGAGCCAGGCCCGCCACGAGGGTGAGCACGCCCTCCCCACCCTCCTCCCCGGCTCGAAGCACCTGGGCGGCGGCCACGCCCTCCGGGAAGGGCAACCCCTCCTCCACCACGAGGGCGCGACGCAGCGGGATGGTGAAGAGCACGCCCAGGAGGCCGCCGAGGAGGGCGATGAGGAAGGTCTCCACGAGGTGGATGTCGCTCCAGACGCCCACGAAGATGAGGGCGGGGATGGTGAAGATGACGCCCGCGGCGAGGCTCTCCCCCGCGCTCGCCATGGTCTGCACGATGTTGTTCTCCAGGACGTTGCTTCCCTTGAAGCTCCGGAGGATCCCCATGCTGATGACGGCCGCGGGGATGCTGGCGCTCACCGTCATCCCCACCTTGAGCCCCACGTAGGCGTTGGCGGTGCCGAGGATCATGGCGAGGCTCACGCCCAGAAGCGCCGCACGCAACGTGAACTCCGGGAGCTCCTGGGAGGCCGGGATGTAGGGCTCGTCCTCGGTCGTGGAGGGGTCGGGGGTCTCGCTGGAGCCAACCATAGCCTTACCGCGCGAGCAACCTCCGCGGGAAGCTTAAACATGCTGGTTGCTGAAGCTCACGAAGCCCTCCAGCGCGGCCTCGAAGGCCGCCGGGTCCGTGCCGAAGCCCACCCGCAGCCAGCCCGGGGAACCCAGGAAGGATCCCGGGACCACGAGCACGTCCCGGTCCGCGAGCAGGTGCTTGGCGAAGGCCACGTCGTCCCCGTCCCCGGGCACGGCCACGGCGCTGCTCACGCCCGCGGTGGGGTCCACCCACCGGAGGCCCAGGTCCTCCACGGCCTCCCGGAGCCTCGGGAGGTTCGCCTCACGCAACCCCAGGGCACGGTCGAGGAACGGCGCCGGGTCCTGGACCACGCGTCGTGCCACCTCCTGCGTGACCGGGGGGTTCCCCAGGGTCGTGCTCGCCTTCCCCTCCCGGGCATCCGCCATGACCTCCGGAGGTGCCAGGAGCCACCCCGTGCGGAGCCCCGCGAGGCCGTGGCACTTCGTGAGGCTATGCGTGGAGAGGATGCGGGGATGGAGCGAGCGGGCGCTTGCGCGAGGTTGCGGCGACAGCTCGTGGAAGACCTCGTCCACGAGGAGCCACGCGTCGTGGTCCATGCACCGGTCCGCGAGGTCCCGGAGCCCCGCCTCCCCCAGGGTGGTGCCGCTGGGGTTGTGGGGGTCCACGACCACCACGAGGCGCGCCCCCTCCGCCAGCTCCCCCTCCACGCGGTCCACGTCCAACCGGAACCCGTCCCGCGGGTCCCGTGGAAGGTCCACCACCTCGGCGCCCAGCGCCGCAGGCACATCCCGCAGGGGAGGGTACGTGGGGGAACCCACGAGCACCCGGTCCCCAGGGTCCAGGAGGCTGAGGAAGGCCAGGAGGTCGGCCTCGCTGGCGCCCACCGTCACCAGGACCTCCTCCGGCGGAACATCGTAACGGGCGGCCACCGCCTCCGCCAGGCGGGGGTCCTGAGGCACCTCGCCGTACCCCGTCTGCACGCTCTCAGGCACGGGGACGAGGTCAGGGGGTGCCGCATCCACGCCGCTGTGAGCCAGGAGGTGCTCGGCGGTGTGCTCGTGCTCCCCCAGCCACGCCTCCAGCTGGTTCGCACCGGCGTGGAAGCTCACGCCTCCACCTCCCCGAGGGGGCATCGTGAACGCGTCTTGGATGGCACAGGGGTCGAAGGGAGTTCCGTCACTTAGCGGTAGCCCCCGTCGAGGCCAGATGGGAAGCTTTTAGGGGCTTGGCGATGTTCCCGGTCTCGGTTGCGCCCCATGGCAGACAAGATCCGACCTCTCGACGTCCTGAACGGGAACCTGGACAACCGGGTCATCGTGCAGTTGCGCCACGGCCTGGAGTACCGGGGCATCCTCCACGGGTACGACCACCCCCACATCAACCTCGCTCTCAAGGACGTGACGAAGGTCGAGAACGTGGGTCAGGACGACGAGGAGCAGACGAAGGTCGACGATGTCATCATCCGTGGTGATAATATCGTCTACGTCTCTCCTTAGTCTCAGCGTCTACGGATATTAAGGCGCGGGGGAG
>CAZDGP010000006.1:39935-44743 GCA_964505085.1 uncultured Thermoplasmatales archaeon
ATCGTCTACGTCTCTCCTTAGTCTCAGCGTCTACGGATATTAAGGCGCGGGGGAGGCGGAGCGAGCTTGCGAGCGAGCCGAGGCCGTGGCTACAACATCGTGTACGTGTCTCCGTAGGTCTCCGTGTCCCCGGATGGTGAGGCGCGGTTCACCGTTCTCCCCTCCGATCCTTCATCCCAACCGCGTCTCCAACTCTCGAGCCACCCCCAGCACCACCTCGTCCCGCCCCGGGGGCCCCGCCACCTGCACGCCCACGGGCAACCCCGCCGAGGTCGTGCCCGCCGGGACGCTCACCGCCGGACCGCCCGTGAGGTTGAAGGCCACCGTGAACGGCATCCAACCGAGGGGCCCCACGTCCACACCCCGCACCTGTTCCACCCCGAGTTGACGCGATGGGAAGGGCGGCACGGCCGTGGTGGGGGTCACGAGGACGTCCACCGCGTGGAACACCTCCGCAAGGCGCGACGTGGTCTCCCGTTCGAGATCCACCATCTCCTCCCGCACATCATCCACGTTACCCGGTGCGGCATCCACCAACGCCTCTGTGGGTCGCCACACCTCCTCACGCCACCCGGGGAACCGGTCCTCCAGGAACGCGCGCGCCTCCACCGCTGTGCTCGCGGCGACCACAGGACCCGGGTTCGGGAGGTCCACGTCCGCCTGAACCACCGTCGCGGCCGAAGATTTCAACGACCGCACCACCTCCCGCGCGACCCTCTCCACCTCCCCAGCTACCGTGGCGAACCCCAGGTCCAACGACCACCCCACGCGCACACCCTCCGGGGACTCCAACCCCAGCGAACCTGAGGAACGCTGCGTGGCCTCCAAGAGCACCCGTGCATCCTCCACGCTCCCCGAGAGGAACCCCGGATGCTCACGCTCCCCGTAGATGACGCTGGGCTCGTGAGGGACCCGCCCCCGCGTGGGCTTGAACCCCACCGTACCCGTGAACGCCGCCGGGATGCGGACGCTCCCGCCAGCGTCCGTCCCGATGGCGGCATCCGCGAGACCCGTGGCCACCGCCACCGCGCTCCCGCCGCTGGACCCCCCGGGCGTGCGGGTGGGGTCCCACGGGTTCAGCGTGGGGCCCGTGACAGCGTTGTCCGTCACCGCGAAGAGAGCGAACTCGCAGAGGTTCGTCTTCCCCACGATGCCCGCACCCTCCCCCCGGAGAGCCCCCACCAGCAGGGCATCCTCCCCCGCGGGCTCCCACGAGGTGAGCCGGGACCCCGAGCGCGTGGGGAACCCCGCCACGTCGACGTCGTCCTTCACCCCCACGGACCACCCCCCGAGGAGACCGGAACCCGCAGGCTTCACGTCCTCCACCGGCCCCGCCACGAAGGCGTTGAGAGGATCCCTCGCATCCACCATGGCACCGCCACAGCCCCCGGGACGCTTCAACCCCGCGGTTCGCCGCCGGAAAGTACAAATCCGCGGCGGCAGATGCCCACCCATGGCCAAGGATCACGGGCTCCCCGAGCACGGGGACGACGTGGCAACCTTCGAGGGACCCTTCGGGTACGCCAGCGTGCGCGAACCCGCCAAGAGCCCCACCGCACCCAAGAAGATCGGCGCAAGCCAAGGCACCTTCTACGGGTTCTGGCGCGTGGTCTTCGTCATCGAGGGTCTGGGAGCTGACGTGTACCAGGTGGCGGACGAGGACGAAGGCCGCGAGGTGGCCAAGCGCCTCGTGAACGACGGCGAACTCGGGGACCTCGCACCCAACGACGGCACCTACAAGGTCACCGCCGACCTCCCCTTCCGCCGCTCCGACCCCAACATCGGCACGGACGCCTGAGGACATGCCTCGAGGCCCCCAGGACGTGCTGGATCGCCTCCGGAACCTCCCCAGGGAGCCGGCGCGCACCGCCCCCATACCCGAGGGCGCAAGCGGCGTCCTCATCCCCCTCTTCCACCAGGGCTCCGCCATCCACCTCCTCCTCACCCGCAGGCACCCGGACCTCGACCTCCACCCCGGTCAGGTGAGCCTCCCCGGCGGCCGCAAGGAACCCCAGGACGCCAACCTCCAGGACGCCGCCCTCCGGGAGACCCACGAGGAGGTGGGTATCCCCCCGGAGGACGTGGAGGTCCTGGGGCACCTCACGGAGATGACCACCTTCTACGGGGCCCTCGTCAGCGCCTACGTGGGACTCGTCCAGGGCGAACCCCCCACGGAACCCGCAAGCCCCCGGGAGGTCGACGACCTCATCCTCGTCCCCCTCCAAGAGCTCGCGGAAGCCTCGAGGTACGAGTCCCGCATCCACCCCGACGAACGCGAAGACCACCGCGTCCACTACTGGCACCTCCCCCAAGCCACGGTGTGGGGCATCACCGGGGAGATCCTCGCCCGCCTCCTCCACACCACCCTCGACTGGGAACCTCCCGGCCGCCCCAGCGTGGTGGAGTCCTGGGAAGGGTTCCAACCCTGAGCGGCCGTCATAAAGCATAAATAGGAACCCTCCCTTACGACGCCACGCGCCCCCCTCAGGGGCACCTCGCGAGGCACCCTCCATGTCCAAAGGAACCCCCTCCTTCGGGAAGAACCAGAAGAAGACCCACGTCCGGTGTCGCCGCTGCGGCAGCCACAGCTACCACGTCCGGAAGAAGGTCTGCACCTCCTGCGGTTTCGGCAAGAGCGCCAAGCGCCGCAACTACGCGTGGGCCCGGGACAAGAGCTGAACCTGCGTTCCTCCTCCCATCGACCCTCCTCCAGAGCCGTACCTTTAGGTGCGAAGCCCCCATCTAGACCCGAGAGGCATCACCGTGGCACGGAAGGGCGCACCGGACGTTCCCAAGTTCCAATCGAGCGCAGGTGCACAGGAGCGCCAGATCCTCCGCAACGCCGAACGCCTCGCCGACGACCCCGAGATCGTCATCCCCCGCATCGAGGGCGGCGGCTTCCTCACGAACCTCCTCAACCCCGCGAAGCGCGTGGAACGGCATCTCCGCAAGGTCCACGACGCCCGCGGTGACGAGGAGAAGCTCAAGAAGCTCAGCAAGAAGGGCCCCCCCTACGCGCGAGCCTACGCGGTGCTCCTCCGCATCGAGCACAAGGGCGAGGTCCCGTACTTCGCCAACGCCAAGCTCCCCTGGGGCAACGTCCCTTACGCGAACTGGGGGGAGGCCCCCGGCAACTACCACCTGGGCCTCCAGCACTGGCACGAACGCCGCCTCCGGCTCCTCGCCGTGAAGGACTGGGCGCAGGACAAGGGCTTCTGGTTCTACGCCACGCCGGACCACCTCGTATGCACCGGGAAGCACCCTGACCCCCCCGAGGACATCGTGGAGGAGGGGCTCCAACGCCTCAACGCCGGCGGACACGGCGACCACCGCACCTGCCCCCACGGCGGCCCGGGGGACGACGCCCGTGGCATCACCCTCACATGGCGAAGCGCAGGCATCACCATCGCCCTCTGCGGCAACTGCCTCCAACCCAACGGTAACAGCGCCCACGCCCTCCTCACCCACGTCATGGCCCCCCAAGCCTGGGCCGACCTCGACGTCGAAGCCCACGTGGAACCCCTCGAAACCCCCGGGTACGACGTGCCCAACGTCCCACCCGCCGAGGCCTCCGCAGACGACGTGGAAACCTACCTCCGAGGACGCACCACCGACCACGCCCTCCTCGAAGCCGCTCGCAAGGCCCGGAGGGACGCGCTCTCCCACACGGACCAACGCATCTTCGTCGCCGGCGACACCGTGTACGGGGACGACGTCGACACCTTCCTCGACGCCCTGGGAGCCACCGGACCGGAACGCACCGGACTAGACGCGGCGCTGCACGCCCACGACGGACCCGTGGTCCTCGACCGCGCCACCCCCGGCCGCGCACTGCAGACGCTCTGGCCCCAGCACGGCCTCCGCATCCTCACCGAGGTAACCAACGACGAGGACCTCGCGGAGGCCCTCCACCAGGAAGCCCCCAGCGGCGGCGACAACCTCGCCGCGCTCCTCCGACGCGCCGCCAAGGCCGGCGAACGGAGCGCGCTCCGGGCCAACCTCCCCACGTACACCGACCTCCCCCCGGAGCTCGACCTCGCCAACCGCGTCGCCCGCGCCTACCGCCTCGAGGGAGCCGCCGGCGCACGTCAGGAGCTCCGCAACCGCAGCACACGCGACGGGAAGGGCAAGGCCGTCGCCTGGGCCCTCACCCGCGCCCTGGGCGGCGAGGAGGACGCATGGAAGTACAGCCACACCGAGAAGGAGCTCGGGGAAGCGCTCAAGGACGCCGCGAAGCACCTGCTGGAGGCGGACCCCGACACGTACCACGACGCCCTCAGCACCCTCAGCAACGGCGCCGGCCTCGGCCAACCCCCCGACCCCCAGGACGCCTCCTGACACTACCCCACCCGCACCGTACAGCTTTTATATCACGAGGCGGCTTGGGGGCCTTGCCCCCCAAGGGGGGTACCAACCACCGGGCCCGTGGTCTAGTTGGTTATGACATCGCCTTGACATGGCGGGGATCCGCGGTTCGAATCCGCGCGGGCCCACTTCCGAACCTCGACTCAGATGTCGATACGAGGTTCGGAAGCGCCCCGTGTTGCGTCTCAGCCCGTCTCTACCAACACGGGAGCGCCGCGGAACTGCAGCGCAGGTTCGAGGTGGCAGCCGCCCCCTCGACTCAGATGTCGATACGAGGTTCGGAAGCGCCCCGTGTTGCGTCTCAGCCCGTCTCTACCAACACGGGAGCGTCGCGGAACTGCAGCGCAGTTCCGAGACAGGATGCACCTCCCCCGCGTCCACCGCCGACCTGCAGCGCAGTTCCGCGGTTGGATCACGCAACACGGTTCCACCCTGGAACCACA
>CAZDGP010000007.1:0-31679 GCA_964505085.1 uncultured Thermoplasmatales archaeon
ACCTACTTCCCCACGTCGAGGAGGGCCACGTGCTCGAGGACGAGGTCCCCCCAGCGGCTGGGAGGGACGGCGTCGCGTTGGGCGGGGTCCACGCCCAGGCGGTCGAGGGTGGAGGCGTCGCCGGCGAGGACGGCGTCGTCCCGCGTCCACCCGGCCTCCCGGGCAAGGTGGTCGAGGAGGGGGCCCGCTTGCGAGCCGTGGGCCACCGCGGCGATGGACTCGTCCTCCCCCTCCTCGAGGCCCAGGAGGTGGAGGGCGCGGTCGATCTGGCGCACGCCGGCGGCGTAAAGTAGCACCTCCACGGCGGGGTCGGTGGCGAGGTGCGTGCCGTCCTCGCGGGCGCGGTGGGCGAGGCGGGCAGCGTGGCGGAGGTGGTCGGCACCGTAGATGTTCTCGGCGCGGGCGAGTTGCACGAGGGTGTCGGGTCCGCGCTCCTGGCGCACCTTGTCGAGGAGCGTGAGGAGCTCGGGGATGGGGGGGACGGGGCCTCGGTACCCCCGGACCTCGGTTCCCTCGGTGACCTCGTGGTGGGTCATGTTAGTCGTCGCCTCCGTCGTGGAAGTGGGCGAGGGTCTGCTGGCCGGCGACGGGCGCGTCGTCGCCCACGTCGAGGGTGGTCTCGTCCACGTCCTCGCCGAGCTGTCGCTTGATGCGGGCGGCGATCTTGGGTCCGATGCCGGGGACGTCGGCGAGGCGCGTGATGGGGACGCCGCGGAGGTCCTTCTCCTTCTTGAAGCCGGCGTCGTGGAGGGCGCGGGCGCGTTGGCGGCCGACGCCGCGGAACTGGAGGAGAGGCAGGAGCTCGCGCTTGGCGCCGTGGCGGACGCGGGTGCGGAGGGGGCCGAGGGTGTTGGCGAGGTTGGCGTCGAGGAGGCGTGCGATCTCGCTCAGAGCGTAGAGGAGCCAGTCGGCGGTGTCGGTGCGGTGGTGGATGTCGCCGGGGTACGTGTTGTACTTCTCCACGAGGCGGTGTTGGTCGGTCTCGTCGATCCAGTCCTGGAGGAGGAGCGCGGTCTTCACCTCGGCGAGGAAGACGTCGTACCCGGGGGCGTCGGGGAGGGGGAGGAGGAGCTCGTGCTCGCGCTCCACGGCGTCGGCCTCGAGCCAGGTGTCGCCGCGGCGCGTGTAGAGGAGGCGCATGTCGGGGGTGCTCGCTACGGCGTGGAGGAAGCTGAAGTCCGTGACCTCGGGTTGGACGCGTTGCTCGGCGCCCTCGTCGGTCTCCTGGAGCTGGAGCTGGACCTCCACGTCCTGACCTTGGGTGATGCGGGCGGCGCGTTCCACGGCCTTCCGGAGCTTCACGGCGCTCAGGGGGTCGATGTAGAGCTCGCTCACGCGCTTCCCGATGGGGGTGGGGTCGAAGCGATCCTCGGTGACGGTGATGAAGCCCTCCTCCAGGAGGAAGTCGATGACGCGGGTGATGCGTTCCTCGATGCGCCAGATGTCCTCCTGCTCGGCGAAGAAGGTGCTCTTGATGAAGTCGCGGAGACCCGCTTCGTCCTCGACGTACCCGCTGGCGATGCTGGCGAGGACGTGGCGTCGGAGGGCGGGTTCGGCGCCGAGCTTGCTGTGGATGGTCTCGGGTTCGGCCAGGAGGTAGTCGAGGAGGATGCTGTCCTTCTTGTCCTGGGACTTGGCGATGGTGAGGGCTTCGCCGACGTCGTCGTACTTGGGGCGGCCGGCGCGTCCCGCCATCTGCTTGTACTCCATGACGGGGAGGGGGACGTTGCCTTCGCCGGCTTCGTAGCGCCAGAGGTCGCGGACGATGACGCGGCGGGCGGGGAGGTTGATGCCGGCGGCGAGGGTGGGGGTGGCGGCGATGGCTTTGAGGTCGCCGTCCTTGAAGGCTTCCTCCACGAGGTGGCGTTCGTCGTGGGTGAGGCCGGCGTGGTGGAAGGCGGTGCCGTGGCTGATGCAGGCGGCGAGGGTGCGTTCCATGTCGGTGGCGTCGGGGCCGCTGCGGAGGCGGTTGGCGGCGTCGGTGAGGGTGGCGCGCTCCTGGGGTTGGAGGTGGGGGTTGACGATGTGGCGGAGGCGTTTGGCCACGGCTTCGGTGGATTTGCGGGTGTTGACGAAGACGAGGGCCTGGCCGTTCCCGTGGAGGGTGTCGTCCACGAGGCCGTGGACGGGGTCGCTGGTGACGTGGTCGCTCTCCACCTTCTCCTTGGCGTTGTCGGTGTAGTGGATGGCGCGGCCGAAGAGCACGCCCTCCCGGAGGGTGACGGGGCGCCAGTCGCTCTTCACGTGCTCGGCGTCGAGCCACCGGGCGACCTCCTGGCTGTTGCGGACGGTGGCGCTGAGGGCGATGACCTGGGCGTTGGGGTTGAGTTGGCGGAAGCGGCTGAGGGTGACCTCGAGGGTGGGGCCGCGGCCGCCGTCGTGGATGAGGTGCACCTCGTCGGCGACGACGACGTTCATCTTGCCGAGCCAGTGGGCGCGGTGGCGCATGAGAGCGTCGGCCTTCTCGCTGGTGGCGACGATGACGTCGACGTCCCGGAGGTGAGGGTCGGCGCTGTCGAGGTCGCCGGTGGCGAGGGCGACGCGGATCCCGAGCTCCTCGAACTGCTTGAGCTCGTCGTACTTCTCCCGGGCGAGGGCGCGGAGGGGCACGAGGTAGAGGGCTTTGCCGCCCTGGAGGGCGTGGTGGAGGAGCGCGATGTAGGCCACGAGGCTCTTGCCGCTGGCGGTGGGGACGGCGAGGACGAGGTTGTCCCCGTTGACGGCGTGGGGTGCCGCCTGCGCCTGGGGGGGCCAGAGCTCGTCGTACCCGAGCTCGCGGAACCGCTCCACCAGGGCCTCGGGGAGGCCCAGCTCCTGGATGCGCATCTGGCGGTCTATCGGAGCCCTTGGGGAAGAAGCTTCGCCTGGAGGGGGTTGGTGGATGTACACCAGGAGGTGCACTTCCACCCCCACCACCAGCGCAGGACCTATAGCTACCTATAGGAACCTATAGGTGACGGGGTGTGGCCTCTTGGACGGATATAAGGGGGGTGGGGGTGGTGCCGGGCGGCGGGGAGGGGTGTACGGCGCGGGAACCCTTCTCGTTCTCGCGTCCCGCGCCGGGGGTGCCCGCAGGAACCGGAGGGCGTAGCCCGGAGGTTCCTAAGGGTGAACCCGCGGCTCTGCCGCGGGTGGCGGGTGGTGGGGGGATACTGAGCCCACCAGAATGGGCGAGAGGAGAAGCGTATGAACGAGGCTGACGCTCGGTGAGGATGGAGATGGAGAGGACGAAAGGAGAGGGGATGAGGGGGGAGACGGGAGGAAGGCGGTAGGGTTGTGCCGTCGTCCTCGCCTACGCCTCAGCACCGCTGGCGCCGGGGCCCTCGTCGGCGTCCGTGGCCAGCGTGGGCGCATCGCCGTAGCCCTCGGCCAGGGCCTGGTTCCCGAGTTCGGTGATGTAGTACTGGGTCGTGTACTCCTTCTCCACCTGGAGGATGAGGCCGGCCTCGTTCATCTTGCGCAGGTGCCAGCGCACGGTGCCGTGGTTCACGTCCAGGGCGCGGGCGATCTGGCGCTGGTGCGCGCCGGGGTTGGCGAGGATGAACTCGAGGACGTTGCTCGCGTTCTCGTTGCTGAGCACGGCGTTGGCGATGGCCTGCTTCTTGCCCTCCACACCGCCCTCGGTGGGGTAGAGGAGCTTGTAGCCCTCGAACTTCTTGTGGTTCACGAGCTCCGCGTCCTCGAGCTTCCGCAGGTGCCAGAGGACGTTCGTGGTGCTGAGGTCCAGCGCGTCCGCGGTAGCCCGCAGGTGCGTGCCGGGGTTCTCCTGCACGAACTCGTAGATGGCCCGGCGGCTGTCGTTCTCGAGGACGTTCTCCGGCGTGATGAACTTCGTTCCACCCAGGAAGAAGAGGCTCACGACGATGGCCACGGTGGTGACGACGGCGGCGAGGACGAGCCCCTCGGTGAGGCTCAGGTCCGCCACGAAGTCACCGAGGCCGAGGCCGGATCCGCCGCCCACGGCGTCGGTCTCGCCCACCTGGGCGATGACGACGGGTGCGGTGAGGACCAGCATCACTGTGACCGCCAAGGCAACGCTGGCGGTGCGTGTCCAGGAGGTTTCCCTTGAGGAAGACATGGCACAACCCGCTTCTCCTCCTCTTGCATCCTACTTATAAAGGTTGTGGCACCTGCCCGATTCTCGGGGGGTCCATGGGCCCTAGGAGGCTGGTACGGTGGGTTCCAGGGCCTCTGGTGCGGACGGACCGCCACGGTTGGGTGCACTGGAGAAAGGGGTGTAGATCGACGGAAGGACCGGCGTGAGGAGCCTACACGAGGGAGGACAGCTCCCCGAGGCCCCCGGGGCCGTTGCCCTCCACGGTGGCCAGGGCCACCTCCCCCATCTCCGTGGGGAAGTACGTGGTGGCGCGGCCGTCGCGCTCCTCCTGCAGGAGCTCGGCCTTCCGGAGCTTCTTCAGGTGCCAGCGCACGGTGCCATGGTTCACGTCCAGGGCACGGGCGATCTGGCGCTGGTGCGCGCCGGGTTCCTCGGTGACGTACTCGAAGATGCGGCGGGCGTTGTCGTTGTTCAGCGCCGTCATGCTGATGCTCAGGCGCTTGGCGCGGACGCCGCCCTCGGCGGGGTAGAAGACCTTGTACCCGTTGAACTTGTCGCTCTTCACGATGCCGGCGTCCTCGAGCTTCCGCAGGTGCCAGATGGCGTTCGTCGTGGTGAGGTCCAGGGCGTCGGTGATCTGCTTGAGGTTCGCCCCCACCTCCTCGCGGAGGTAGGTGTAGATGGCGTCCCGGGTGTCGTTCTCCAGGAGCTCGTCCTTGCTGACGATGCGGGCGCCGCCGTAGATGGCTCCCGCGGCGAGGCTGAGGCCGCCCAGGGTGATGAGTCCCAGCCTCACGAGGGGTTCGTCGAGGAGGGCGCCGGGTTCGAAGCCGGGTTGGACCATCACGGGGTCGTTCCCGGGCGCGGTGCCGTCGGTGCCGTCGGCTCCGCCGTTCCCGAGGCCCGTGACGTCCTGGACCGGTCCGTTCCCGGAGGTCTCGCTCGTCGTGGTGACGGGGAGCACGCTGGGGTCCGCGTCAGGTTCCAGGGCCACGGCCGCCGACGTTCCGACGGCCAAGACGGCCATGATGGTGAGTAGGCAAGCCCCCACCCTGCCAAGAGTCCGCATGGTAGCGACCGCAGTACGTGTGGGCCTACATAAGCTTGTTGGGCGTGGGGGGTCCCAAGCGTCCATCCCATGAGGTGGCGGGCCTCTTGGGGAGGGTGTTCCCCGGGGGGAGTTTAAAAGTGGCGTGGTGGCAGGGGGCAGGGGGTGTGGGCCCTCAGGCGTCCTCGAGCCCTGTTGAGCCCAGCCTGAACAAGGCCGTTTTCCCCTCGCCACCGGTTCGGCCTTCACAGGCTTCGCCCCGGCCTCGACGTTCCCTTCGCCTCGTGCCTCGGCTCCGGGCACATCGGTCTCCGACGCACCGGCGCCGGGGCAAAACCGGCTCTTCAGGCTTCTTCGAGACCTGTTGAACCAAGCCTGAAGAGCGCGGTTTTGCCCTCCGGCTGGGCACGGTGCTTCACGATGATGGCGCGGCGCATCCCCTGCTTGTTCGCTTTCTCGAGGCGCACGAGGGCCTTGGCCAGGTGCTTGAGGAGGTTCCCGCCGAGGGGTTCGATGGTCTCGTCGTCGATGTTCGTGTACACCTGGTTCGTCATGACCACGGGGATGCCGCGGCGGCGGGCGAGGGCGTGGAGGTCGTGGAGGTGTCGCGTGAGGTCGCGACGGTCCTGCCGGTTGTCGCCGGCGCCGAGGCCCAGGCGGTAGAAGAGCGTGGCGCTGTCGAGGACGATGAGCCCGATGTCGTCGTTGCCCTCCGCGAGGCGCACGGCCTTCTCGATGATGCGCTCCTGCTCCTTGGCATCGTAGGGTTCGAAGAAGAGGACGCGGTCCCGCACCTCCTCGAAGTCCGCGCCGCACATCTGCTGGAGGCGCTCGATGCTCACGCCCTCCGTGTCGATGTAGATGGCTTTCTTGCCGGCGCGGGCCACGTTCCGGGCGAGCTGGAGGCAGAGGTTCGTCTTCCCGGTGCCGGCCTCGCCGTGGAACTCGGTGAGGGCGCCGGCCTCCACGCCTCCGCCAAGGAGGTCGTCCAGGGCCTCCACCTCGAGGGGCACGCGCATGACGGCGGAGCTACGGCCTGTGGGGGCTTGAACCCTGCCCTTGCCATCGGCGCCAACGGTCTCGAAGATGGCCACGGCCTCCCTGGGCCCGCCCACCACATGAGGTTTATCCGTATGCCTCGAACACCCACGAGGATGAGGGTAGATCCGTCGTTCGGGACTCGGCATCCCCTCCCGGCGGATCGTGGGGGTGGCGGCGCCGGGCGGCGGGGCGGGGTGTACTGCGCGGGAAATCGTATCGTACTCTATCCCGCGCAGGGGGTGGGAGGTGGGGAGGTGCTGAGCTGCCAACCAGGAGGGGCCCCTCGGATCTCAAGTGCGATGGGTAGAGGGAAGACCGCGCCGGTGGCTTCATGAAGCCCGGGAGCGGTGTAGGCGGTGATGAGCTCGGACCAGCTGGGGTTGGAGGGAGCGTGGGCGCTGGTGACGGGGTCCACGCGGGGCATCGGGCGGGCCACGGCGGAGGCGCTGGCTGAGGCGGGAGCCCGCGTGGTCGTCACGAGCCGCCACGGAGCGGACGCAGCCCAGGTGGCGGGGGAGCTCCAGGACACGCACGGGGTGGAGGCCGCGGGGCTCGAGGCCGACGTCTCCGACCAAGGGGACGTGGCCGTCCTCTTCCGGGAGCTGCGGGAGCTCACCGCCGATCGGGGTTTGGAGGTGGTGGTGAACAACGCGGGGTTCCCCTGGCGGGAGGAGATGTGGGAGACGCCCCTCCACGAGGTGACGGACGAGGACCTGGACGCGTGGTTCGACGATGTGCACCGCGTGGACGTGGCGGGGTCACGGTACTGCACGCGGGAGGCTCTCCGTTGGTGGGTGGAGGACGAGGTGCCCGGGCGGCTCGTGTACGTGTCGAGCACCCCGGCGCTGGAGGGGTACCAGGGTACGCCCTACACGGAGGCGAAGGCCGCGGTGCTGGGCCTCATGCGGGACGTGGCCCGGGAGTACGGGCCCCACGGCATCCGGGCGAACGCGGTGGCCCCGGGGAACATCGCCACCGGGTACGTGGAGGCCCTGGACGCGGGGGCGCGGGAGGCCCTCGCCGCGGAGGCCCCCCTGGAACGATGGGGGGACGCGGAGGAGGTGGCGCGGGCTATCCTCTTCCTCGCCAGCGACCTCGCGAGCTTCGTCACCGGGCAGACCCTCGTCGTGGACGGCGGCACCGTAAGCCGCTGAAGGTCGATCCCCCCTCCCCTCCCCCTGCTGCACGACAGGGTGGACCCAACACGAACCTTCAAGTAGGCTCGCCGGGATTCCTCTTCACCACGCTCCGAACGCTCTTCGCGTCGCGAGCGTAGGGATGGTGATGCATGCATGAAGATCCTCGCCTCCGATCTCCGGGGGAAGACCGCCATGAGCGACGACGGCATGATGCTCGGGCGGCTCCGCAACGTGAACGTGAACGACCGCACGGGTGAGCTGGACGAGGTCCTGGTGGAACCCAGCAGCGACGTGGACCCCCGCCTCTACACGCGGGACGACCGCGGCTACCTGGTGTTCCCCTTCGAGAACGTCCGGAGCGTCCGCGACGTCATCGTCATCGCCACGAACTAGCGGCGGTTCCCGCGGCGACGTAGCACCCTCCACCCTCATGCTCCAGAGCGCTTCCTGTCCCGGGGACCCCCAGAGGGTGCCGGGGAGGGGGGTACACCACCTCCATCCTCCACCGGCCGTTCCCGGCCCCTGCCCCCGTGAGCTTTCCTACCGGCGTCTATTACGTGCCCGCATGACGGCGACCGCGCCCAGGAGCGCAAGCAGCATGGGGAGACCCGGTGCGGGGACCTCCCCCGATCCTCCATCCTCGTAGCTCGAGAGGACCCGTGCGCGCTCGTCGGGATCGTAGTCCCCGAGGCCGCCACCAAGGTCCGCGTAGCGGGTGTCGCCGGCACCTGCGGAGCCATCGTCCAGGGTCCCGTCGTTGCTCCCCGCACCGTCCTCGCGGACGACATCCTGGGATCCACCATCCGGCCCGGGGGAGGCGTCCCCTCCAGCGTAAGCGGGTTCCCGGGCGTACACGACGTCCATGCAGCACACCCGGCCGTAGCGGGGTTCACCAGGTGTGAGCTCCACGTCGAAGGGTCGGGGCCCCGGCCGCTCGTCGGGATGGGGGACCTCCACCATGCCCTGCCATGGGAGGAAGCCGGAGCCGTACGCCCGCACCTGGTGCGTGCCGGGGTGCACGCGGATGCGGTAGGACCCGTCCTCGTCCGTGCGGGCGGTGCCCCACCCGGCGGTGTCGAGGTTCCGCACCTGGAGGCGGGCGCCCGCGATGGGGTCGCCGCTGGAAGCGTTCACCACGTACCCCTCGAGGACGGCAGCGGGCTCGGGCACGGAGGGCATGACGAGGGTCTCGGTGACGTTCGAGGCCTCCTCGTACACGCGGGTGACGCTCACGGGATGGTGGTTGTTACCGCAGTCCTCGCGGGCGGGAGCGGCGGGATGGGGCTCGGTGCGATCCCCGTCGTGGGCGACGGCGACGGGGTCGCAGGATGCTCTGACGTGGGCGTTCACGTGGGTGTACCCGGGGACGACGGTGGCGTTCCAACGTCCCTGGTCGTTCACGCGGGCGTGCACGTACGTGCCCCACTGGACGTTCCGGAGGGAGACGGTGCCGGGGCCCACCCCGTCGCCGTCGGCGTCCACCAGGCGTCCCTGGACGTGGACGGAGGCGGGGGGGATGCTCGTGAGCTGGAGGTCCACCGTGGTGACGGTGTCCGGTCCAGCGTCCACCCGGGTGCGGTGGGGGAGGTGGTCGGGGTGCCGGGCGGTGACGTGGTAGGACCCGTTGGGAAGCGCCACATCGTAGGATCCGTCGGCACCCGTGGTGACGGTGACGGGGTCCCGGTGGCACTGAGCTCCCTCCCATCGGTGGGGAGGCGCTACGGTGGTCTTGACCTCTTCGGGGCCCTCGTGGCCCGCTCGCTCGTCCACCATGATCCTGGCGTACCGGTCCACGTGGAACGTGACGTCGGCACCGGCCACGGGTTCACCGGTGCGGGGGTCGGTGACGACGCCCTCCACGGTGGCATCCCGTGCCGGGGCGTCGGGGAGCGTGAAGGTCCAGCTGGCGTTGCCACCTAGGGTGCGGGTTTCGGCCCGGCACGCGTCGGTGCTCTTGTCCTGGACGCGGAGGTGCACCGTCCCCACCTTGAGATCGAGGATGGCGGTGCCGTTGGCGTCGGTGCGGGCCTCCTCCACGGTGCCGCCGTTCCACGCGGTGACGATGGCGTCAGCTCGGGGGTCGCCGTCGGCGTCCGCCACCTGGAGGTTCAACCGGGCGGGGTGGGGTTCGAGGCTCAGGCGCATGTGCTCCCGTGTGCCTCCTTCGAGGTACGCGGTGCGGGAGGTGGTGAAGTGCTGGGGGGCGTTCGCGGTGAAGGTGTGCTTGCCGGGGTCCAGGATGAGGCTGAAGGTCCCATCATCCTTCACGGGGTGCGTGGTCGTGCTTCCGGTGGCGTTGGTCACCGTGAGGGTGGCGTTGCCCAACCCGTTCCATGTGCCCTCGGAGATGATGATGCCCTCGACGTGGGCTTCGTCCTCGGGGACGGGGGGTTCGCTGGTGGCGGCGATATCCTTCGTCGAGTTCGTCGTCTGGGGCTCGCTGGCGACCACGGCGGTGGCGGTGGAGACAAGGAGCAGTGCGGTGAGGAGCAGGGTGGCAGCTCGGTTGTGCCGTCGGGGCACCTGTGGCGAAGGCTGGGGAGTCATCAGGATCCAGTGGGCCCTACAAGGGTAAAGAGGTAGCGCGAACGTCTGGCAGGTCCCCAACGGTGATCCTGTTCCGGCATGTGGGATCGGGCAGGCAGGTCACCACAGGTCACCAGCCGTCTTGCAGACGCTCGCTGGTGCGCGTCGGAAGTCCGGCATCGCGGTTGGCCGCCTGCGCTGCCTCCACGTCGTAGGTGACGCGGTGGTACGTGAGGCGCTGCGCGGCCCCGTCGAGGATGGCGAAGGCTGCCCGGGGGTCACCATCCCGGGGTTGGCCCACGCTTCCGGGGTTCGCCACGGCGATGGGGGCGGGTCCGAAGAGATCGAGACGTGCAACCTCGTGGGGCAGGCCCGCTGCCCCGTCCTCCGGGGGGATCGTACGCAACGCTTCGGGGTTGGGGAGGTTCGGAGGGGCGAGAAACTCGGTGCTTGGGAGGTTCTTGGTGGCGTCGGGTCGCAGGTAACCCATGGGCACGTGGGTGTGCCCCAGCAGGATGAGGTTCGGAGCCCGCTCGCTGCGTGCCTCGGCCTCATGGCGGAGGAGCCGGGGCCCGTCGTGAGGGTAGATGTACTCGTGCAGCGGGTCGTAGGGGGAACCGTGGTAGAGGTCCAGCGTGATATCGCCCACGCGGAGGGTCCGTTCCTCGGGGAGATCCTGGAGGTAGGCGAGCCCCTCGCCCCCCACTCGTGCCCTGCTATGCTTGACGCCGGCGGCAGCCGGGATGTTGAGGAACCTGGTCTCGTCCCGCACAGCGGCATCATCGTGGTTCCCGCGGATGGCCACGTGGGGGTGGTTGCGGAGGAGCTTGAGGCACTCCGCAGGGTAGGCGTTGTACCCCACGAGGTCCCCCAGGAGCACCAAGCCATCGAGACCATCCAGCTCCTCCAACGCAGGTGGTTTCGCGGGGTTGCCAGAGGTTGCAGGGTCAGGTTCCTGCCCCCGATCCTCGGCGCCTGCTGGAGCCCCTGATCCACGCGCGGGGGTCACGTCCTCGAGGTGCTTCCCGATCGCAGGGAGCGCATCCAGCACCGCGCGAAGGGCGTGGAGGTTGCTGTGGACGTCGGAGAGGATGGCCACGCGTTGAGGTGGGTTCCCGGGAAGGGTCATGCCCCATCCTCCATGGGATCGACCCCAGGCTGGAGGCTCGCTGGTCGAGCGATCCGAGATGCACGACGGCGGGGGATCATAGAGGTCACGCGGTGGGGTCCTCCAGGGAGCGCTGTGATGGACGATCGCGGGATGGGTCGCATCCCTTAGCTTCGCGGGGCGGTGGGCCGACGGGACGGGATGTCAGGTTCCACATCGGTGGTTCGGTGAGGGTCCAACCGCCCTGACGAGGACAAGGATGTGCGTTCGGTTTCCCCCAGGCTCGGTGCGTGGGAACCGTGGCCGAGTGGGTACCTGACCTCACGGGGCTCTCCCAACGCTCTCCGCGTCTCATGAATGTTCCGTCTTCCACGGTGTCGGGTTAACCACCTGGAGCCCCCTGGTCCCTGTAGGTGGCTGCGGGGATGCACGACCAGAGCCGGATGGTACCATAGCCACCATGACCCCCACCCCATCCCCATGGTTTCGTCTGGAGTGGAGGATGAAGGATAGGGGAAGGAAGAACGGTATATCCTCTAGGATGAAGAATAGACCCAGTCAGCTATACAACTTACCACTTATAACTGTTTGGTACATATGGGTTCTTTTTGGTTCCCTCGGCGGGGTTCTTCACGTGGTGAGGTTGAACCCATCCGAGTCCTTCGGATGGGAAGCTGCTCGGCGACGACCTTGAGATCCTCTCACCATGCGAGATCCCCCCATGAACCCCCGAAGAAGACCGACGTTGCCGTCGTGGGATCCCTGGAAGTTCCACTTGAAACGAAGGGGTGTTCGACGGTGGGAAGGGTGTCTAGAGGCACCTCTATGAAGGTTGCACCTACCCACCCTTCGAAGGAGGGAGGGTTCATCCTCAGCATCGTGGAGGATCCACTTCCACGGTTATGCCCAAGGTAACTTGTCGATGGTCCGCCAACCACCATCCCCCCTTGAACTTCATCCGGCGAAGTGCTGACCGTTCATCCTGACGACGGTGCGCGAAGGTGTCGATGCCGTTGGGGGAACACCTCACCTTCTCCCAACGTCCCCAACGGACAACATCCCCTCCACGACGTCCAAAGGAAACCAAGGGGTCGGGGTGCCCATCCGCACGATCCCATCCTCACCACACTGCCCCACACCCATCTTCGCTCCAGGTGTGGACCCGGGGTGGAAGCTCCCCAGAACCCGCATGCACCTAACCGCCTCCATCTCCCCCACCGCCACCACCGCCACCATCCCCGCCCTGAACCTCGCCAGGACCTTCCACGACCACGGCATCGAGCGACCGCAACCGCTCCATGATGGAAGCGCCATCCCGGGGTCGCGCCTGGAACCTCAACCGCACCCGTTCCCCCCGATCCATCTCCCGCACGTCGGCGTTGTCGTGGACCCACGCCACGAAGGACTCCGCCGCGGAGGACTGGGGGACCTCCACCACGTACTCGTCGTAGTCCGGCAGGAGCTCCAGCACGCGATCGTGGAGGTCCTGAAGCCCCGTCTCGTCCATGGCTGACGTCACCACCCACGGACCCAGGAGAAGGTCGCCACGCTGCAACCGCTCCACCACATGCTCCAACTCATCCTCGCGCAACCGGTCCTCCTTGTTCAGCACGACAAGCACCGGAGCCAACCCCACCCCGTCCCCCCAGGACCCCCAACCTGTCGTGGTGCTCCCCGACGACCCATCCGGCTCGTCAACCCCATCTCCACCTTGCGGTCCGCCGTCCGTGGCACCCCCGGCACCGGCGGCACCCTCTGTTCTCCCTACTTCGCCCTGATCCGCCACGGGGCCAACGCTCCTGCCCCCACCTCCACCTCTCCGCCCGACAGCGCTTCCACCCCCACGTCCGCCTCCCCCTCCGGTCGTACCCCCGTTCTCCACCTCCAAGCGCCGGCTTGCGAACCCGTGGAGCGTCTTCAAGCTCGAGGCGAGCTTCCGCTCCACCTCCGCGGGCGGGTCGCTGGCATCCACGACCAGGAGGATCACGTCGGCGAGAGCGATCTCCTCCAGGGTGCTGTGGAACGCCTCCACCAACCACGGAGGGAGGTCGTCGATGAACCCCACCGTGTCCGTGAGGAGGATGTCCCGGCGCTCGGACTCCACCCGGCGCGTCTGCGTCGTGAGGGTGGTGAAGACCCGGTCCTCCACCTCGGCGGTGTCCTCCGTGAGGGCCGTGAGGAGGCTCGACTTCCCGGCGTTCGTGTACCCCGCGAGGCTCACGAGGTGGAAGCCGCCCCGGCGGCGGTGCTTGCGGCGGAGCTCGCGCTCGTCGCTGATGCGGTCGAGCTCCCGGCGGATGCGGGACATGCGCTTCCCCATGCGCTCGTGGATGCGCTCCACCGCGTGCTGGCCTCCCGCCAGGAACCCGGGGCGCTCCCCGGTCTTGGAGAGGTGGATGGCCTCCCGCACGATGGGCATCTCGTAGCGGAGCTTCGCAAGCTCCACCTGGAGACGCGCCTCCCGCGTCCCCGCCCGCCGCCGGAAGATCTCCAGGATGACGCGCACCCGGTCCGCCACCTCGAAGGCCCCCTCCTCAGGGTTCAGCGGCGGGAGCCCCGCCTCCCCCGACCGCTGGTGCGCCGGGGCGGGCCCCCCATCCCCCTGGTCCCCACGACCACCCGCACCCCGGGACCCCTCCGCGCTTGCCGGGTCCCCGCGCCCCTCCCCGGCACCCTCCCAGGACCGGTGAAGTCCCCGGAGACCCCGGACGTGGTCGTGGTCCGTGGGCGCCGGACCGTCAGGGTGGTCCGCGTCGGCTCGGGCGTTGGCCCGCTGCTCCACCTCCTCCAGGCGGCCGGCAGCCTCCAGGCGGTCCCGGAGCACGTTCTCGATGTGGAAGATCTGCCCGGGCTTGAGGTCCCCGTCCACCACCACGAGGCGGGCGCCGTGGTCCGCCACGAGGCCGGCGGCCTCCTCCACCTTCCCGCGACCGAGGAACGTCTGGGGGTCGGGCCGACCGCGGTTCTGCTGCACCACCTCCACCACGTCGTACCCGAGGCTGTGCACGAGCTCCCGGGTCTCCCGGGGATCGTCCTCCAAGGTGAGCAGGATGGCGGCAGGTCGCAACAGGGGTCCTCCGGTGCATGCGTCGAACCTCCGCCACCGGGTCCGGACCCGGCATGGGTGCGGAGGCATCGTCACCACGTGCACCCAGAGGTTCAACCCTTCGGTCCTTGAACCTTCGCCCCGGACCCGGCACGTCAGACCCATCCCCCCGGGTGTCTCTCCTCCATGTCCATCCCTCTATCTCGGCTGCCTCTCTGCCATGTTCCCTCCGCCGCCTCGGCTGTCTCTCTGCCATGTTCCCTCCGCCGCCTCGGCCACCACCCCGCCACACCCCCTCCACCGCCCCGGCCATAATCGCTAGCGCGCAGCGGGCGCTGCGCACCGCTCGCGCGAGGCCCACCGCGGCCCTCGCCCGACGCCCACGAAAGCGTTTAATGCCTGGACTTCCTTTGCATCCTCAGCGTCCATCGCATGGTGAGGACGCCGGTGCACGACTCACGTCGTCCACCCGCCGCCGGGACCCCGCATCCGTCCCGGTGATGCATCCGCATTCGCCCGGATCAGCCGGCTGGAGGAGGGTCCGAGTTCCACCCGAAACGAAGGGGTCTATAGGCGGCTCGACCGTCAACGGAGCCCTTGCCCGCGGTGGCTCGTTCCAAAACCTTTATGCAACCGGCGTACCTACTTCGGCGCCCCATCGTGCGGGAACCGTTCGGTGGGAAGCGCACCGCTGCGACGACCGACGGTGCGCTCCGATCCGCCGAACGAGAGCCACCTACCGCCCCAGCGTAGCTTAGGCGGTGGGAACATGCATCCGCGCGTGCTTCGGACACGAAGCACCTCGACGCCCGTGGACCCCCGCGGGCACCCGCTGGAGGGAGCGGGCGAGGTGCCGCCCCCCATGACGGGGCGTCCACGCCCTGGCGGAAGCCAGAGCCGATACCGAGGCAACGCGGGGGACCGATGGACGCGGCAGGACGCCGCAACTGAACGTGGTTCGCAGGGGGAAGACCCAGTTTGACCAAGGACGGACTATTCGACTCGCTGTTGCAGACGGAGCCCCTCTTCAAGAACAAGGAGGTGCTCCGCCCAAGTTACACGCCGGAGGAGCTGCCGCACCGCGCGCAGCAGGTGAACAACCTGGCCACGATCCTCGTGGCCGCACTCCGAGGGGAGACCCCGAGCAACGTCTTCATCTACGGGAAGACGGGCACGGGGAAGACCGCGTGCACGAAGTACGTGGGGAAGGAGCTCGTATCCACCGGGAGGGAGAAGGACAAGGTAGTCAACTTCATCTACATCAACTGCGAGGTCGTGGACACCCAGTACCGCGTCCTCACGCACGTGGCCAACCACTTCATCCAGGACTGGAACGAGCGCATCCCCTTCACAGGGTGGCCCACGGACGAGGTGTACGCGAAGCTCCAGGAGCACATCGACCAGAACGAGGGCGTCACCGTCATCATCCTCGACGAGATCGACAAGCTCGTCTTCAAGAGCGGCGACGACGTGCTCTACAACCTGAGCCGCATCAACGACGACCTGGAGCGCGCCAAGGTGAGCGTCATCGGGATCAGCAACGACCTGAAGTTCACCGAGTTCCTCGACCCCCGCGTCAAATCCAGCCTGGGCGAGGAGGAGATCATCTTCCCGCCCTACGACGCGGAGCAGCTCCAGGACATCCTGGAGCAGCGGGCGCAGCTCGCCATCAGCAACGACGCCCTGGAGGACCCCGTCATCCCGCTCTGCGCGGCGCTCGCCGCCCAGGAGCACGGGGACGCGCGTCGCGCCCTGGACCTCCTCCGCGTCGCCGGTGAGCTCGCGGAGCGCAGCGGCCAACGCGTGATCCAGGAGGGGCACGTGCGGCAGGCGCAGAACAAGATCGAGCTCGACCGCGTGACGGAGGTCGTGCGCACCCTCCCCACGCAGAGCAAGTTCGTGCTCCTCGCCACCATCAAGGGCGAGGAGGGCGGCGCCAGCGGCCAAACCACCGGCGAGGTGTACGGCACGTACAAGGAGCTCTGCGACGCCGCCGGCGTGGACCACCTCACGCAGCGCCGCGTCACGGACCTCATCAGCGAGCTCGACATGCTGGGGATCCTCAACGCCCGCGTCATCAGCAAGGGCCGCTACGGTCGCACGAAGGAGATCCGCATGAGCGTCCCCCTGGAGGAGACGCGGGGCGTCCTGGAGGAGGACCACGTCCTCGCCGACGTCATCGACTACACGCCGAAGACCCAGAGCCGGTTGTTCTGAACGGGAGGCTCCCTGCGGTCGCGGTGCGGGGTCGTCTCCGGTCGCCGGCGCGGCGTCGGTGGCGCCCGCGCGCACCTCTTCCCCCTTCTTCCCCCCCTCTCCCATCCCTTCCCCTGTCTTCGTCCTCCCACCCACCCCCACCTATCGTAGCGGAAACGCCCGCCACCCGCCGCTTACGTCTGGCGATAGGAGCTCCCCCAGGGTGCCGGCTCAGCACCTCCCCACCACCTCCGACCGTGTCCGCTGCGCGCCCACGGTCGCGATCCTGGAACAGTGCTCGCTTCGCCCGTCGGCTCGTACCTCGCCTCGGACCAACCGCCCTCCGGGGCGCTGCGCTGCGCGCTGCTCCAGGACACCCCCAGCCTCGCGCTGTCGCGCTCGGCTGTACACCCCTCCCCGGCCGCCCGCAGCCACCTTCCCTTCGGATGTCTTCACGAGGAAGTGGACGATCTGGGTGATGGAGGGTGGCGACCCGAGGAACCGAGAACGTGAGGCTTACGCTTCCACCGCGTCGCGGGTGCGGGGCTCGATGGCGAGGCTCCAGGTGGCGCCGCCGGCGAGCACGAGGATCAGGATCCCTTGCGTGAGCGCCACCTCCGCCGTGGGTGCGAAGCCCATGACGTCCTGCGCCAGCACGCCCACGAGGGGATGCGCATCCAACCACGTGGCCACCGCCGGAAGCGCGGTGACGCTGAGGAGGCTCCCCTCCTGCAGCTCGAAGACGCCCATGCCCGCGAAGCGCACGGCCAGGAGGTACAGGAGCACGCTCGTCCCCAGGAAGAACGGCCTAAGCGGCACGCGCACGCCCACGTGGTGCACGAGGTAGTAGATGCCCACGAGGAGCACCGACGCCAAACCCAACCCCAGGAGGATCTCGCCCGTGGCGCCGCCGCTTTGGAGGCTCAACGCCTGCAGGAACAGCGCCGTCTCCACGCCCTCCCGGAAGACCGCCAGGAACCCGATGACGCCCAGCACCCACGCTCGGTCCGACGCTAAGCTGTCCTGCACCTTCCCGTCGAGGTAGGCGCGCCACCGGTCCGTCTCCACCTTCGAGAGGAGCCAGAACCCCACGTAGAAGAGCACCGCCGCCGCCAGGAGCATGCTCGTGCCCTCCAGGAGCGTCTGCTCCATCGACCCCGGTTGCGCGGCGCCGAAGACCCACCGGAGAGCGAACCACGCGACGAGGCTCGCTGCCACGCCCAGGCCCACGCCCACCGCCACGTGACGCACCTTCTCCGGGCGGTCGCTCTTGTGGAGGTACGCCACCATGGCGCCCACGATGAGGATCGCCTCGAAGCCCTCCCGCAGGAGCACGACGAACGCCTGTGCCACCGTGCCCACCAACGCGCCCCGGCACCCGTCCGGCATGCAGGAGGCCGCACGGTCCAGCGCCCGGTCCACGAGGCTCCACTGACCCCGCACCTCCTCCACGCTCGCCACGGAGGCCTCACCCTCCCCCGCCTGCACCATGAGCGCTCGGAGAAGCACCACGTGGCGCTCCAGCGCCTGGTAGAACCGCGGCGGCATGTGACCCTGCATCCACGCGTTGAGGCTCGAGGCGTTCCCGTGACCGCGCTCGAACTCCAGGAACGCCGCCCCCACCTCGCGACCCGCCGCCTCCATGCCGTCCCGGGCCGCCGAGCGGTTGCTGGCCGTCTCCGCGCTGGTCCAGTTCCCGTGGGCAGCCTCGTAATCCTCCACGGCCTCGTGGAGGCGCGTGCGGAAGGCCTCGAGCTTCGCCTCCAACTCCGCCTGGGGAACGTCCTCCATGTCCGCGGCCGCTGCCACCCCCGCCGGCGCCAGGGCTGCTGCCAGGAGGAGCAGCGCGAGCGCCACGGAGGGGATGGGGAAGCGGGTCATGGGCCTTCACGTCCACCGGGAGGATGGGTCAAGGGGGGGTCTTCGGTGCGGTCGTTCACAGGCTCCGGATGCCCAAGGCAGCTTGGGCCACGAGGAGCGCGTCCACGATGCTCACGCGGCCATCCTGGTTCGCGTCCATGCTCGCATCGTCCGCTCGGATACCCAGGGCCGCCTGGGCGACGAGGAGCGCGTCCACGATGCTCACCTTCCCATCCTGGTTCGCGTCACCGAGGTCCAGCGGCGGCAGCGTGCTCTGCAGGAGCTCCACGATCTCCATGGTGCCGTTCCGGATGACGTCAGCCTGCGCCTCCACATCCGCCAGGGGCGCGCCCTGCTCGATGAGCTGGCTCAACCCCGGGTCGGTGTCCACGGTGGACTCGTCGAAGTTCACGATGGCGTTCTCCACCTCGTTCTCGAGGTCGTCGTCCACCGTGCTCGTGTCGGGGCCGAGGCCGTTCGTCTCGTACGTGAAGAACGCCTCCTCGGCGGCCGCCTTCGCCCCGCTCGCATCACCCTGCCGGTAGAGGGACACGGCCTCGTTCACCTGCTCCAAGACCTCGTCGGCAGCAGCCTGGATGGCGTCGGGGGTGCGGAGGTCACGCTGGCTCGCGGGCACGCTCTTCCCCTGAGCCACGAGGACGAGGCGGTTCAGGCTGGGGGCAAGATCCTCACCGATCCCCTGCACCTCCGCCACGCTCGCGTTGGACTCGATGGCGGTGACGAGGCGGGCGCTGTGGGCCTTCACCTGGTCCCCGATGGCCACCGCGCTCACGGCCTTGAGCTTCCGCTCCAACGCGCTCGCGCCGCCCCCGTCGAAGCCGAAGCGCTGCTTCACGCTCCGCGCCTCCTCCAACGCCGCCGCGCGGTCCCCGCCCTCGTACGCGGCCACGGCAGCATCGACGCTCGATTGCATCTCGGAGAGCACGCGCTCGAACTCCGCGTCGCTCATAGGCTCCGCGTCGGCATCCTCAGCTGCGAGGGCGCTGGGGACGCCCGCCGCGAGCACGGCCACGGCCAGGGCGAGCACCCCAGCCCTTCGAACCATCATGCGCGTCGTCATGTCATCACCACCTCCTACGTCCTCGTCTTCAGCCGCGGCGCCGCAACGCCGCACCCACAGCACCCGCGAGACCCAGCACGCTCAGCACGAGCACGGTGCCGAAGCCGGGTGCCCCGTTGGCGCCGGCGCCCACGCTCGCCACGTCCACGGTGGTGCCCTCGATGCTCTTCACGCCCAGGGCCTCGCCCTGGCTGTCCGTGAGGTCCTCCACCGTGACCTCGAGGTTCACGGTCTCCGCGGTCTCGTCCACGAGCTCCAGCGTGAGCACCGACACCTCCACGGTGCCGCCCTGGGCCTCCGTGAAGGCTGCGTTGAAGCGCACCTTACCGTCCTCCACGGTGCCTGCGCCCACGTCCGCCAAGACGTCGACGTTCGTGACCTTCACGACGTTGGGGTCGAAGCTCACGGCCGCCTGGAAGGCGCCGCCGTCGCTGGGGACACCCTCCAAGCTGACCGTCACCTGGAAGGTGCCGGCCTCCGCCCCCGCGGTGGGCGCGCCCAGGACCACGGTGACGGTGCCCTCGACGTTGGCGGTGCGGATGCGCTCCAACAAGCTCACGGTCTCCGTCACGAGGGTCTCCACCTGCGCCAGGGTCGCGTCATCGTGGCTGGACCCGTTGAGCACCGTGGCAACCTCGTCCAGGTTCGCCAGGATCTCGTCCACGGCCTCGCTGTCGGCCTCCCGGAGGATGGCCTCGTTGGCTAGGGTCTTCTCCCGCGCGCCCTTCGTGAACGCCTGGGCCTCACCCATCTCCGTGTTGGCCTCGGTCTCGTCGCCGGCTTCCTTCGCCTCGAAGTACCCCTCGTACTCCTCGAGCACGAACTCCACCTTCCCCACGAGGTTGTTCACGAGGCTGTCGAGCTCCGTCACCTCCGCGCCACCGCTCTCGATTTGGTCCAGGAGCTTCACGGCCTCCGCCGCGGCCTCGTCCGCCGCCGCACGGTCCTGGGCAGTGGTGGCGTCGTAGAGCTTCTCCAACTCCTGCTGGAGCTCCTCCACCGGCGCCTCACCCAGGACCTGCGTCGCGTACACGCTCGCGGGGTGGAAGTACGCCACGCCCTCGATGGCCTTCTCCCGGGCCTTGGCGGCGTCATCGTCCCAGTGGATGAAGACCTCCTCGATCTCCTCCCTCACCTTGTCCAGGTACTTCTCCGCGGTGGCGCGCTCCGCCACGTCGAGGTCCGCGTCCCCCACGGCGTTGGTGGCGGCGAACTTGCCCACGGCGCGCACGCCCTCCGGCGCGTCGCCCTGGTCCCACCCGAACTTCTGCGCTACGACGGCGTAGTACTCGAGGCCCTCCTGGAGCGCCCCCGCCTCGGCTTCCGCGGCGGCCTCCTCGAACTCCGTGAACGCCACCTTCGTGGCGACGTCCAGGATGCCCTTCTTCACGATCTGAGCTTGCACAGCTACTTCAGCTTCGTCGTCCGCGTCCTGGGCGGCGGTGAGGTTCTCGAAGCCCCCGAGCACGCGCTCGTGCGCCCTGGCCGCGTACTCCTCGGCCTCGTGCCCGAACTCGTCCTCGTAATGCGCTTGCGCCGCGCTCACGTTCCCCGCGCTGATGTGGGACTTGATGGTGCTGAAGGCGTCGGCCTTCTCGCGGGGGAGCGTGGCGAGCGCGTAGTTCTCCACGAACTCCAGGGCCTCCCGGGCTTCCTCCTGCGTCGTCGCGAGGTCCCCCTGCTTCGCGAACTCGATGAGCTCGTTGAGCTCGCTCCGGAGCTCCGTCTCGGCCTCGGTGCCGAGGACCTCCGCCACGTGGGCCTGGATACCCAGGTAGTACCAGCGGCCCTCCGCCGCCTCCTTCACGGCGGTGGCCTGCTCGCCGGCCTCCAGGAGCTCGGGGGTCTCCGTCACCTCCTTGTGCACCTTCATGAGGGATACGTCCCGGTACTCCGTCGTGAGCGTCGCAAGAGCCGCATCGAGCTCCACCTGCGTGCTCGCGTTGGCGAAGGCCGTGCTGGAGCCTGCGAGGGCGGTGCCGAACTTGGCCTCCAGGAGGCCGAACCAGGCGCGGGCGGCGTCGGCGTCCCCCGCGGAGACCTCGTCCTCCACGTTGGCGAAGGCCAGGGCGTAGTGGGCCTTGTCCACCTGCTGCTTCGCGGCGACGTAGTCCAGGCTCCCGGGCTCGGCCCCGTGGAGGGTGCTGAACCCGCTCTCGATGGCATCCCGGGCCGTGGTGGACGCGTTCGCGTGGGGCGCGAACGTCGTGTTGTACGTGCTGTGCGCCTGCCCCACGTTCCCGTTGCTAAGGGACGTCTTGATGCCCTTCCACTTGGCGGTGTAGTCGGGTTGGCCGTCGTCCGTGGTACCCTCGTCCCCACCTCCATCGTCACCGTGGTAGGAGGCGCTGGCGGCGGGCGCCAGGGCGAGTCCGGTCACGAGCAGGAGCACGAGGATGAGCTTCCGAGCCTTGGCCGACATGGGGTCACCTGTCCGTAAGGTGGACGCGGCAAAGCACGCCGTTATAAAAAGGTATGTGGTCGCGGCAAGGGGTTGTTCGGAACCGCTCCCGGTTAGGCGAGGTCCCGCCGCTGCATCGTGACAACCCCTAGCACGACGGCGAGGGTGCTCCACGCCACCAGCACGAGCACGTACCACCACCCCCGCGCGTAGAACGGGAGCGCATCCAGCGTCCCCCGCTCCACCGCCTCCACCAGCGCCGCATGCCACGGCTCCCCCACCGGGAGACCCAGCACGTCGCTCTCGGGACCCAGCAGCTCGCTCGTCCAGTTCCACCACGCCGTGAAGGGGCTCGCGAGGTAGAGAAGCAGGGACCCCGTGCTCGAGCCTCCGCTCCCAAGGTCCGAGAGGCTCTTCACGAGGAACGCGTTCTGCCAGAACGGCCCCAGGAGCACGTACAACCCGAAGGCACCCGCCAGGCTGGCCACCGCCCGGTCCAGCAGGATGCTGAGCAGGAGCGCGATGCTCGCGAAGGCGAGGGCCAGGAGGTACGCCGCCACCACGTACCCCACCACGGTCCCGGGATCGCCCAGGCGCCGCGTCACCCCGTAGGCGACGCCGCCCACGATGAAGCTCGACGCCAGCACGAGGGCACCCAGCGCCCCTGCCATGCCGAGCCACTTCCCCATCACGATGCCGCCGCGGCTCACGGGCTTGCTCGCGAGCACGTGGATCGTGTTGCTCGCTCGCTCCTGGTTCACGAGGGCGTACCCCACGAGGATCCCCGCCAGAGGGACGCTGAGGAAGTCCAGGCTGTGAGCGTACCGCCACACGAGCTCCACGCTCCCCTCCACGCCGGCGGCGGCGGACCCGCCCAGCGCCGCCTCCAACCCCAACCCGAAGGTGACGAGGAGGAGCCCCAGGAGCACCAGGCCCTGGACGCTCTGCAGGATCACCACCAGCTCCTTCCGCGCCACCGTGGTGACGTTCCTGAGGGCCGGCGGGACCTCCACCGCGGGCTCCCGCGCCCTGGCATCCATCTCGGGCAACCGCTGGATCTCCAGGAGGAGCGCGGGGTAGAACGTCTCCAGCTCCCGCAGGTGGCGCCGCGCCTCCTCCAGGTCACCGTCGGCCGCGGCGGCGTCCAGCTCCGCCAGGCGCTCCCGGGCCCGGCGCTTCCGCGCCAGCAGGAGCGACCCCGGCGTGAGGGCGCGCCCGCGCAACGCCTCCTCCAGGTGCTGACGGAGCTCGCGGGTGGCATCGAAGGCGTCGGACGCATCCCCCCCCTTCCCCACGTCCTCCACGCTCCCCCCAAGGGCCTCCTCCAGAGCCGCGAAGGGCTCCGCCACGCCCACGTCCGAAGGTTGCGGGGAGCTCCCGTCACGGTCCTCCTCGCTCACCATGGGCGCACCCCCGTGACGCGAACGAAGACGTCCTCGAGGCTCTCGGTCTCCCGACGGAACTCCATCACGGGCACGTCCCGTTCCACGAGCTCCCGCAGGAGCCTGGCCGGTTCCGCGCCCGTCTCCAGCGTGAGGAGGTACGCGACCTCCCGCCCCTCCAGACGCTCCACGTCCACGACGCTATGGCTCCCAGCCAGCGCCTCCTCCACGGCGTCGGCCACGTCCGAGTCCTCCTCCAGGACCACGCGGACCCGAGGCGCCTCGGGCCGCGTGAGCTCCTCCACGGGGGCATCCGCCAGCACGTGGCCATCCCGGATGATGACCACGCGATCGCAGAGGTCCTCCACCGCATGGAGCTCGTGGCTCGAGAGGAAGATGGTCTTCTCCTCGCCCAAGCGCCGGATGACCCCACGCATCTTCAGGATGCCCTCCGGGTCCAACCCCGTGAGGGGCTCGTCAAGCACCAGCACATCCGGGTCGTGGAAGAGCGCCCCCGCCAGCGCCAGGCGTTGACGCATCCCCTTGCTGTACGTGCCGACGCGGCGGCTCCCCGCGTGCTCGAGGCTCACCTCCCCCAGGAGCTCCTCGCTCCGGCGCGTGATCTCGCTCAGGTTCAACCCGTAGAAGCGCCCCGTGTACCGGAGGAACTGGCGGGCGGTCATCTCCTCGTAGAGGCCCACCACCTCCGGCAGGTACCCCAGGCTCTCCCGGGACCGCACGGGGTCCTCCCGCACGTTCCGGCCCTGGATCCACACCTCCCCGCCCGTGGGATGCACGAGGCCCGTGAGCATCTTGATGGTGGTGGACTTCCCGGCGCCGTTGGGCCCCAGGAACCCCAGCACCTCCCCCTTCCGCACCTGGAGGTTGAGGTCCGCCACGGCCGTCACCACCTCGTCCCCGAACCGGCTCCCGTAGCGCTTGGTGAGGTTCCGCGTCGTGATGGGTTCCATGGGTCACACCTCCAGGAAGCGCCGGGCCGTCCAGGCCAGGGTGATGCCCAGCAGGGCCACGATGACGAGGGCCACCGCCACCGTGGGGGATGTGCTGGCTCCCACGTCATCGCCAAGGACCACGTGGCCGGAGCTCGTCACGGCGGGCACGCTCCGCCCGTCGGGGTCCGCCAGCTCACGCAGGTCGATGTCCACCACGGCAGGGAGGTCCTCCCCCTCGCTCCGGGGCTCCAGCACCACGTGGGCCAGCGTCACGAAGTCACCGCCGGCATCGAGGTTCCCCAGCGCCTTCGCATCGAAGCTCGCCACCCGCGCCGTCCCGTTGGCTCCGTCCACGGTGGCCTCGCCGGTGCCCACGGCCGCGCGCGCCTCCACGATGCGCACCTCGCCCGCCTCCACCTGCACCTCCACGTCGAAGGCGCCGACCCCTCCCGGAGGCGGGTGGAAGAGAAGCACCGGCACGCGGGTGCGCCCCTCGGCGGTGGCCTGGCCGTTCCCGGGGGTGAGGTAGGTGCCGTTCACGGACCACGCCCGAACCTGGGGCAGGACCTCGTCGTCCACGAGCCCCCGGGCGGCGCGGGCGAGGCTCCGCACGTCGCTCAGGTTGCCCGCGTCGGCGGCGGTCCGGAGGCTCCCCCAGTAGTCCGCGAGCAGGCCACCGTCCCGCGCGTCCAGGTCCAGGACGGCATCCAGCACCTCGTGCGCGTCGTCCTCGCCGGCGGCGACGAGGCGCATCGCGGTCTCCCGGTCCTCCACGGTGCTGAGGTTCTCCAGGGTCGCCCGGTGGGTCTCCGTCGCCGCCACGATGGCCGCCGGGTCCACGCGGTCCGCGGGAGCGGCGAAGGGGTCCGCGACGGCCCCCGGCGTGGAAAGCAGGAGGACGAGCACCGCCAGGGCTGCGGGGACGGCCGGAGCGGCAGGGACGGGCGGAGGATGGAGGGCCATGGTTGGGGACCCGGGGTGGTCCCGCCACGGCCATGGGCGGATAAAAGGGTTCTGGAGACGGCATGGGAGGCGGGATCCGCTGGCTTGGGACCCCGGCGGACGCCCGTTCCCCGAGAGCCGGAACCCTTACCAACCCCCCGACCTATAGGCAACTATAGGTCGCTCTCGGCGCCTACAGGTGACACCATGGCCAAGGACCACACCACGATCTGGGTACCCACCGACGTGAAGCAGCGCATGGACGAGGCGAAGCGCCACCCCAACCAACCCTACCACGAGCTCATCAGCGAGCTCCTCGACGAGCGCGAGGGTGGGGCGAGCGCGGGGGCTGGGGCAAGGGTGAGGTAGCGAAGGGCAGCGCCTCGCGGCCATCACCGTTCTCCCCCTCCGGCTCTCCTCCGCTTCCACTTCCTCTACTTCTACCGCTCTCCTTCTCCACTCGGTGCATCCCCGCCACCCGCCCCCGGCAAGCGGCCTATCCAGACGGAGACGCTGCTTGCCGTACACCCCACCCCGGCCGCCCCGGCACCACCACCCCCGTGATGCCCTGCGGTGGGGATGGAGGGTGCGATGCTGAAGCTGATGACCTGAAGTGAAGAGAGGAGAGAGGAAAGGGAGGAAGACAGGGGGGAAGAAGGGAGCAGGGACGGGAACGGATGTGTTGGGACGGGGGGGTCCGCCTACAGCACTTCCATCCCTTCGCCGCCGTACTGCTTATCGCGCTCGCGGGCCGCGAGGCCGCCCTCGAGCTCCTCGCTCAGGCGCTCGTAGTAGTTCACGGTGGCGTCGTCCACGCTGGGCCGCACCTCCTCCAGCGCCTTCTCGAAGTGCTTCATATGCACCTTGTCCGCATCCTCGTCCTCCCGCAACGCCAGGATGCCGGCCATACGTCCCAGGGACTCGATGTCCGCCCCTACGTACCCCTGCGTGCGCTTCGCCAGCACGTCCAGGTCCACGTCCTCCAAGGGCATATCCCGCGTGTGGATCTCCAGGATCTTCCGCCGCGCCTCCTGGTCCGGGCTCGGCGCCTGCAGCAACCGGTCGAACCGACCCGCACGCAGCAGCGCCGTGTCCATGATGTCCGGACGGTTCGTCGCACCGATGACGACCACGCCCTCCATGTCCTCCAACCCATCGATGCTCGTGAGGAGCTGGTTCACCAACCGCTCCGTCACGTTGCTGTCCGAGCTGCTCATGCCCCGCCGCGGCGCGATGGCATCGATCTCATCCAGGAAGACGATGCTCGGCGCCGCCTGCCGGGCCTTCTTGAAGATCTCCCGCACCGCCTTCTCCGACTCCCCCACCCACTTCGAGAGGACCTCCGGGCCCTTCACGCTGATGAAGTTCGCATCGGACTCGTTCGCCACCGCCTTCGCCAACAGCGTCTTCCCCGTGCCCGGCGGCCCGTAAAGGAGGATGCCGCGGCTTGGGCGGATGCCCATGCGCTTGAACGCCTCGGGCCGGTTCAGGGGCCACTCCACAGCCTCCCGAAGCTCCTGCTTCAGCTCGCTCAAGCCCCCCACGTCGTCCCACGTGATCTGCGGAACCTGCAACAGCACCTCACGCAGCGCAGAGGGCTCGATCTCCTTCCGCGCCTCGGTGAAGTCGTTCTGCTTCACCACCATGCGCTCAAGGACCTCCGTGGGGATGGGAAGGTCCAGGTCGATCTCCGGCAGGTACCGACGCAGCGCCTTCATCGCCCCCTCCTTCGCAAGCGCCGCCAGGTCCGCACCCACGAAGCCGTGGGTGTCGTCGGCCATATCCTGGATGTCCACGTCATCGTCCAGGGGCATGCTCCGCGTGTGGATCTGCAGGATCTCCTTCCGCCCATCCCGCGTCGGCACACCGATCTCCACCTCCCGGTCGAACCGACCCGGACGCCTGAGCGCCGGGTCCACCGCGTCCACGCGGTTCGTGGCGCCGATGACGATGACCTTCCCCCGCGCCTTCAAGCCGTCCATGAGGGTGAGGAGCTGCGCCACCACACGGCGCTCCACCTCACCCTGCGTCTCCTCACGCTTCGACGCGATGCTGTCCAGCTCGTCCACGAAGACGATGCTCGGCGAGTTCTGCTCCGCCTCCTCGAACACCTCCCGGAGGCGCGCCTCGCTCTCACCGTAGAACTTGCTCATGATCTCCGGGCCCTGGATGCTGAAGAAGTTCGCACCGGACTCGTTCGCCACCGCCTTCGCGATGAGCGTCTTCCCCGTGCCCGGCGGCCCATGGAGGAGCACACCCTTCGGCGGGTCGATGCCCAAGCGGTCGAAGAGCTCCGGGTGCTTCAGCGGAAGCTCGATCATCTCCCGCACCTTCGTGAGCTCCTCCTTCAACCCGCCCACGTCCTCGTACGTGATCTTCGGCGCCTGGAGGTCCGTCTCGCTCACGGCCTCCTCCCGGATGTTCACATCCGTGTCCTCGGTGATCTGCACGATGCCGCCCGGGGTGTTGTCCACCACGATGAAGGGCAACGCGCGTCCGATGAGGGCGATACCCGGCACGATGACCGTGTCCCCCTTCGTCACCGGACGCTTGAAGAGACCGCGCTTCACCACGCCCTCGATACCGCTCCCGAACTGGAGCTTCTGCCCCTCCTCGATCACCGGCGCCAGCGTGATCTTCTTCGCAGGGCTCACGTCCACCTTCCGGATGCGGACCTTGTCCCCGATGCCCACACCCGCGTTGTCACGGATGAGGCCGTCCATGCGGATGATGCTCTGCCCCTCGTCGTCGGGGTGAGCACGCCACACGATGGCCGCCGTGTTCTTCTTACCGATGATCTCGACGACATCGCCGACGGTGAGGTTGAGATCCAGCCGCGTGGAGGCGTCCACGCGGACGCGACCCTTGGCCACGTCCTCCTGGACCGCCTCGGCGACCTTCAACGTCATCTCCTTTGCCATGGTTGGTTCACCTGTTCCTGCAGGAAGCTCCGCCGCGACGAACCCGCCGCACGCTATGTGGTACGTGCAGGCACCGCCGCTTCACACGGTCGCGATGGTCCCGCCTCTCCGGAGCCCCAGGGGTGTGCGAGGCGAGGTTACATGGCACCTGTTTTTTATAGTTTTGTTCATCGGGGGCAAGCGCCGTTCCACCCCTCCGCACCCACCCGGCCCCCACCTAAGCGCTGGATCGGCGACCCCGCTGCTCCTCCAGCGCCTCCTCCAACGTGAGATCCCCGCTCGCCACCGCCCGCGCCAACTCACGACCGATGGTGACATCCCCCTGGCTCGCCAACCGGCTCCTCCGCTGGATGTCCCGCAGCTCCCCCTCGCTCGGCGACACCTCCCGCCGGCGACGCACCCGCTCCCCCCGCGCCAACGCGATCCGCTTCGCCGCCGCGATGTCACGCTCCCGGTTCGGCCGGTGCCGGGGCGGGCTCGTACGCGTCTCATCCACCTCCTCCACCGCCACGTCCACGACCGCATCCAACAGACCGTTGATGATGCGGTCCCGATGCGTCGCCGACCCGTGGCCCACGCGCACCACCGAGCTCTCCGCCTCCAACGCCCCCAACCGGCGCAGGATCTCCGGCACCACGTCCTCCGGCCGGGACGACCGGAACGTGCTCACCACCCGCCCATCCCCCAGGATCGCCACCCCCGGGTGCTCCCCCGGGTCCACCCCCACCACGACGCGGCGGAACGCCACACGCCCCCGCAGATGGCGCAGCGCCGCCTCCACGGCGTCCGCCACCGAGGCGTACACCTCACCCGTTCCCTCCCCAACAGTGGACCCGCCCGTCGCCGCCTCCCCCTCAGGGTCGTACACCACCACGGGCACGTCCACAGGCGGCTCAGGGTCCGTGGGAGCCACGATGAGAGCTCCCACGTGCGCTGGCACGGGCTGGTCCTCCACCAGGCTCAGGAAGGGAACCCCCCGCGCCTTCAGCGCCTTCACCACGTCGTAGTACGCGGCGAAATCCTGCGTGAGCACGCCCAGGACCTTCACGGTTCTCTCCACACCCCAATCGTCCACGATGCACGTTAACTCTTGCGCGGACCACCCACGATGCGGGGCTCCAGACCCGTCACCCGCCGCCCTCGCGGGAGCCGAAGCGCTCCTCCAGGGTCACGGCCAACCCGTGGAAGTGCACGTGACCCCACGCTGCCACCAGGAGACCCCCGAGGGAGTCCCACAGGAGGTCCGTGACGGTATCGTCGATGCCGTACTGGACCAGGGGCGCGTCCAGCTCCAGCACAGCGCTCAGCACCGTCAGGCCGAACTCGAAGATCTCCCACAGGACCCCCGCTGCCATGGTGAAGAGCAGGATGAAGACGAAGAGGAACCGCGGCGGAAGGTACACGTCGTCATCGTGCTCGTCCACCGCCCGCACCACCGCGTACCCGATGCCCACCACCACCGCCGTCATGAACACGTGCACGAGGTCATCGTACCACGAGATCCCCCGGTACCCGTACACCGTGCCCATAGCGTGGAGGAAGACGCTGGCGGTGATCCAAAGCACCACCCCAGGAGCCATGGGGATGCCGACGTCACGCTCCAACCACGCCGGGAGGAACGTCACACCCAAGCTCATGGCAGCGTTGAACGCCACCGTAGGATGCCCCAGGACGAGGCTCCACACGAAGGTGAGGGCCAACAGCCCCTGCATGGCGCGGTTCAAACGAAGCGCCGTCCCCGCCGGGAGAAGGTGGGCCCACCCCATCACCGCACCTCCACGAGCCCGTAGCGGCGGAACAACCGGTCGAAGAGCACCCCGGTGACGAGACCCGCCACCGCTGCGTAGATGAACCCCATCATGAGCGCGTCATGGTCCACGAGGAACCGTGTCCCCTGGAGCACGTCCGAGAGCCACAGGAGCACCGCCCACCACCCCGCCGCCGCCAGCGTCCCCACCGTCACGAAGCCCACGGCGAAACCGCTCGTCATCTCGATGGGTGTGAAGACATCCAACTCCACCGTCACCAGGAGCGCCACCGCCGCCAGGCTGAAAGCTAGGGCCACCCGGTTCCCAAGCACCGAGACCTGCATCGCCCGACCCGCTAGAGGCAAGCTGATGACCGCGAGAAGAGGCCACGGCAGCATCTCCCGCGGGTCCCGACGGGTCCACGGGGGAAGGACCGCGAGCACCGCCACCATCAGGGGGAAGATGATCCACTGGAGGTCCCCATCCGCCAGGCTCTCCACCGAGAGCACCACGAGCACCCCCACCAGCGACCACGCCACCGCCGCGTTCCACCGCCCCCCCACGATGAGGCCCCCGAGCTGGCTGGGAGGCGCGTCATCCTCGCGGGGTCCAGCGTCCCGTCTCATACCAAGGGAACGCCCCCTCCGATGCTAAAACCTGTTGGCGTTGGCCCACCCAGACTGCCCCCTCGCAACACGCACCGCAGGCTACTTGCCGACCGAACCCCCTCCGCCCCCGGTACCATGGTGAACGTGCTCTCCTTCCCCGGCATCATGCTCGTCATCAGCGCCCTCATCCTCCTGGCGAACGCCCTCCCGGAGGTCCCCATCGTCGGGGACACCCTCGGGGACATCGGGTCCTGGCTCAGCGGCTTCGGCGTGCTCGTCGGCATCCTCGACATCGTCGCCCTCATCATCGGGTGACCGACCCCCCCCTCCACCCCCACCGTGCAACCGCCATCTTGCCCCACCGCAAGCTATGGGAGCCCCCATCCCGTTGGGGACGTAGCCAGCGTGGTGGAGGGTGAAGCCTCCCAAGCACACACCTGTCTTCTCTACCCCCTCGACTCGCGCTGGCCTCCCAAACCACCAGGGACGGCTCTCCTCCGTGCTCCAGAAACCTCCAGGTTGCGCAGGGGGCACCTTCATCCGGCCACCGGAGCCTCCTTGACCCGATGCACGGTGCGGTGGGTACGCGAGGAGGCCCCATCCTTCTCATAGCCCTCACGATCCTTACGAGCGGATGCCTCATGGCACCCCTCCCCAGCGACCACCCAGCCCACGGCATCACCCGGGCCTCCGACGACGCCACCGCCGCCCGCACGGACGCAGGGCACGCGGAGAAGCCTGGCGAGCACACCGTCCTCACCAAGGACGTGTGGATGGTCACGGAGGTCCCCGGACCCTGCACCGCCCCACCGTCCATCATGGGGTGCACGTGGTACCTCTCCCCCGAACACCCCCCGTCCCTCGCGGTGGAGACCGTGGGGGACCGACCGGCGACGGTGGACTTCGCCATGCGATGGTCCCCCTCCACGGACACGAACCAGGACCTCACCATGGACGTCTACGACAGCACCGAGAACCAACAGCACCTCGTCTCCGGCTCGAGCCCCGTGACGCTCACGCTGGAGCTCCTCCCCGGCCACGTGTACGAGATCTGGCCCATGCCCGCCAGCCAGGGCGATGTCGTCGTCCACCAGGAGGTGGAGCTCCAGGCCTCCGGCGTCATCGAGGAGGTTCCGGACCACCACGACGACACGGCACGCGCAGCTGGCCACACCCAACCCCACGAGGGGGAAGCCGACGAGCACCCGGACCCCCCCGGACGACGAAGCGACGCACCCCCGGACCGCGGACGATCCCCCGCGGAACCGCAGGAGGACCGTCCCTCACCTGGGCACGGCGAAGGTCCCCAGGAGCCGCCCTCCCAAGGACGAGGGCGCGGCGTGGGGCGGTGACCGGGGCTTCGCGGTGGACCTTCGAACCCTCCTCTGAGACTGTCTGGGTGTGGGATGGGGGCTCGGAACTTGCTCCGCAAGTTCCTCGGTCTTCACCGCGAAGGAAGAGACGGGGAGAGACGCTTCGCGGTGGACTTTCGAACCCTCCGTTGAGACTGTCTATATGGCGAGAGGCTCGGAACCGCGCTGCGGTTCCTCGGTTCTCCCGAACCGGGGAGGGAAGGGCTGAGACGCCGGTTCGGGGAACTTTCGAACCCTCCTCTGAGACTG
>CAZDGP010000007.1:31779-40672 GCA_964505085.1 uncultured Thermoplasmatales archaeon
GTCTAAGTGGAGGGTTCGAAAGCGCGCCCGCCGCGATTTGAACGCGGGTCAAAGGCTCCGCAAGCCTCAAGGATATCCAGACTACCCTACGGGCGCAGTTGAAGGCTCCGCAGGAGCTTCAACCGCACCGCGCCGAGCCTCAGCCCAACACCGAGGCGCGGTAGCGTGCGCGAACTCCAGCGGAGTTCGCGGATCATGGACCCGCGACGCTCCCCAGGCCCCGGGCCCGCGAAGCATCGCCCCCATCACGCACCAACTATTTGAGGCTTCCCCATAGGGGCACCGCGTCCGACGTTGCCGGACGCCCGCGCCTCCGCCAACCCCCCAACTACCCGTCCTTGTGACGAGGCATCCGTCATCTTTACGGACAACGTACGAACCTTTATGGTGCGTCCGCACAACTCCCAACTGGGACACTGGGATGGGGTCCAACAACAAGTGGACGGACGAGCGGAGCGTGCACTGCATCACCCGGGGCAACGTGGATGGCCTCGTCGCGAGCGCCTTCGTCCTCGCCGCGCACCCGGAGGCACGCGTAAGCTACGTCCCCAGCGCCAACGGCGCCGTGGACCGCCTGCGACGAGATCTCTCCAGCGAACGCATCATCGTGGCCGACCTCGGCCTCACCCCTCGACTCATCAAGACCCTCAACGGGAAGGCCGACACCGACCAACGCGTCCTCGTCCTCGACCACCACCAACAGACCGGGCACCACGGCCACGGCCTCCACCGCCACGTGGACGTCGCCGTCCACGAAGGGCCCAGCGCCGCCGCCGTGGCCCTGGACCACCTCACCGACGAGAGCCTCCTCGCAGCCAGCAGCGACCTCCAGGGGCTCGCCGCCATCGCCGACGTCGTCGACCACTGCGAATCCCAGCACCTCCACCACGCCACCAACAGATGGGGCCGCGGGCTCCTGGAGGACGAAGCCCAGATGCTCGACTTCGCCTGGCGCCTCCGCATCGACGACGACCGGTTCCGCCGCAGCGCCGCCCGCCGCATGGCCTCCGGCTCCTGGCCCAGCGAGATCGAGGAGGTCAGGCGCCGGTACCTCCAGGTGGTGAACGAGAAGCGGTGGCCCCGAGCTCGCGCCCGCGCCCGGGAGAGCCTCGACGTCCTCGGCCCCGTGGCCGTCCTCGACACCTCCCGCCACCGCACGAACCTCCTTGGCTTCGGCAGCCGCGCCCTCACCGCCGCCGCCCGGGACCGCGGATGCCGCCTCGCCGCCCGGCTCAACAGCCGCGGCCGCGACGCCAGCGTCAGCCTCCGCGCCACCCAACCCCTGGAGGCGAACCTCGGGCAGTTCCTTGAGGAGTTCACCCAGGAGCACGGCATCGCCGGCGGTGGCCACCCCCACGCAGCCGGCGCCCGCATCCCCTCACGCGAGGTACCCACCCTCCTCCACGCTCTAGCCGGCCTCGTGGCCAGCGCCTAACCCGCAACGGCCCTCCACCGCAACCTTCATGGGTGCCGCACCCACCTTCTCCAGCGATGCTCCCGCGGTCCCGCCTCCTCATCCTCCTCCTGGCGGCGACGCTCGTCACCGCGGGATGCCTCGGCCTCCCCGACGGCCCCGGCACCGGCGGCAACGATACCGACAACGGGGACGACCTCCCGGGCACGTGGTCCCCACCCGAGCTCCGCTTCGACGGGGAGCGCGCCCTGGAGCACGTCCAGGACCAAGTGCGCTGGGACAACGGCTCCGTCCAGTACCGCATCCCCGGCACCCCCGGCCGCGCCGAGGCCGCCGACGAGATCTCCACCGCCCTCACGGATGCCGGATGGCAGGTGGACCGCCAACGCTGGACGGGAACGTACATCTGCCAGGAGACGAACCTCGAGAACGTGGTGGGCACCCTCCCAGGCGCCGGGAACGGTACCCTCATCCTGGGGGCGCACTACGACTCCCGCCCCTGGGCGGACAAGGACGACGACCCCGACCGCAGGGACGAGCCCGTGGTAGGCGCCAACGACGCCGGAAGCGGCGTGGGCCTCCTCCTGGAGCTCGCACGCATCCTCACCGACGGGCCAGAACTGAACCACACCGTGAAGCTCCTCTTCTTCGACGCCGAGGACGGCGGCTCCCCCCCGGACCACACGGGGTGCGACGCCAGCACCATGCCCAACCAGGGCTGGATCGTGGGCTCCACCCACTACGCCAGCACCATGTCCCAGACCGCGGTGGACGCCACCACGGCGTTCCTCCTGGTGGACATGGTGGGAGGCACCGACCTCACGCTCTACCGCGAAGGGTACAGCGCCCGGGACCCCCACCGGGCCCTCCAGGACCTCGTGTGGAGCACCGCGGCCGAGCTCGGTGTGGAGAGCTTCGTGGACGACACCAGCTTCTCGATCACCGACGACCACCGGCCCTTCCAGGAGCGGGGCATCCTCGCCGTGGACATCATCCACCTCGACTGCAACGCCCGCTGCGACCCCTTCCCCAGCACGCACCACCACACCACGGACACCCTGGAGAACCTGAGCGCCGCCAGCCTCCAGGACGTCGGCCACGTGGTGGAACGCGTCGTCTACCTCCTGGACCACCACGGCGCACCCGCCTCCGCACCGTAGCCTGAGCTAGGCTCGTGCAGGAAACCCTTAAGGCTCCGAGCACCTCCCCCGCCCATGCAGCGCAGCCTCGTCCTCGCGATCCTGCTCGTCACCGCCACCCTCGCAGGATGCGTGGACCCCCTGAGCCCCGACGGGGACCTCGGAGCCTCCAGCACCCTCGAGGGTCTCCCACCTCTGGAGCGCATCCTCGACGACACCTTGGTCACCTGGTACACCGACGGTGCCGCCGAGACCTTCCAGGGCCACCTCGCCGCACCCTCTACCGCAGGCGCGGTCTTCGCCGAGGTCCACTACACCGCCGCGGACCCCACAACCCACGTGACGCTCACGGTGGAGGCTCCCGACGGCACCACGTTCCACCTCCTGGAGGATACCCACGGCTCCGGGTCCGACTGGGCCATCCTCCCCGGCGTCGCCGGCACCTGGAACACCACCGTGGAAGCCGAGGGCGTGAGCCGCGGCAACATCACCCTCACCGCCGTGGCCCAGGGCCCCACGCCCGAAGCTGTCACCCCCACGGGCGCCGGCGGCGACCGCACGGTCGTGGCCGTGGTGGACACCGGCGTCAACCCGTACCACGAGGCCTTCCACGCCCAGGACCTCGCCACCGGGAACCTCCCCGCCCGCGTCCAGGACGTGCAGACGGGGCAGGGCCCCGTGAGCGTCCCCGTCGCACCCCACGACGGCTACATGGACAGCCTCCGCACCGACGCCGGCGTCTGGACGCAGGTCCCCAGCCGCACCCTCGTGCACTTCGAGGGCACCAACGTCCTCGGGTACCACCTGGACGAGACCCGGCTCCCCAACCTCCCGGTGCTGGACCGCGCCGGCCACGGCACCATGGTGAGCCACGCGGTGACGAACCAGAACCCCGACGTCCTCGTGGTCATGGTCACCGGAAGCGACTACGACGAGGGCGTAGCCTGGGCCGCGAGCCAACCCTGGATCGACCTCATCAGCCTGAGCTGGGGTCCCGTGGTGAACGCCGCCGGCGTCGCCGAACCCTACGCCTTCGGCTTCCGCACCGCCGAGGTCACCCTGGACGCGTGGAGCCGCGGGCAGGTGGTCTTCACCGCCACCGGCAACGACCCCACACCCGCCTTCACCGACACCACCAGCGGCCCCCCCTGGGTCCACGCCGTGAGCGGCAGCAACGGCGACACCCACGGTCGCAACCTCATGAGCGGGAACCTCGTGGACACCGTGGCGAACTGGACGCAGACCCTCGCCACGTACGACACCCTCGATGGGGAGCGCACCGCCAGCGGCACGAGCTTCGCCACGCCCCTCACGGCGGGTGTGGCGAGCCGCATCCTCCACGAGGTCCGGGCCGAAGCAGGCCACGAGGGCGGCATCACCCCGGGCGGTCTCCTGGTGGACGCCGGGAGCGTGCAGGTGACGAACGGGGACCTCCGCCAGGCCCTCAACACCACCGCCGTGTACTGGTCCACCACCGACTACGACGGCCCCGGTGAGCCCTGGCCCACCGTCCCTGCGACCCCGGGCGCGCCCTGGGTGAGCATGGGGTGGGGCCACGTGGACGGCCGCGTCGTGACCTCCGCCGTGGCGGGTCTCCTGGGCGAGGAACCTCTGCCCGAGAAGCCCGCGGAGGCCGTGGCGTACATGGAGGCGAACGAGGACGTGAGGGCCGGGTACTGGGAGCTGCGGTAGGGGGATCGGCACCTTCCTCGCCATCCACCCTCCGTGGGAACACGCCCGCCGCCCACCCCCGGTGCCGGAGGAGGGTCAGAGGGAGTTCCGGCACCGTACACCCCTCCCCTCCGCCCGGCGCCTCCTCCCCAGGGCCACGTTCTCGAGAAGGACCTATAGTCGCCTATAGTTGGCTATAGGTGACTATAGGTCTCCGGGGCCCCCACAACCCTCATATCCCCCGCCCCCCATGGCCGCCCCATGGCCCCCGACGCGGAGCACGAGCTCGACGAGGAGGCGAAGAAGCACACGCTCCGCCTCGTACCCTACGGGCTCTACCTCGTGGGCACCCGCGCCGGCGCCGACACCGACATGGAGCCCGAAGGGTCGGGGGCCTCCCCGCGCAGCGAAGCACGCGGGGAGGACCCTGCCCGCGGCGGCCCCCACGCTTTCCTCGGGTCCTGGGTCACCCAATGCAGCTTCGACCCGCCCCTCGTCGCCCTCGCCATCCGCAAGGAGAGCCACGGCCACGCCCTCATCGAGGAGAGCGGCGTCCTCACCCTCAACCCCCTCGCCGAGGACCAGCTCGACCTCGCCCGACGCTTCATCAGGAACGTCAACGTCACCGACCACGACATGGAGGGCACCCCCTACACCCCCGGCGACGCCACCGGCGCCCCCATCTTCACCGACCTCCCCGCCAGCCTCGAGCTCCAGGTGGAGGAACACGCCGCTGACGAGGGCGACCACACCGTCTTCATCTGCCGCGTCGTCGCCGCCACCCAACGGGACGACCGCCCCATCCTCACCCACCAGGACGCCGGCATGACCTACGCCGGCTAACCCCGCCGCCACCCCCCTTGTGCCCCCCTGCCACCCATCGTCACCCCGCCGGCACCAAGCCCCAGGTGACACGCCAACGCACACCAGCAACGCCGCAGGGCCGCAAGTGCATACAGTAAGTACGCCAACCCTTTAACCCAAGGACGCGGATTCCGAGAACGCTCCGGAGGGCACCGTCCATGATCAACGACTTCGCCTGGAGGTTCGGCGGGGAATCCGGTGAGGGCATCGACTCCACCGGTCACATCTTCGCCCAGGCCATGGCCCGATATGGCCTGCACATCTACACGTACCGCAGCTTCCCCAGCCGCATCCGCGGCGGCCTCACCTACTACGAGGTGCGCGCCACCGACGAGCCCAAGCGCGCCCGCGCCGACGAGCTCAACCTCTGCGGCGCCCTCGGGCAAAGCACCGTGGACGCCAGCGTCGACGACCTATGCGACGGCGGCGTCCTCATGTGGGACAGCGACGAGTTCACCCCCAAGTACGAGACCGACAAGGAGGTGCTCGAGGTCCCCGTCCCCATGACGAGCATCGCCGACGAGCACGGCTCCAAGATCATGCGGAACATGGCCGGCATCGGCGCCACCGCCGCCCTCCTCGACATCGACCGCAAGCTCTTCTACGAGTTCGTGAAGGAGCGCTTCGGAAGCAAAGGCCAGAAGATCGTGGACGCCAACAAGGCCGTCATCGACGACGGGTACGCCACCGCCAAGGACGAGCTCGGCGTCGAGGTCCCATGGACCGCCGAGAAACGGGATCTCCCCAACGGGCGACGCCTCCTCATCGACGCCACGCAAGCCACGAGCTTCGGCGCCCTCGTCGCCGGCTGCCGCTTCATGGCCGGCTACCCCATCACCCCCGCCACCGACGTCCTCACGTGGTTCATCGACAAGACCCGCGAGTACGGCGGGGAGGTCGTCCAAGCCGAGGACGAGCTCGCCGCCATCAACTACACCATCGGCGCCGGGTACGCTGGCGTCCGCGCCATGGCCCCCACCAGCGGCCCCGGCATGAGCCTCATGACCGAGGCCCTCGGCCTCGCCGGCACCGCCGAGATCCCCGTGGTGCTCTGTGACGTCATGCGCGCCGGCCCCAGCACCGGCATGCCCACCAAGCACAGTCAAGGTGACCTCCTCTTCGCCGTCCACGGCGGCCACGAGAACTTCCCCAGGATCGTGGTGAGCCCAAGCACCACCGAGGAAGCCTTCTACCTCGTGCAGGAATCCTTCAACTACGCCGAGCGCTACCAGTGCCCCGTCTTCTACCTCCTGGACCAGGACCTCGGCATCAGCGGGCAAACCTGGGACCAGTTCGACGTGGACCGCGTCCCCGTGGACCGCGGCAAGCTCCTCACCAACGACGAGCTCCAGGACCGCGACAGCATGCGCCTCGACCGCTTCGCCATCACCGACGACGGCATCAGCCCCCGGTCCCGCCCCGGGCAACCCAACGGCCTCTTCCACACCACCGGCGTCGAGCACACGCCCGAAGGCTTCGTGAGCGAATCCCGCACCAACCGCAACGCCCAGATGGAGAAGCGCGAACGCAAGATGCGCACCTTCGCCGAGCAGCACTACGACGGCCAGGGCCGCACCCCCGCCGTGGAACCCGTCCAGGTCTCCGGACCCGAGGACGCCCCCACCGGCATCGTCACCTGGGGCAGCACCCGAGCCCCCGTGGAGGAGGCCCGCGCCCGCCTCGCCGACGACGGCGTGGAGACGCGACAGCTCGTCCTCACACACCTCTGGCCCTACCCCCGCAAGCAGATGCGGGCCTTCCTCGACAGCGTCGACACAGCCCTCTTCATCGACGCCACCTTCAACAGCCAACTCGCCCTCCTCACCCAGCAGGAGATCGGGTACCACGACAAGATCACGCCCGTCACCAAGTACGACGGCACCCCCTACCGACCCCACGAGGTCGTCACCGCCATCCAGGAGGCACTCTAACATGGCCACGAGCGAGAAGAACATGCGCGACTTCCAAACCGACGAGGAGTCCTGGTGGTGCCCCGGATGCGGGGACTTCGGCGTCCTCGCCGCCCTCCAGCAGTCCTTCGCCGGCATCGGCCTCGAGAACGAGGAGATCGCCCTCATCGCCGGCATCGGGTGCAGCGGCAAGATCAGCAACTACGCCAAGACCTACGCGTACCACGCCCTCCACGGCCGCGCCCTCCCCACCGCCGCCTCGGTGAAGCTCGCGAACAAGGACCTCACCGTCGTGGCCGCCGGCGGCGACGGCGACGGGTACGGCATAGGCGCCGGGCACTTCGTCCACACCATCCGCCGCAACATCGACATCACGTACATCGTCATGGACAACCAGGTGTACGGGCTCACCAAGGGCCAGATCAGCCCCACCAGCGACCTCGGGTACATCACCGGCACCACCCCCGACGGGAACTTCGAGTCCCCCATCAACCCCCTGGCCCTCGCCATGAGCAGCGGCATCACGTACCTCGCCCAAGCCTTCAGCGGCGACGTGAAGGGCATGAAGGAGCTCATCCAGGGCGCCATGGAGCACAACGGCTTCGCCCTCGTGAACGTCTTCAGCCCCTGCATCACGTACAACCGCAAGAACACGTACGCGTGGTACCGCGACGTCCTCGTGGACCTCAGCGAGACCGACCACGACCCCACCGACAAGGCCGCCGCCTGGGAGATCGCCACCAGCCCCGCCGAGCACTACGGCCTCATCTACAAGGAGGAGCGCCCCAGCTACCACGAACTCAGCAAGGGCCTCCAGGGTCCCCCCCTCGCGGAGATCGACCCCGCCAACCCCGGCCAGGACTACTCACCCATCTTCGATGAATTCAAATAGCCGTTGGCGGGACCCGCCTCCGGCTAAGGTGTGAGAGTGCGGAGGGGGGAACATGCGTAATCGGCTCCTTCCAGGGTACTGGACGGCTTCATCCACCGCCGCTGCACCCCGCATCCCCCACGGACCCCGCCAGGGGGTTCACGGTGGCGCCGGGGCCCCCCTCACCCACGCAGGCCTCCACGTAGATGCCGTCGACGACCTGGACGCTGCCGCCGTCGTCCGCGGCGCCGGGGCAGGCGGTGGCGAGGACCTCACCGGAGGTCCCGAGGGCGTAGCTTCCCGCGTCCCCCACGGGGTCGTCGGCCCAATCATCGGGGGATGGAGCCCACTGGTTGGGTTCCGGGATCGACACGCCGGGCTTGGGGATGGGGTCCGTGCCGGGAGGCAGGATCTGGTTGCCCGGGGGCGACACCTCCGGGACCGGGTCGTCGTGGTGGAGCGTCGCGTTGGCGTCGGCATCCCCCTCCTCCTCCCGAGCCTCGACGATGGCGCTCCCTCCTGCGTCGCCTGCGGGCCCCCCTTGGCAGCTTGCCTGAGCGTGCACCTCGTGGTGGGCCAGGGCCTGAGGGACGATGGAGAGGAGCAGCGTGAGAGCCAGAAGAACGATGAGGAGATGGCGGATCCGCATGGGTACCGCCCCGCCATACCTCCTGCTGGCCTAATACGTTGGGTCTGTAGCGCGCTGGCAGAGCTGGCCAGTGCGGCGCCGAGAGGACCCCTCGCCGGCACGGCCGGACGCAGGCTAGGCTGCGGGGGTTCGGAGATCCAGAAGGGTCGAGCAACCCCGGCGAGCCCGGGTATGCTTCAATAACACTATACGAGACAACGCGACCATCCCCGGTACTTACGTCTTCCGGTGATGGGGGGTGGTCCCTTGCCGCGGGGATGGGAACGTTGCGGAGCGCGAACTACGCTGCGCGGTTGGAGGTGTCGAAGAAGTCGAGCAAGCCCGGCGAGCCCGGGTATGCTTCAATAACACTATACGAGACAACGCGACCATCCC
>CAZDGP010000007.1:40772-42186 GCA_964505085.1 uncultured Thermoplasmatales archaeon
CGGTACTTACGTCTTCCGGTCGTTGGGGTGGGGAAGCGCTCTCGCAAGTCCCAGACCCCCCCACGGGCAACGCTTTTCCCCCCGCACGTGGTTCCACGCCCCATGCCAGGCCCGGAGGGTGACGCGTCCCACGACCCCACCATGCGCCTCTACGCCGAGGCCGACGGCATGGTGCACCTCGTGGAGAAGGACGGGCAGCTCACCTTCCCCCGCATCGAGGACGCCCCCTTCACGTGGGACCGGGAGATGCGGATGGAGGTGGAGGGCACCCCCATCCTCTTCTGCATCCCCAACCTCGAGGAGCACCCCACCCACTGGACGCACAAGGACGAGGTGCCGGGCCTCCCCAACGTCGACCCCCTCGTGCGCCTCGCCGTCAACGCCACCCTCGTGCGGGAGGTGAGCGGCGCCATCCTCCACCGCGGCGACCCCCAAGCGAACGTGCTCCTCGTGAAGAGCAACCGCGGCTTCACCAAGGGCCTCTGGAACGTGCCCGGCGGGTTCCTGACCTACGGCGAGACCCCCGAGGAGAGCGTCGTGCGCGAGGTGCGCGAGGAGACGAACCTCCACATCGAGCCCCAGCGCCTCCTCGGCGTCTACAGCGAGCGCTTCGGCCCCACGTACTACATGCGAGGCTTCATGTACCTCGCCAAGCTCCAGAGCGGCACCCTCGACCCCGACCCCAGCGAGATCGCCGACGCCAAGTGGTTCCCCCTGGACGAGGCTCTGGACCTCTGCCCCAACCCCTTCGGCCTCGCCGCCATGCGCAAGGTGCGGGACGAGCTCGCTCGGGACGACGACTGACCCCTCCGTCCCCAGCGCCCACCGCCACCTAGGGTTCGTCCCACCGCACGACCTCGTACATCAGGACGAACCCCTCGTGCGCCTCGCTGTAGAACCCCCCGTGGATCTCCGAGTCCAACCCCGTCACCTCCTTCAGCTCCACCTGCACGTCGCTGAAGTGCTCGTCGTGGACCGGCGCGCTCCGCCCCGGCACCGGGAAGAGGACCTCGAACCGGTCCCCCTCGTGGGTCACGATGGCGGCTTCCCGGTCCGGCTCCACGCTCTCGTTGAACCGATCCACCGCCGCCTCCAGGTCCTCGCGGGTGAGGGGCATCATCACTCCAGGTTGGGCAGGGGATATAGGCGGTTCGCTTCGAGGGACCCGGTCCCACCACCTCCAACCGTGCGCGCTCCGCGCCCACGGTCGCGGTCTTGGAACAGTGCTCGCTTCGCCCTCGGCTCGGACCTCGCCTCGGACGAACCGCCCTCCCGGGGGACGCTCCGCTGCGCGCTGCTCCAAGACACCCCCGACCGTCCTACGCTGCGCTCCGGTCCGTGCCCACCACCCGCCCCCAGCCGTCCTACGCTGCGCTCCGGTCCGTGCCCACCACCCGCCCCCAGCCGTCCTACG
>CAZDGP010000008.1:0-14399 GCA_964505085.1 uncultured Thermoplasmatales archaeon
CCCGTCCACGATGGTGCTGTCCATGTCGAAGACCACCAGGCGCTTCCGCGTCCGGTGCAACCCCGCCGGTTGCACCACCGCGTCCACCCCCACCTCCTCCGTGACATCCCGCAACCGCTCCCTCAGCGCCTCGAAGTCCGCCTCGCTGGCGTCCACCTGGATCTCGAAGGCCATGAGGTCCCCCTGAGCCACGTGGTGCATGCGCTCGATGTTCGCGTGCTCCTCCGCGATGGCCCGCGTGATGGCGTGCATCACGCCCATGCGGTCGCTCCCCAGGATCGTCACCACGCGCAGGTCCCGGTCCCGGGGGTCCGGGAGCTCCCCCGGGTCCACCACCTCCGCCCGCACCTGCACGTCGAAGCGCCGCATCCGGTGCTCCAGGTCGTACACGAACTTGAAGACGTCCCGGGTGGTGCGGGCGCTGGCGCTGCGCATGCGCGCGCTCATCTCGTCCTCCACCCGGCCCCCCGCCACCGGCGCCCCCATCTCCACGAGCATGAAGAGGCTGAACAACCCGTAGACGCTGGACTGGTCCACGTGGACGATGTTGCCCCCCAGCTCCGTCACGGTCTCGCTCACGTCCGCGATGAGGCCCGGGCGGTCCCGACCCAGCACGGTGACAGCCACCACGCGTTCGGCCATGGGCCGGCCTAGGGGACACCGTGCCTTAAGTTCTTCAGCTCGCGGCGGGCCAGGGGCCTACGTGTACTCCACGTCGATGATGAGGTCGTACGTGGTGCCCCCGAGGTCCTCGTTCCCCAGGCCGTTGCCGGTGGCGTTGATGGTCCAATTCCCCGCGATGGTGGCGCCGGTGGTGACGTTCCACTCGATCACGGGTTCCTGGTCCCACACGATGCCCGTGCGCACCTCGGTGCCCGCGGGGTTCGTGAGGTTCACCGTGACGTTGTTGAAGACGCCCACCGGGAAGTCCTGCCCCGTGATGTTGTAGCGGACGTGGATCAGCGTGTCCTGCCAGAACTCCACGGGGAAGGTCCAGTTCATCTCGTACTCGGGCGTCACCGAGCCGTTGTAGTGGGCTCCGTAGTCCTCCGGCGGATCGGGGTCATCATCGTCGTCGCCGTTGGTGCCGTTGTCCGGCGCCGCCGTCACCGTGAGCTGGCGCCGCGTCTCCGCCGTGGCCCCCTCGTCGTCCGTCACCGTGAGCTTCACCGTGTACGTGCCGGCGGCACTGTACGTGTGGCTCGTGAGAGCACCCGTCGCCGTGGTGCCGTCACCGAGGTCCCACTCGTACGCCGTGATGGTGCCGTCACCATCCTGGCTGTCCGACCCGTCGAAGCTGCAATCCAGGTGCTGACAGTTCATGATGAAGAAGGCTGAAGGCTCCTGGTTCTGGTCCCCACCGTCCCCGTCGCCCCCGTCGTCGCCGCCAGGGGTGCCGGTGCACCCGGCGAAGGCGGCGGTGATGAGGATCAGGACGGCAAGGAGGACACGCTGACGGTTCCACCCCATGGCTACCACCCCAAGGTACCCGCAGGCGCCGTTTAACGGTTTCGGAACGTGACCCACCTGTAGGCGATGGAACGCCTGCAGAGGTCCCTTCGGACCCCTGATCGACCTCTCACGGGTCCTCGAGCCCCGCCTTCAGGGTCACCAGCGCCAGGGCGGCGCACTTCTCCCGCACGGGGCTCACGGGGATCCCCAGGAGGTCGAGGAGGTCCTGCTTGGTGAAGGCCCGCACCTCGTCGAGGCTCGCGCCAGTGAGCTCCTCCGTGAGCATGCTGGCGCCGGCTTGGCTGATGGCGCAACCCTTCCCGTGGAACCGCACCTCCTCCACCTGGTCACCTGCGACGCGTGCGGTGACCCGGATCTCGTCCCCGCAGGTGGGGTTCTCCCCCTCCCGGTCCACGTCCGCCGGCTCCAGCACCCCGAAGTTCCTGGGGTTGCGGTAGTGGTCGAGGATGTGCTTCCGGTACATCCCGCCACCTTCGCTCATAACCCGAAGACCTCCCGGGTGCTCTCCAGCGCTTCCACGAGCACATCCACCTCATGGAGCGTGTTGTACGCGTAGAAGCTCGCCCGTGTGGTGGCGGGCACCCCCAGCTTCCCCATGAGCGGTTGGGCGCAGTGGTGCCCCGCGCGCACGGCCACACCCTCCCCGTCCACGAGGCTCGCCACGTCGTGGGCGTGGACGCCCTCCAGGTTGAAGCTCACCACACCCCCCCGTTCCCCCGGCGGGGGCCCGTAGAGCGTGACGCCCTCCATCTCCTGGAGGCGCTTCCAGGCGTACGCCGTGACCTCGTGCTCGTGCTCCCGCACGTTCCCCATGCCCAGGTCGTCGAGGTAGTCCACGGCAGCGTGGAGGCCCACGGCCTCGGCGATGACGGGGGTGCCGGCCTCGAACCTCCACGGGAGGTCGTTCCACTCGGCCCCGTCGTACGAGACCTTCTTGATCATCTCCCCCCCGTAGAGCATGGGCTCCATCCCGTCCAGGACCTCCTCCCGACCGTAGAGCACACCGATGCCCGTGGGGCCCATCATCTTGTGGCCGCTGAAGGCCATGAGGTCCGCGCCGATGGCCTTCACGTCCACGGGCATGTGGGGGACGCTCTGCGCCGCATCCAACAGCACGGTGGCGCCGTGGTCGTGGGCGGCCTCCGTGAGCTCCCGTGCGGGGGTGATGGTGCCCAGGACGTTGCTCATGTGCGTCGCCGCCACGATGCTCGTGCGGGGGTTCAGGAGCTCCTTCGTGGCCTCCATGTCCAGGAGACCCTCGTCGGTGAGCGGCGCCCACCGGATGGTGGCATCCCGCTCCCGCGCCACCTGCTGCCAGGGCACGAGGTTGCTGTGGTGCTCCATCTCCGTGAGCACGATCTCGTCCCCCGGCTCCAGCTTCCGCCGCCACGCATGGGCCACGAGGTTGATGGCCTCGGTGGTGTTCTTCGTGAAGACGATCTCCTCGAGGTCCGCCCCGCCGATGAACTCCCCCACGCACGTGTGCGCCGCCTCGTAGGCCTCCGTGGCCTCCTCCCCCAGCTTGTGGATGCTGCGGTGGACGTTGCTGTTCGTCTCCTCGTAGTACCGCGACATGGCCCGGATGACCTGCCGTGGCTTCTGCGTGGTGGCCGCGTTGTCCAGGTACACCAGGGGCTTGCCGTGGACGGTGCGGCTCAGGATGGGGAAGTCCTTGCGGATGGATTCCACGTCGAGGCTCATGGGATGGTCCTCCGGGGTCCCCCGAGGGGGGTACGATGCGCGAACCGACCTCCCCCTACATGAAGGTGGTGGAGCCGGCAGGCCCCCTCGGGACCCGCTCCTACCATGGGTGCCAACCGGGGATAAGCCCTCGGTTCCCACCCCCCTCGCGCGCCACCCGTACAACACGGTTAAGTAGCGCCCCCCACCTCCTCGGCCCCGCCAGGTGACCCGGTGTCCAGGAGCGACCAAGGCGACGAGAACACCACCCGCGTACCCCCCACCCCCGGGGGGTTGGAGCGCATGGCCCGCGGGGAGCTCGACCGATGGGACCCCGAGATGTACGCCAACATGAACACGGGGGTCCTGGAGCAGTACCTGGACGAGGGGAACCGCAACCGCGCCTTCCAGGCGGGACGCTGGCCCCGGGGCCGCGTGCTCCTGGGCGTCCTCGCCGGCACCCTCTTCGCCCTGGTGAACGCCTACGTGGGTCTCAAGCTCGGCCTCATCGTCGCCGGCGCCTGGTACGCCGTCTACCTCCTGGCCGTGGGTGAGGGCTGGCCCACCCGCGACACGGTCCTCGCCAGCGGCGCCGCCACCGGCGCGAGCTTCGCCATCGCCGGCTTCGTCTTCACCTACCCCGCCCTCGTGCTCCTCCGGGAGGCCGACCACGGGAGCCACAGCGCCCTCCTCGCCGGCACGCCCCTGCCGGGCCTCTGGCTCCTGGTCCCCCTCAGCGTCCTCGCCGGGCTCCTTGGGGCCGTGGCCTTCCTCCTCTACCGCCGCGTCTGGACCGTGGAGACGCCCCTCCCGTACCCCCGCTCCCGAAGCTTCGTGCGCCTCCTGGACCTGGGCCGCAACCTCGGGCAGGGCGCCAGGGAGCGCACCCGTCGCGGCCTCCGCCTCCTGGCAGGTGCCACCGTGGGAAGCGCCGTCGTCACCGCCCTCCGGGACCTCCCCCTGGCCAACGGCCGCCCCGTCCTCCAGGCCCTCACCGGGGACGCCGCGTGGTGGCGCCAGGGCGGCACCGTGGCCACACCCCCGGGCTCCAGCCACCTCACGGTGCTGGGCGTGAGCCTCAGCCCGCTCCTCGCCGCCGTGGGGTGGTTCCTCCGCTTGCGCGCCACCCTCGTCCTCGCCGCCGGCACCCTCTTCACGTGGCTCATCGTGGTACCCCTCGCCGTCACCCTCAACGTGCCCGTGGCCGCCCCCACCGGCGCCCGCGTGGGGCTCGAGACCCTCTGGCAGACGGGGTTCCCCAGCGCCACCCTCGCCTTCCAGGGTCCCGGCACCATCCTGGCCGCTGGAGCCCTCGTGGGCGCGGGGTCCACGGCGCTGCTGCGAGCCAGCGACACCGTGCGAAGCGCCCTCCGGGACCTCGTGGAGCTCCCCCGCCGGTGGGCCCGGAGCGCCTACGAGCCCGGACGCGGGTGGTACGGGTGGCCCCCACGCCACGCGGCGCTCCTCCTGGCCCTGCTACCCGTCGCCACCGCGGGCCTCCTCCTGCTCGACGGGTGGAGCGTGGGCCCTTCCCTCGTCCTCAGCTTCCTCGTGGCCCTCGCCGTCCTCGTCCTGGGCGCCGCCGCCGTGAAGGTCCTGGGTGAGACGAGCCTCGAACCCGTGAGCGCCACCGCCTTCGTGCTCTTCCTCCTCCTCGTCGCCGGCACCCGCCTCACGGGCGCCCCCACCGGCGACGCCGTGGTGCTGGCCCTCGTGGGCACCACGGTCTTCGGCGCCGCCGTGGCCCTGGCGGGGAACGTGCTCCTGGACCTCAAGACCGGCCTCTACGTGGGCGCCCGCCCCTTCGACCAGGTGAAGGCTGCCACCGCCGGCCTCCTCCCGGGGCTCCTCGCCGGAGGCCTCGCCGCCGGCACCCTGGCGCTGGCTCTCGCCGCAGGCCAGGCCGACCTCGCCGCCCCCCAGGCCCGCACCTTCGCCGTCCTCGCCGAGGTCGTGGCCGGCACCCGCGTGCCCCTCCTCCTGCTCCTCGTGGGCGTCGCCCTCGGCGTCTTCGTGGAGCTCATCACGAGCGTGGGCGCCACCTTCGCCCTGGGCATGTTCCTCCCCTTCGGGTACGTGGCGCCCCTCGTCCTCGGCGGCGCAGCCCGCGCCTGGTGGGAGTCGCGACGCCTCGACGCGGAGGCTCCGGAGGAGGAGCGCACCATGCGCCTCCTCGACACGTACATGCTCGCGTCAGGCCTCGTGGTGGGCGAAGCCCTCGTGGGGGTCCTGGCCGCCGCCTGGATCGTGGGCCTCCCCTGAACCCACCCTCCGGACCCTTCGGAACGTTCATGCCCGTGGACCAGCATCCAGACCTCCATACCATGCCCGGAACCGACACGGTGGAGGTCCGCACCCCGAGCACCATCGGGAACTTCGGACCGGGCTTCGACGTGACGGCGCTGGGCCTCGCCTGGGGCGGGGACACCGTGCGCCTCACCCCCGACGGGGAGGACCACGTGACGGTGACGGGCGCCGGCGCCGACGCCATCCCCCGGGATTGGGAGGCGAACTGCGCCACCGCCGCCCTCGACCACCTCCGGGACCACGCCGGCGTCGACCAACGGTTCCACGTGGAGATCGAGAAGGGCATCGAGGCCGGGTCGGGCCTTGGAAGCAGCGCCTCCAGCAGCGCCGGCGGCGCCCTGGCCCTCGCCCGCTTCCTCGCGGAGGAGCGCACCTTCGACGCCGCGGAGATCGTGGAGGCTGCCGCCGCCGGCGAGGCCCGCGTGGCCGGCGCCCACGCCGACGACGTGGCCGCCGCCGTCCTCGGCGGCCTCGCCATGGTGCGGGGAAGCGAGCTCCACCGCGTCCAACCCCCCGACGACCTCCGGGTGGCCCTGGCGGTGCCCAGGCTCCGCCTCGAGACCCGCATCATGCGGAAGGCCGTGGGGGAGCACGTGCGCGTCACCGACGCCGTGGCGAACCTCGCCAACGTGGCGCTCCTGGTGGACGCCATGCACCGGGGGGACGTCGCCGCCGTGGGGCGGTGCCTCGAGGACCGCATCGCCGCACCGGGCCGCAAGCGGTACGTGCCCTACCACGACGCCGTGGTGGAGGCGGCGCTGGAGGCCGGCGCCTACGGCGCCGCCATGAGCGGCAGCGGCCCCAGCATGTTCGCCGTCACCGACGACCCCCAGGATGCTGAGCGCGTCGCCGGAGCCATGCGCGATGCCGTGGTGGAGACGGGCGTGGAGGCGGAGGCTGCCACGTGCCAGGCCGAGACCCGGGTGGTGATGGATGAGGTTCTCCTGCGTTGAGTGCAACCGCCTCCACGAGCCCGAGCCGGCTCGCGCCCACTGCGGGAGCTGCGGCGGCCTCCTGGAGGTGCTCTACGACGACCCCCAGGCACCCCCCAGCACCCGCACCCAACGCCCCCCGGGGGTGTGGCGGTACCGCGAGACCCTTCCCCCCGTCACCGACCCCATCACGCTGGGGGAGGGTGGCACCGGGCTCCACGCCTGCCCCAGGCTTGCCGAGTGGGTGGGCGTCCGGGAGCTCCACGTGAAGAACGAGGGCGAGAACCCCACCGGGAGCTTCAAGGACCGGGGCATGACCGTGGGCGTGAGCTACGCCCGGGAGATGGGTCACGAGGCCGTGGGGTGCGCGAGCACCGGGAACACGAGCGCGAGCCTCGCCGCCTACGGTGCCCGGGGCGGGCTCCGCGTGGTGGTGCTGGTGCCCCAGGGGAAGGTGGCGCTGGGGAAGATCGCGCAAGCCCTCGTCCACGACGCCCGCGTCCTGGAGGTGCGGGGGAACTTCGACGAGGCCCTGAAGGTCGTGCGGGAGCTCGCCGAGGAGGGGGAGGTGGTGCTCATGAACAGCGTGAACCCCGTGCGCCTCGAGGGTCAGAAGACCCTCGTGTGGGAGGTGCTCGACGCCCTGGATGCACCCCCGGACCACGTCGTCTTCCCCGTGGGGAACGCCGGGAACCTGAGCGCCGCCCACAAGGCCTTCCGGGAGTGGGAGCACCTGGGCCTCCTGGAGGACGTCCCCGCCCTCACGGGGGTGCAGGCCGAGGGCGCCGCACCCTTCGTGGACCTCGTGCGGGGCGGCGGGAGCAGGCTGGAGCCCGAGGCGGACCCCGAGACGCGAGCCACCGCCATCCGCATCGGGCACCCCGTGAACTGGCCCAAGGCCCTCCCCGCCGTGCGCGACACGGGGGGCACCGCCACCGCCGTCCCCGACGCCGCCATCCTGGAGGCGCAATCCGCCATCGCGCGCCTGGAGGGGCTCTTCGTGGAGCCCGCGAGCGCCGCCAGCGTGGCGGGGCTCCGCGCCCTGGTGGACGCGGGGGAGGTGGACCCCACGGAGAGCATCGTGTGCGTCACCACGGGCAACGGACTCAAGGACCCCGACGCCGTGGTGGAGACGCACCAAGACGCCCTCGTGCCCGTGGACGCGACGCTGGATGCTGTGCTGGAGGCCATGACATCATGAAGTTGGAGGTCGAACTCAGGGACACGCCCGGGGAGCTGGGTCGCTTGCTCGAGACCGTGGCGAACCACGGCGGGAACGTGGAGGGCGTGGTGCACCGCCGGGGCGAGGCCCACGGCGAGTGGGTGCCGGTGGAGCTCAACATCACCATCCCACCCGACGGGGCGGAGCGCCTCGTGGAGGACCTCCGGGACAGCGTCCGCGTCCTCCGGTGGGAGGGCCGCACGGCGAGCCATCCCCTCTCGTTCCTCCTGGTGGGCCACGTGTTCCAGGCGAACATCGCGGAGGTCACGGACGCCCTCTTCGAGGCCGGATGCCGCGTCCACGAGGTGCAGGCCGACATCCGGGACCGGGACGATGTGAGCGCCGTCTACCTCGACGCCACCGCCCGGGATGGCGCCGCCCGCGCCGCCGCCCTGGAGCGCGTGGGGGAGCTCGCCCGTGAGAAGGACCTGGAGCTCGTCCGGGACCTCCGGGGGGATGCCCCGTGACGGCGCCCCTTCGGCTTCTCCTTGCCGGGTACGGCACCGTGGGGCAGGCGCTCCACGAGCTCATCCGGGACGCGGGCCTCTCGCAGGAGCTCCCGGTGGTGGGCGTGGTGCGGAGCGATGGCGCCTGGACCGACCCCAAGGGGCTGGCTCCCGGCGAGCCCCAGGGCGAGGCCCCGCGGGACCTCGACGTCCTCGAGGCTCTCGACGCGGTGGACGCGGACGTCCTCGTGGAGCTCACACCCAGCGACCTCGACACGGGCGAGCCCGGCCTCACCCACATCCGCACCGCCCTCGAGCACGGGCACCACGTCGTCACGGCGAACAAGGGCCCCCTAGTGGTGGACTACGCGGGGCTCACGGGCCTCGCCCGGGACCGGGACCTCGCCATGCGCTTCGAGGCCGCCGCCGGTGCGAGCCTCCCCATCATGAACCTCCGGGAGTTCTGCCTCCGGGGGAACCCCGTGCACCGGTTGGAGGGCATCCTCAACGGCACCTGCAACTACATCCTCACGCGCATGACCGAGGAGGGCCTCCCCTACGGGACCGTGCTGAGCGAGGCTCAGGCGCTGGGCTTCGCCGAGGCCGACCCGAGCCTCGACGTGGGCGGGTGGGACGCCGCCGCCAAGGCCGTGATCCTCGCCAACCACGTCCTCGACGTGGACCTCGCCCTGGAGGACGTGGAGGTCTCGGGGATCCAGGCTCTCACCCCCAGCGCCGTTCAGCTGGCGCGGAAGCGCGGGTACGCGGTGCGCCTCATCGCCCAAGCCAGCCGCGACGGCACCGCCAGCGTGGCACCGCGCCTCGTCCCGGAGGGGAGCCCCCTGAACGTGGCGGGGACCCTCAACGTGGTGCGGTTGGTGACGGAGCACGCCGGACCTCTGGCCCTCACGGGCCGCGGTGCCGGTGGCCGCGAGACCGCGAGCGCCGTGCTGAGCGACCTCTTGGCGGTGCAGGAGCGTTACCGGTAGGATCGTTCCGTGCAGGGCGGCGCAAGGGCGACCTCATGCCGCGTCGAGGCTGCGGGCGACGTAGTCGAGCTTCGTCCGCGCGATGTCCTGGTACGTGCAGGATTCCAACCCCTGGAAGTCCGGCGCGCTGTTCACCTCGATGACCTTCGGGCCCTCCTGCGTCTGCAGGAGGTCGACCCCGGCGATGTCGAGGCCCATGAGGTCCGCCGCATCCACCGCCACCCTGCGGGATGCCTCGTCCAGGTCCACGGCCTCCGCGGCGCCACCCAGGTGGATGTTGGCCCGGAACTCGCCGCCCTTCGCCTGCCGCCTCATCCCGGCCACCACCTCGCTCCCCACCACGAGGGCGCGCACGTCGGTGCCGGCGCTCTCGGCCACGAACTCCTGCACGAGGACAGGTTCCTCCATCTCCCAGAAGACATCCAGGATGCTCGCGAGGCTCTGCCGCGTCTCCGCGATCATGACGCCCACGCCCCCGGTGCCCACCCGGAGCTTCAGCACCGCGGGCAGGCCACCCACCTGCGCCAGGATGGCGTCCACGTCCTCCGGGTGGCTGTGGAGCACGGTGCGGGGCACGGGCACACCGTGGGTGTGGAGGCGCTGGAGGCTCCGGAACTTGTCCCGGCTCACGGCGATGCTCCGGGCGTCGTTCACCACGTGGACGCCCCCGTCCTGGAACTGCTGCACCACCGCCAGGGCGTGGTCCGTGGTCTCGGCGCCGTCCCGGGGCATCACGGCGTCCACGGCTCCCAGGTCCCCGCCGCGGAAGAGGAGCTCCGGCTCGTCGGAGCCCAGCACGAGGCCCACGTCCCGGGGGTCCACGTGCACCACCTCATCCCCCCGGTCCTCCCCCGCCTCCATGAACCGCCGCGTGGAGTAGCTGGAGCTCTGGGTGAGGACGATGAGACGCATGGGGGCCTCTTACGGCGCTTCCGCCAGATACCGTTTTCGGGGGTGGCTCTGCACCAGGCACGTCCCCCCGCACGGCACACCCTCGTCGGTTCCATAGCCTACACCCCCGTGGCCTATAGGTGGCTATAGGTCGCGGGGTATTTACGCAACCACCCCCATGGCGCCTCCGCATGGCCCTCGTGAACTGGCCTCCCGTGGTCCGCGCCATCGTCACGATCCTTCCGCCCATGGCAGCCCTCGCCATCGTCTACGCGCCCTACGACGGGTTCTTCGACGACCGGAACGTGTTCCTCTACTTCCTCGGCGGCCTCGTCCTGGGCACCCTCGTGGGGTTCCTGGAGGTCGTCCTCGTCTTCAGCCCCGTGGCCATCCGCGGGCTCCTCCTCGTGCTCCTGGCGCCCGTGGCCGCCAACCTCGGGAAGACCGTGGCCGTGAACCTCCCCCGCTTCCAGGGCGACACCACCAGCGTCTTCCACGGCGGCAGCATCGGCGCCGGCACCGGCGCCATGGTGGCCCTCGCCTACGGGCAGGCCGTGCTCCAGCCCGGGGACCTCCTCACCTCCGGGCTCCTCCTCCTGGCCCTCGGCGGCGGCGCAGCCCTCACCCACGTGGCCGGGGGCCTCGTGGTGGGGAAGCACGTGGCCTACGCCACCCCCTTCCGCGGCGTCATCGTGGCGAGCCTCCTCACCGCGCCCGCACCCCTCTTCGCCTTCGAGCACCTCCAGGGTGGGCACCCCCTCTGGGCGGGGCTCAGCGCCCTCTACGGCGTCGGCATCCTCACCTGGGCCGCCCGCGTCATCATCCCCCAGAGCTTCACCATCGAGGAGCGGAAGGCCATGCGCCGGGCGAAACGCCGCGAGCGCTCCTGACCGAGCCCCCGCACCCCGCGGCCGTTCCGGTCAGCGGAGGACCTGGAAGCGGCCGGGCCGCGGCTCGTAGAGCACACCCTGCTCCACCAGCACCGAGATCCACCGGTCCACACCGGCGGGGTCCACACCCTCCGCCTCCAACGCCTCCTCGAAGCCCGTGCGCGAGAAGCCCTCCTCCCCGGCCGCCGCGAGCTCCCGCGCCGCCCGCTCCGCCCGCTCCCGCTGGCTCCCCCCGCGCTTGCGCTTGGGACGGTCGGCGTCGGCGCCGAAGCTCTCCAGCGTACCCTCCAGAGCCCCCTCCTCCATGACGCCCTCCAACGCCTCCGGTTCCCCCGCCAGCCGCGCGTTGATGCGTCCCATGGCCTCCCGCACCTGGGCCTCGTCCTCCCCCCGGTACACCACCCGCAGGCTCGTGACGTCCAACCGCCTCCCGCAGGTGGGGCACGTGGTGGACTTGCTCCCCTCCTCGAAGGCCTTCGTGCGCTTGCACTTGGGGCAGACGACGACGCCGTAGCTCACGGGATGCACCTCGGGGTCAACGGAGGAAGACGAGGGCCGCCACGCAGGTCCCGTAGTGGTCCATGGGGATGTTCTGGTCCTCCACCACGAACTGCACGTCGTCCAACCCCACGTCCCGGTGCTTGGCGATCTCGTTCAGCTTCCACTCCAGGATCTCCTTCATCGCGTCCTTCTTCATGTGGCCGTGGCCCTCGGCCACGTACCCTCCCTCCCCGTCGTCCCGGAACCCGTAGGCGATGCCGGCGCTGATGGTCTCGCCCTCGGTGCCCCGCTCCTGCGCCAGGACGCAGTGCGTGATGGCGCCGCGGGGGATCTCCTGCTGGGGCACCTGCTTGATGCCGATGGGGAGCACGCTGCTCACGGGGACGAGGTTCTGCTCTCCGATGCCCGCCTGGATGAGGGCCTGGTCGAAGCTGTTGAGGTCGCTCACCATGTTCACGGCGGAACCCGACGTGACGAAGAACTTCGAGGGGACCGGTAGCATCGGTGGGGAAGCCCGGTGGGGCGGTATAAGGATGACGGTGACCCCGACGTAACCCCGTCCGCCGGCCCCAGCCACCGCGGTAAGGTTCATGAGGCAGGACCCCGGTTCCCCCGCGGGTCCACCATGAGCCAAGAGGCCGTCTCCATCGGTTCCGTGCTGGCGGGAGAGCACACGGACGAGACCGTCACCGTCCGCGGGTGGGTGCATCGCATCCGCTCCAGCGGCGCCATCGTCTTCGCCGTGGTCCGCGACAGCACGGGCGTCGTCCAGGCCACCATCAAGAAGGACGTGGCCAAGGAGGACGCCTTCGAGGCGGCCCAGGCCGCGGGCCTGGAAGCAAGCGTCATCGTCACCGGCGAGGTGGTAGAGGACCACCGCGCCCCCGGCGGGTACGAGCTCCGCGCAAGCGGGTTCCAGGTCCACGGCGAGAGCCACGACTTCCCCATCTACGAGGACCAGAGCGTGGAGTACCTCCTGGACAACCGGCACCTCTGGCTCCGCAGCCAGGAGATGACGCACATGATGCGCGTGAAGCACCATATGCTCCGAGCCTTCCGCTCATGGTTCGACGAGCGCGGCTTCACGGAGGTCACACCCAGCGTCATCACCACCAACGCCGCCGAGGGCGGCGCCACGGTCTTCGAGTTCGACTACTTCGGCGAGGACGCGTTCCTGAGCCAGACGAGCCAGATGTACCTGGAGGCGCTCATCTTCAGCCTGGAGAACGTCTACTGCCTCGCACCGAGCTTCCGCGCGGAGAAGTCCCGCACCCCCCGGCACCTCACGGAGTACTGGCACCTGGAGGCCGAGGAGGCCTGGGTGGACAACGCCGGGAACATGCGGATCCAGGAGCAGCTCGTCACCCATGTAGCCCACGAGGTGGCGCGGAACGCCGCCACCGAGCTGGAGGAGCTCGGCCGCGACCCCGATGACCTGCTGGCCATCGAACCGCCCTTCGAGCGCATCCACTACGACGACGCCATCGACCAACTGCAGGACGCGGGCCACGACATCGAGTGGGGGGAGGACTTCGGCGCACCCCACGAGCGCGCCCTCGTGGAGGACCGCACGAACCCCATCTTCGTCACGAACTTCCCCGCGGAGATCAAGGCCTTCTACATGAAGCTCAGCGACGACGGCGTCACCGTGGAGGGCGCCGATATGCTCGCGCCGGAGGGCTACGGCGAGATCATCGGTGGGAGCGAACGAAGCGAGGACGTGGAGCGGATGCATCAGGCGCTGGTGGACGAGGGCGCGGACCTCGACGCGTACGAGTGGTTCTTCGACCTGCGCCGCTACGGCAGCGTCCCCCACAGCGGCTTCGGCCTCGGCGTGGAGCGCCTGCTCACGTGGCTCACCAAGCAGGATCACATCCGTGATGCGACGCCGTTCCCAAGGACGCCGAACCGGGCGTATCCGTAGCGCACGAAGCAGGAACCGGTGGGGAGGTGCGTACCGTTCTGGTGGCACGAAGCACCGGATGAGCGGTGGCGACAACATCCGGGAGCCGAAGGCCGGCGCCGTCGCGGGCGACGTGCGGAGAGCCCGCGATGGTGGCGTTGCGACGCCGTTCCCACGGACCCCCAACCGGGCGTACCCGTAGCTCAGCAAGCATCGGGTCACCCCCCCGCATCCCCGGGGTCCTCGCGGGTCCAGCGTACCACAACGCTTAAGCAGGCTTCAGCGGGCCCTGGGTCCATGCCTGGAGGCCGCCTCCTCGCGTCCATCCGCGGGGACCTCACACCCAAGCGCGTGGCCATCATGCTCGTCCTGGCGTTGGCCATCGGCGTGCCCCTGGGCACCGTGGCCGGGCAACAGTACGTGGCGCACCAGGACAACGCAGGCGCCACCGGGGAGACGGACCGACCCACCCCACCCACCCCCCTCACCCCCGGGGACGGCGAGGTCCTCGTCTCCCGCACCCCCACCTTCTCCTGGACCCCCAGCGAGGACGCGAGCCTCGTGCGCTACGCGGTGCAGTACGGCCTCGACCCCGAGTTCGCCGCACCCACCGAGCACAACGCCATCGTCTTCGGCATGCAGGAGCCCACGTACACCCCCAGCAACCAGGACGCCTTCCCACCGGGCTCCACCGTGTACTGGCGCGTCATCGCCATCGACGAGTGGCGGAACAGCAGCCCCTGGAGCCCCGTCCACAGCTTCACCACAGGCCTCGAGTGACCTCCTGGGATCCCACATCCTCACCTCGCTGGCCCGAACGTTTCTTATAGGGGCAGGGGATTACGCAGGCTGTCCTCCCCTCCCGGGAAGACACCCCCCGTCGGGGTGGCTCAGCCTGGTTAGAGCGTCCGACTCATAGGGAGCGTCCCTCAGGGTTCGTAGTTTCTGAGGCGCAGGGCGCCAAGAGCAACACCGTGTCCCGCTCCTGGGACATCGGAAGGTCGCGGGTTCGAACCCCGCCCCCGACATCCTACGCTCCGCTCCGGCTGTCGGGGGCGGGCTTCGAACCCGCGGCGCTTCGGGCTTCGCCCTTCGCGCTCGCGGGTTCTCACCTCAGCTAAACGTTGTTCTTCTCAACCTGTCTCCGGGATGGAGGGGGCGGGGT
>CAZDGP010000008.1:14499-18584 GCA_964505085.1 uncultured Thermoplasmatales archaeon
CCGTGGCGTCTCTTCCAGTCTCGTCGCGGCACGGGTGAATCGCGGAACTTGATCTCATCCTGTTTCGGAAGTTCCGCGAGAGACCGTGGCCGGAGCGAAGCGGAGGACACGGTCGAAGGTTCGAACCCCGCCTTCGCGCTTGCGCGTTCTCGCGAGATGGTTCCACTTGTTCTACGTTCTCTCAAGTTGCGCTAGCGTGGCGCTCGAGGCCGATGCGAGGAAGGACAGGGCAGAGGAAGGCTAAGCCTGGGGAGGGTCGGCGAACCTCGGGGTCACGTCTCCATGTCGGGAGGGAGCTCGTCGGAGGCGGTCGCGTCCGCATCCCACGGGTCCAGCACGTCGATCTCCTCAACACGGAGCTTGTGGCGAACCACGTGAAGGTCGTGGCGTTTCGCGATGTCCAGCGCCCGCTCCTTGTTCAGCGTAAGGTGGGTGGCGGAGCGACCACGCTTGGTCTGGAAGGAGTAAACCTCCAGAAGGACCCCCTCTTCTTGCAGCGACGCTTCTAGGCCCATGCATCATAGTATTGGGCCTCACGGGTACTTGAGGTTTCGCCATGGTCAGCACATCCCCTGGAGATGCCCTAGTCGCTTGACTCGTCCCCGGGGGGTCCATCCTCGAGAAGCTCCGCCCGGCGCTCCTCCAGAAGCTGCTCCCGGGCTCGACGGTGGCGGCGCCGCTCCACGTGCTCCCGCAGCAGAGGCTCCTCCACGAGGCCCAGAGCCAACGCGAGGCCGAGGCTCCCCCCGACCACGAGGCTCCAGGTGAAGCCCAACCCCACGTACCCCAGGGTGAGGAAGAGCACCGCACTCAGCACGAGAGCCAGGGGGAGGAGCACCAGGGGCTTCACGGTGTCCGGCATGTCCGGCAGCACCGTGCCGCGCTCTCTCGCACGCACGCGCTCGGTAGCGCCCGTGAAGTGAAGGGCCAGAAGGAGACCGAGGCTTCCCCCCACGAGGATGCTGGGGTAGAGCCCGATGGGGAGCAGGAGCTCCACCAGGAACGCGAGCACCGCCCCGATGCCCAGGGCCAGGGGAAGGAGCAGGGCCAAGCGCACGTCCTCGGGGACGCTGGGGACGGCCACCCCCTTCCAGCGGCCCGGGAGGCCCCACCACGCGGTGCTGGCGGCGAAGGCCAGAAGGTACCCCAGGAGGAGGGAGAGCGGGAAGAGGAACGCGGGAGGTAGGAGGTTCCCCAGGTAGCTCAGGGGGACGCCCACCAGGAGCGCGAGCACCGGCCCCAGCACGAGGACGGTGAGGGTGAAGGCCACGGGGCGCGTGCGCGCCGACACCTCGGGCACGAGCTCCCGGGGGCTACGCTTCGGCGTGGGAGCGCCCAGGAGCATCGTGGCGGTGCCGAAGCCCAGGACGAGAGCCAGGACGAGGCTCACCGGCACCATGTACGTGGTGGGGATGGGAAGCTGGGTCCATGCCACCCCGATCACGATGAAGAGCAGGATGGCGAGGACGAGCCCCAGGGGGATGCTCAACCAGGGTCTGCGCTCCTCAGGCACCCGAGCCCACGCGTTGCGGAGGGTGGGCGCCGGGTTCGGGGCGCCCACCAGGAGGTAAGCCAGGGCGGGGCCCGCCACGAGCGCCACCACCACCGCCACCGAGGACCCGTACGTCGTGGGGAGCACGTCCACCATGGTGTAGGCCAGGCCCGCCAGGAAGTAGATCACGAGGATGAGGACGAGGGCGAGGAGGGGGAAGAACCACTCGCGGTGCTCCCGCACCCCCGGCGGCACCTCCACCGTCGGCACCGTGATGCGGGGTGGCCCGAGCAGGAGGACGGTGGCGGCGAACCCCAGGATGAGACCCAGGACGAGGCTCCACAGGAACCCGGCCAGGTTCGAGAGCCCCACCAGGAAGAACAGGAGGAGACCCAGGACGAACCCCACCGGGAGCAGGAGGATGGTGCGCAGAGGATCCTCCACGCGCTCCTCCAGGAGACCCTTCATGGGGGAACCGATGCCCGGACCCGCATATAGGGTTTCTGGATACCGACCTTGGCGCGTGCACGTGGAGGCGTGTCACCCGCGAGCCCGCGTCACGAACTCCGCGGGGACCTCCTCCGTGATGAAGACCGTGGTCCCGGCCTCCCGGATGGGGAACCCCCCCTCGGCAGCCTTGCGGGCGTCCACCTGGAGGATGATGGGGTCGTCCCCCCGGTGCTTGCCGGCGCTGTACGCGGCCTCGTAGGTTCGGCTGAGGTGCACCCACCGGCGGTCGGTGGGGTGGAGCCCCCGCTCCAGCACGATGTCCACCTCCTCCTCCACCACGGGGTAGTAGAGCTCGGGGGGCACCGTGTCGGAGGGGAGGTCGCTGAGGTCCACGTCGATGCTGTGGGCGTAGGTGGCTCGGATGAGCTCCTCCTCCACTTGGTACCGGCCCTTCTTGTCGGTGGCGGCGATGGCCACGATGTGGTATGGCCGCACCCAGTGGAACTCCTCCTTCTGGTCCCGGAGCTCCTCCACGAACTCCTCGATGCGCACGAACCCGTGGGCGTCCATGTCCACGCCGAACTTCTCCGGGAAGTGACGTAGCGCCCCCGCCAGGATGCGGCCGATGCGGTTCAGCTCATGCTCGTTCATGAGGAACCGCCCGTCTTCATCGCAACGGGAACAAGTTTCCCCCCGGAGGTACCCGTGGTTCGGACATTCCCGGAGCATCGTGGTAACCTGCGCCAGGATGCCTGCCGGCGGCCATAAAGGTTCCCCCCTGGGGGGGTCGCCACAAGGTTCACGTGCCCGCGCCCCCTACGCCCTCTCCGATGAGCTCCCTCGGTTCCAACGTGGACTCGGACGTCGAGCAGGCGAAGCGTGCCGCGGCCCACGCGGCCTGCGAGCTGGTGGAGGACGGCTTCGTCGTGGGGTTGGGCACCGGGTCCACGGCAGCCCACGCGGTGAAGCGCATCGGCGAGCTCGTGGAGGAGGGTCTCCAGGTGGAGGGCATCCCCACGAGCGTGGAGACGATGGAGCTGGCGCGGCACCTCGACATCCCCCTCACCGACCTCGACGCCGTGGACCGCGTGGACGTCACCATCGACGGCGCCGACGAGGTGGACCCCGACATGCGTCTCGTGAAGGGCATGGGCGGGGCGCTGCTTCGGGAGAAGATCGTGGCCGCCGCCTCGGAGCGGGAGGTCATCATCGTGGACGAGCGGAAGCTCGTGGACCAGCTTGGCACGACCTCCCCCCTCCCCGTGGAGACCGTGCAGTTCGCCAGGGGGCCCGTGGGGCGGGTGCTGGAGGCACGTGGTTACGAGCCCGCCATCCGCGCTTCTGGGGAGAAGGACTTCCTCACGGACAGCGGGAACCTCATCTACGATGCTCACCTGGACGGTATCGAGGACCCTGAGGGGCTCGAGGCCGAGCTCAACAACATCCCGGGTGTCGTGGAGAACGGTCTGTTCCTGGACCTGGCCACCGACGTCATCGTGGGCTCCCCCGACGGGTCCACCCGCAACCTGTGACGTTCTACGTCTTGGGTTGGGTCCCGTTCCGGAGATCCTCCAGGGCGGCGAACCGCTCCGCCATCCTCCCCCGCACACGGTGCGCCATCTCCTCAAGCACCACCTCCAGCGGGACGGCGAGGCGGTAGCTGTGGCGGGGTCGCCCGCGGCCCTCGGTGGGGACGTTCCGCTTCTCCACCCAGCCGCGCTCCCTGAGCTCCAGCATGGCGGTGCTCACCTCCGGTTGGCGCAACCCTGCACCCTGCTCGATCTCGTTGCTGGTGGCCTCGTCCACGTTCACGAGGTACACGAGGCCCCGTGCCACGTTGCGAGCGAACCCCAGCTCGGTGAGGAGCTCCGCCGCCGCTTCGTCGTCCTGGTCGAGCACCAGCGCGAACCGCTCCTTCATCAGTGGGGCACTATCCCCAGAGGAGGTATATAAACGGGGGCGATGCGTCACCCCGGCCCGCCCCTCGGGCGGCTCCACCCCCACCTCACAAACCATTTATACAAGAAGGCGGATTGCCTTCCGCCGTCCCACCCCCAGGGGCGTCTGTTGGGCTCGTAGCTTAGCTAGGTAGAGCGGGTGGCTCTTAACCACCAGGCCAGGGGTTCGAATCCCCTCGAGCCCG
>CAZDGP010000008.1:18684-40116 GCA_964505085.1 uncultured Thermoplasmatales archaeon
TCGAGCCCGCTTCCGACTCAGCGGAGCTGAAGTCGGAAGCGGCCTCGGCCCTTCGGGCGCGAGCCCGTTTTCCAACGCCCACTCGGATGTCTAATGGGCGTTGGAAAATGCCGACCGTGTTGCGTCTCTTCCCGTCTCGCACAACACGGTCGCACCGCAGAACTTCTGGAAGAAGTTCGGCGGCGTGGTGAAGGCCTATCGAGTAGGTACATCTCTTCCACCCCCCACCAACCCAACAACCCGTACCCCCATCAACGTTAAGTAGCGCGGTGCGTTTGCTCCCGTCGTGGCCCCCTCGGTTCACCCACCGCTGGGGGCCCGGTGACGCCCCATGGTTCCGCCGGAGATCCGCTTGCAGGGCCCCGAGCACGAGGTTCAGTACACGGCACCCGCTCGCCTCCCCACCCGCTTCGGTTCCTTCTACGTGGTGGGGTTCCGTTGGGCCGACGGTGAGGAGCACCTGGCCATCACCAAGGGCGACCTCTCCACGGATCATCCTGACGGCACCCTCGTGCGTCTCCACTCGAAGTGCGTCACGGGCGACGTGCTCCACAGCCTCCGCTGCGACTGCGGCGCCCAGCTCCACCACGCCCTCGCGTCCCTGGAGGAGGAGGGCCGCGGCGTCCTCGTCTACCTGGACCAGGAGGGCCGCGGCATCGGGTTGTACAACAAGATCCGCGCCTACGTCCTCCAGGACGAGGGCTCCGACACCGTGGACGCCAACCGGGAGCTGGGCTTCCCCGACGACGCCCGGGACTACCGCCACGCCGTGGACGTCCTCCGGGCCCTGGGCGTCGAGCGCGTGCGCCTCCTCACGAACAACCCCGACAAGGTGACGCACCTCCGGGAGGCCGGCGTCGACGTGGTGGAGCGCGTGCCCATCCACGTGGGTGCCCACGACGAGAACCGCTCCTACCTGGAGGCGAAGCGGGACCGCATGGGGCACCTCCTGGACCAGGGTTAGACCCCCCGCGACCCCCCGGCGTTCCCCGAGCCATCCCTCGCTCCCGCCTGGACGGCGCGCCGCATAGGTTTATCTGTCCCCGCTCGTTTCCCCCGCCGAGGACCATGTCCGCCCGGGAACACGTTGACTTCGTGTACGAGCAGGTGGAGGAGCACCACAGGTGGTTCGACCGCTCGATCCCCATGATCGCCAGCGAGAACCTCCTGAGCCCCGCCGCGCGGCGCCTCCTCGCGAGCGACTTCCACGACCGGTACGCCGAGGGCCATCCCGGCAAGCGGTACTACCAGGGCCTCCCCTACGTGGACGCCGTGGAGCGCCGGTGCAACGAGCTCGCCCGGGAGCTCCTCGACGTCACCTGGGCCGACGTGCGCCCCATCAGCGGGACGAACGCCAACCAGGCGGCCTTCTTCGCCACCGCCGAACCCGGCGACACCATCACCGCCAACGGCACCGCCGCCGGAGGCCACATCAGCCACGCGCGCATCGGCGCCGCGGGCGTGCGCGGCCTCACGGTGGAGACGTACCCGTGGGACACGGACCGCATGAACCTCGACCCCGACGAGACCGCGGCCTTCATCCGGGAGAAGGAACCGACGCTCGCGCTCTTCGGCCAGAGCGTCTTCCTCTTCCCCACGCCCCTGGACGAGGGCATCGCCGACGCCGCCAAGGAGGTGGGTGCCACCGTGATGTACGACGGCGCCCACGTCCTGGGCCTCGTGGCCGGCGGACGGTTCCAGGACCCCCTGCGGGAGGGCGCGGACTTCATGACCGGAAGCACCCACAAGACCCTCCCCGGGCCCCAGGGCGGCCTCATCGCCGGGGACCTCCCGGAGGAGGACCTGGAGGAGAAGGGGACGCTCGCGCGGCGGTTGGACAAGGCCGTCTTCCCGGGGGCCGTGTCGAACCACCACCTCCACCACATGGCCGGCAAGACCGTGGCCTTCGCCGAGCACCTGGAGTTCGGTGAAGCCTACGCGGACCAGGTGGTGCGGAACGCCCAGGCCCTCGGGCAAGCGCTCCACGAGCGCGGCATCCGCGTGCTGGCGGAGGAGCACGGGTTCACGGAGAGCCACCAGGTCCTCGTGGACGTGAGCGACCACGGCGGCGGCCGCGAGAACGCCGAGCTCCTGGAGGACGCGGGCATCATCACGAACATGAACATGATCCCCGGCGACGAGAGCCCCATGAACCCCAGCGGGTTGCGCCTGGGCTCCCAGGAGATGACGCGGTTGGGCATGGACGAGGCCGCCATGGACGAGGTGGCTGGGTTCCTCCACGACGCCGTCACGGGGAAGCGCACCCCCGGCGAGGTGGAGGAGGCCGTGGCCGTGTTCCGCGAGGGGTACCGGGATGTGCACTACTGCTTCGACGAGGAACCGGCGTACCGGTTCTGGGACCTCGCCTAGCTGTGGGGACCGGAACCGGGCCGCGGCGGGCACCCCTCCCCCGCCCCGTCACCCACGAAAGCTTTATTAATGGGAGCTTTCATGAGGGGCCAACAGGCTTGCGCCCCTAGGGGGCGTGGGCGCGCGTTTCGAGGTTCATCTTATGTCGGCCGAGGGAACAACCGACGCTGAGCAGCTTCTCGAAGAAGCGGCCAGCGACCAGGATCCGCAGGAGCTCGTGAAGGAGCTCGTCCAGAAGAAGGATCGCCTCAACGAGAAGGCGAACCGGTGGCGAGACCGACGCGACAAGCTCAACGGGAACACGAAGAAGTGGGCGAACAAACGGGACGAGCTCAACTCCAAGGTGAGGGAGCTCGTCAACAAGGCCAACCAGCACAAGGAGGAGCGGGACGAGCTCAACTCCAAGGTGCAGGAGGCCAAGTCCAAGCGGAACGAGCTCAACAGCGTCGCCAACGAGAAGGCGCGCGAGTTCAACGAGCTCAAGAAGCAACGGGGCCCGGAGGATGGCCCGCCGCTTGGGAAGCTCAAGAAGAAGATCAAGCAGCTCGAGTACGAGCAGATGACGAAGGTCCTCTCCACGGAGAAGGAGCGGGAGATCATCGAGCTCATGGGCGAGCTTCAGGATCAGATCAAGGAGAAGGAGCAGGCCTTCGAGCGGGACGAGGAGATCCAGGACGCGTACCGCGAGATGAAGGAGGCCAAGGAGGCTGCGGAGGAGCAGCACCAGAAGGTCACGGCTCTGGCCGAGAAGGCCCAGGAGCAGCATGACAAGATGGTCTCCTACTTCGAGGAGGCCGACACGTTCCGGAAGGAGGCCGACGACGCCCAGGAGAAGTTCGTCGAGTCCAAGCAGGAGGCCGACGCGGTCCACCACGAGTACATCGAGATGGTGAACCAGATCCGGGACTACGAGAAGGTCATCAGCGGCATCCGCGCCAAGGAGCGTAAGCGCAAGGGCGAGAAGCGCGAGCGCGAGGTCAAGGCCGAGGCCGAGGAGATCTTCGACAAGTTCCAGTCCGGCGAGAAGATCAGCACCGAGGAGCTCATGACGCTCCAGAAGGCTGGTCTGCTCTGAGGGGGAACATCACCTCCGCGCGCCCTTCCCCCCCTCCTCTTCCCCTTCTCCCCCTCCTTCTTCCTTCTCATCTCCATCCTCGCGCCCGTGAGCTGCGGCGCGAGCGAACCCGCTCCACCCCCGAACCGTGTGACGGCGTGACACGGATTTCCCATTTAACCTTTACCCAAGGTGACGTCCGGGCATCCTGCCTGAAGGCCGATGGTCACGAAGACCCACCCGCTCGCGCTTTAAGTACCGACAGGGTGTCCCTGGTCCATGCCCTCCCTGAACCTCGGTTACGACGGGTCCGTCCCCCCGGACCTCCTGGACCACGTGGAGCACCACGCCCGCCGCCTCGGCATCCCCCTGGGGGTGCTGGAGGAGGTCGGCAACGACCTGGAGCTCGCGGAAGCCTTCATCGTCGCGGTGGAGCGCCGCGGCGGCCGCGCCTTCGCCGCCCGACTCCAGGACCTGGAACCGCCCCACCCCCGCGACCCCCCGAGGGAGACCGTGGTGGAGGAGCGCTCCACCAGCGAGCACCTCAAGGATCTCGTGCAGGCCAAGCGGTAGGACCCCATCCACCGCACCCTCCGCCGGGGTGGTGCCGGCATCGCGCTGGCATCCAACAACCTTAAGGCCCTCCCCACGCACCGGGTTCGTGGACGTGGGCATCATGGACCTCGATTACGACCCTCGTATCCCCTCGGAGCTCCTGCGGACCGTGGAGCGCGAAGCCCGCCGCCTGGGCCTCCCCCTGCGACGCATCGAGCTCCTGGGGCAGGACCGCGCCGTGGCACGGACGTTCGTCCGCGCCGCGGAGGACGGACGCGGCGAGGCGCACCTGGAGGCCGTGGACTGGGAGCGCCTGGAGCGCATCCTCCGTGCCCGCGTCCACGCCCGCGAGCTCATGACCTTCCCCGACGGTGCTCCCGACCTGCCGGGGATCCTCCCCGTGGGGTAGGACCCACCTCACCGTACCTCCTTCCTGCGCACCTGTCCACACCCCCACCTGGGGGTTCGAGCCTGAGCAGGCCTAGATGATGCCCACGAAGTGGAGCAGGATGGCCAGGAGCGCCCCGGGGATGCCACCCAGGGCGGAGAGGATGAGGGGCCACCAGAGGTACCCGATCTGGAGGCTCGTCACAGCGTTGACGATGAAGAGGATGAGGAGCCCAAGGAGGCTGTTCCAGATGAGCGTCTTGAGGAGCCGTTGCGTCGAGGCCATGGACCCCCATCCGGCCGCCGCCGGATGAACGTTTGGACGGTGCACCCTGGTCTCACATGACGCCCTCGTCCTTGGCGCAGTCCGCGCAGATGAGGTGGCTCTCCTCGTCGTCCTCGCTGTTGATGCGGTACTTCACCTCGACGGCGGGGATCTTCCGCCCGCAGATGTGGCACAGGAGCATGGCGACCACGCGGGGAAGGGGACCGGGCTCCAAGAAGGTACCGGTGCACCCGGGCCCTCCCCCCGCGCCCCCACAACCCCTAAATAACCCGAGGGGGATGCGCCGCGCAGGTGCACGGTCCATGAAACTCTACGAGTACCAGGGCCGGGAGATCTTCGAGCAGCACGGGATCCCCACCCCCAGCGGCGTCGTCGTGGAGAGCGTCGACGAGCTGGAGGCGGTGAGGGACGAGCTCGATTTCCCGGTGGTCGTCAAAGCGCAGGTCCTGGTGGGCGGTCGAGGCAAGGCCGGCGGCATCAAGTTCGCCGACACCTTCGACGAGGCCCGCCAGCACACGGAGGAGATCCTCGGGATGGACCTCAAGGGGTACGAGGTCAAGAAGGTCTTCCTCGTGGAGATGTTGGACTTCCAGGAGGAGCTCTACCTCAGCGTGGTGCTGGACCGCAGCGAGCGCTCGGCCCTCGTCATGCTCAGCCAGGAGGGCGGCGTGGACATCGAGTCCGTGCCCCAGGAGAAGATCGCCAAGGTCCACGTGGACCCCCTCATCGGGCTCCAGCCCTTCCAGCTCCGGCGCCTCAACCAGGTGCTGGACCTCCCCAAGGACACGGTGAAGGAGATCAACGGCATCATCAGCAAGCTCGTGCCCGCCTTCTTCGACGGCGACGCCGAGCTCCTGGAGATCAACCCCCTGGCCGTGACGCCCCAGGGCGTCGTGGCCGGTGACGCCAAGGTAGTCCTCAACGACGCCGCGCTCTTCCGCCACCCGGACGTGGAGCGCGTCACCGAGGACATGAGCGACCTGGAGCTGGAGGCCGACGAGAAGGGCATCGCCTTCGTGCAGCTCGACGGCGACATCGGCGTCATCGCCAACGGCGCCGGCCTCACCATGGCCACCCTGGACGCCATCAAGCACTACGGCGGCGAGGGCGGCGTCTTCCTGGACCTGGGCGGCACCGACAGCCCCGAGAAGGTGAAGGAGTGCTTCCGCCTCCTGAAGAAGGCGAACCCCAGCGTGGTGCTCCTGAACCTCTTCGGCGGCATCACCAAGACCGACACCGTGGCCAAGGGCATCAAGCAGGTGCTCGCGGAGGAGGACATCACCTTCCCCATCGTGACGCGCATCAAGGGCGTGAACGAGGAGAAGGCCCGCAGCATGCTCGCGGAGGAGGAGGGCCTCACCACCGCCGAGGACCTGGAGGAGGCGGCGCAACGCACCGTGGAGCTCGAGAAGGAGGTGAGCGCGTAATGGCCATCTTCGTGGATTCCGACACGCGGCTCCTCGTCCAGGGCATCACGGGTCACCAGGGCGTCTTCCACACCGGCGCCATGCAGGAGTTCGGAACGAACGTCGTCGCCGGCGTCACCCCCGGGAAGGCCGGCGAGGAGGTGCAGGGCGTCCCCGTCTTCGACACGTGTGCCGACGCCGTGGCGGAGACCGGTGCGAACACGAGCGTCGTGTACGTGCCCGCGCCCTTCTGCAAGGACGCGGTGCTCGAGGCCTTGGACGCGGGCATCGAGACCGTCATCACCATCACGGAGCACGTGCCCGTGCAGGATGCCATGGAGTTCGTGAGCGCCGCGCGCCTCTACGACGCGCGCGTCGTGGGCCCCAACTGCCCCGGCCTCGCCTCCCCCACGGAGGACGTGAAGGTGGGCATCGCACCGAACAAGATCTTCAGCCCCGGTCGCGTGGGCGTTGTGAGCCGCAGCGGCACGCTCACGTACGAGATCGTGGATGCCCTGAGCGCCCGCGGCGTCGGGCAGTCGAGCGTCGTGGGCATCGGCGGCGACCCCACCCCCGGCACCACCTTCATCGACGCCCTGGAGGGCTTCGAGGCCGACGACGAGACCGACGCCATCGTCCTCGTGGGCGAGATCGGCGGGAGCGCCGAGGAGGAGGCCGCCGCGTACATCGACGAGCACGTGGACACCCCCGTGGTGGGGTACATCGCGGGCCGGAGCGCACCCGAGGGCAAGAAGATGGGTCACGCCGGCGCCATCATCAGCGGCAACACCGGCACGGCGGAGTCCAAGATCCAGGCCTTCGAGGACGTGGGCGTCAACGTGGCGGACTTCCCCGTGGAGGTCGCGGAAAGGATCGAGAAGCTTCTCTGAAGCTAGTCCATCCGCCCGCCCCCTTCCTTCTCCCTCCTCTCTCTTCTTCAACAGCGCACCAACCCACGACGACCTATAGGTTCCTATAGGTCCCCTTGGGTTGCCCCCTCTGCACCCAAAACCACAAATCCCTCCCCCTCCTAGGGTGCCCCATGTCGAACCTCACGAACCCCGGGGACGAGATGAAGGACTTCGAGGGTCCCATCACGCTGGAGAAGAGCTTCAAGGTGGACGGGCGGAAGCTCACGGCCCGCGTGACCTTCCCCGCGCCCGTGGTGGAGGAGGTGGGCTTCGAGCGCCTCCTCAAGGCCGGGAACCGTGCGGTGTGGGAGATGGAGTCCAACAGCCACGACGTCCAGAAGATCCGGTGAACCCACCATGAGCCGGGGGGTGCAGCGGGTCCACACCGTGCGCGTGCGCGGAAGCGAGGTGCACGTGCTGGGGTCGGTCTTCGGCCTCGTGGAGGAGGCCCCCCGCGTGGAGGCGGCCATCCGGGAGCTCGCGCCGGATGCCGTGGGCTTGGGCGTGAGCCCCGGGGACCTCCAGGGGCTCCGGGACTACCTCCAGGGCAAGGCTGGGGGGCCCGAGGCTGGCGCGGAAGCGCCGGAGGTCGAGTTCGGTGAGGACCCCTACAGCGACGGCCTCGCCAAGTACGGGGAGGTGCGCCTCCCGCCGCCCCAGCTCGTGGCGGCGGTGGAGACCGCCGGGGAGGTGGACGTCCCCGTGGAGGCGCTGGACGTGGACGAGGAGACGTACACCGACACCTTCACGGAGCACGTGAGCACGTGGCAGCTCTTCTGGCACACGCGCCGCGAGCGCAAGCTCGAGAAGCGCCCGCCGGAGGTGGACACCGCGTGGGAGTACGCGGCCACCTGGGACGAGAGCAAGCTCCGGTCCAAGGGCCTCGCGCGCGTGGAGGCCCTGCGGGAGGAGCACATGGCCGAGGCGCTCACGCGCCTCGCCGGGTCGCACCCCGTGGTGTTGGCCGTTGTGGAGGCACCCCGCGCAGCGGGTGTGGCTGAGAGGTTGGGGAAGGGAAGGTAGGCTGGAGGGGGACGGGCCCCAATCCGCGATGCGGTTCGACGCCTCACTCGGGACACAGCTTCAACAACCCACTGTTGGGGTCGTCCCGCCGCTGGAGGCTCCCGTGGGGCAGGATCTTCACGTTGAACTCGTGGGCGACCTTGATGGTGCCCGTGAAGAGGTGCCCGCCCAGGGCGTTGTGCTCCTGGTCGCCGAGGACGACGTGGAGGTGGGTGAAGGGTTCGCCGTCGTGCTGGGCGAGGTTCCCTTGCGTGCTCAGGAGCTCGTAGTTCCCCTCGAGGGTGTGGCGATCGTACTCGCCATCGCCCACGAAGTACCCGAGCTCGGGGTCCTGCAGCATGCCGATGCCGCTCACCACGATGCCTGCGGTGACGTCCTGCTCCCGGGCGAGCTCCTTGTACGCCTCGTGGAGGTCCTGTCCTTCGTCGAACCGGCCGGTGATGGAGTCCTTGCTGCGTTGCATCGTCATGGGTATCATCCTTCGTCGTCGGGGGCGGCGTGGACCACGTACCCCTGCTCGAGGCCACCGAGCTCGTCCTCGCGGCGTTGCTTCACGCGGCGGAGGCTGTCCTTGGCGAAGGCCCGGGTGGCGATGAGGGTCTCCACCGCCTCCAGGAGGTCGGCGAGGGCGTCCTTCTCCTCCACCTCGTCGGCGGCGAGGAGCGCCTCGGCGCTGGTGACGAGGAAGCGCTTGAGCTCCGTCACGTAGGCTTCCCCCTCCACGCGCTCCACCTCCACGTCCTCCCCGGCCTTCCGGCGGAGGGCGGGGACGCGGTCCCGCACCAGGCGGCGACCCCCGGATCCCGGGGGGTCCCGGAGGAAGCTCGCCAGCTCCTCCGGGAGCTCGCTCCAGTCCGCGAGGCGCAGGAGCCGGCTCACGCCGAGGTGGAGCATGAGGTTCACGACCCCCTCCTCCCCCAGGGTGCGGTGGTCGGTCCGGAGCCCCAGCACGGGGAGGTCCCGGGCCCGGGCCATCCCCACCTCGAAGGCGGTGCCGCTGTCCACGTCCACGCCGTCGAGGACGGCCACCACGGCGTCCACGGTGCGGAGGGCGTCCACGCATCGTTGGTAGGCTCCCTCCCGGGACCCCGCCAGGGGCCCCTCCTCCGGGTCGTAGGGGAGCACGGGGGTGTGCCCCGTGGTCTCCACCGCCGCGGCAACCTCCTCCAGGCGATGCTGCTCGTCGGGGGTGAACAGGGGACCGGCGATGTAGACGCGCATGGTGAGCTCCGGCCGCCCAAGGACCCCTGGGGGCCATGAAGGCTTCGCCTGCCCGAACGTGGCAACCACCGGTGCGAAGCGCCGCAACGGTTAAGGACGGGAACCCCTAGGAGGGAACGTAGGTGCCTCCTTGACGAAGCTCCGGGACACGGCCTCACGGCACATCGACGCCCCCACCGACACCGTGGTGTCGCTCCTCAGGGACCCCTCCACGTTGAGCCTCACCGGGCTCGAGGGCACCCGCTGGGAGCCCGTGGGCGACGACGAGGTGGAGGTCCGGGGGAACCTGGAGGGCGTGCACCTGGACGAGCGGTGCCGCGTGGAGGGGGACGACAACCGCGTCGACGTCACCCCCGTGGGGCGTAACGGGCGCCACGCGGCGTGGTTCGTGGCCGAGGAGGAGGGCGATGGCACGCGCCTCGTCCACGGCATGTGGGTGGAGCCCGCCAACCTCCTGGAGGCGGTGAAGGCTCGCTCCCGGGCCGGCGAGCTCCACGAGCTTCTGGAAGCGAGCCTGGACCGCGTCCAACGCCTGGCCGAGGCCGTGCGCGGCCCCGATCACTAGGGTGTCCAGGCCGCCGGCCACGCGATCGCTCCACCGGTACGTTCATGCCCTCGCGACGCTGTGGCCCCGCCCATGGTGGCGCTGCTCCCCCCGTCCGCGATGGGGATCCTGGTCCTGGCCGTGGTCCTGGCGGGCACCGTGCTCGTGGTGCGCCTCGACGTGAACAAGGCCTACGGGCTGGGGCTCCTCCTCATGGGGATCTACGCCCTCCAGATGATCGAGGTGTTCTTCCTGGAGGGTGTGAGCGCCACCGTGGACCTGGGGCTCCGCTCCGGCGCCTTCCTGGCGGGGGATACGCCCTGGAGCATCCTCTCGCACATGTACCTCCACAGCATCGCGAACCCCCTGCACATCGTGGGGAACCTCTTCATCCTCCTCACGGCGGGGCCGGCGCTGGAGGACCGCATCGGGCCCCGGCGCTTCCTCGTGATCTACTTCGCCGCGGGCATCCTCGGCGGGGCGAGCCACCTGCTCCTGGCGGAGCTGGGCGTGATCTCGGGGCGTTCCCTGGCGTTGGGAGCCTCCGGTGCCATCTTCGGCGTGCTCACGGCCTTCGCCATGGTGGCGCCGCGGGAGAAGCTCCCCATGCCCATCTACATCATCGTGTGGCTCCCCGCCTACGTGGTGCTCCTGCTCTTCCTGGGGTTCAACGTGGTCCTCATCTTCACCGGGAGCAACGTGGCGTGGTGGGCGCACTTCGCAGGGTTCATCGGGGGGCTCCTGGCGAGCGTCTGGCTCGAGCGCGCGTCGGACCCCGGCGGGCGCTGGCGGGTGGTGGATGTGGAGCCCCTGCGAGCCCTCGCCACCACCGAGGCTCAGGAGAACGTGCTGGAGCGCCTCGAGAGCATCGAGGGATCCACCGAGGACGACCGCACCTGGACCCAGGTGTGGCTCGAGCGCTTCGCCGACCGCACGCCCTGCCCCCGATGCGGCGGGGCCATCCACCTCCGTGGAGCCCGCTTCGTGTGCGAGGAGGGGGATTGGGAGATCCTGCTGGGGGAGCGGGAGATGGAGGAGGACCTCTGAGGGTCGTGCGTGGGGGGCTTAGGGACCCGACACGAACTCCAGAACCCTCATCGCTAGTTCGCGGGCCTGGCGCACGCTCTTGATGTCGTAGAGCACCTCGCGCTCGTCCCGCCCGGTGGCCACCACGTACCCGGCGAAGACCATGCGGTGCATGGTGAGGTAGTGGCCGAGGGATTGCGCCGCGATCTCGCCGCCGCTCTCCACCTCCACGGTGAGGGCAGCGCCCACCTTCCCCTCGAACACGTCGTCGGCGTGGAGGGTCCAGGTCCAGTCCATGAGGGCCTTGAGCTGCGAGCTGGGTCCTCCGAGGTAGCTGGGGGTGCCGAGGATGTGGGCGTCGCTCAGGGTCATGATCTCCAGCACCTCCGCCACCTCCTGCGGCGGGTCCTCGAGGTTTGGATCGTAGGGGGGGATGGTGCGGTCCGCGAGGCTCACCAGCTCCGTGTCCACATCCTCCTGGATGGCCTTGAGCGCTTCCTCCACGAGGATGTGCGTGTTGCCTCCTTCCCGGGGGCTTCCGGCGATACCAACGACCTTGGGGCTCGACATGGTGGGTGCTCCGTTACGATGTGCCCAACCGGGGAAGGCGCCAGTCCAGCCCGGGGGTTCGGAACCCGAGCTTGGGCACGATGAGGCTGGCGCGCTTGTGCTCCGACGACATCACCCGGTCCGCGGTTCCCTCCACGAGGTCCGGGTCGAGCCCCGTGACGCGGCGGATCCGCTCGGGGCTCCAACCGGACTCGAGGCCCGCCAGCACGCGGTCGAGGTCCTCGTAGGTGGCTCCGAGCTCGTCGGCGTCGGTCTGACCCGGGAGGAGACCGGCGCTGGGAGGCTTCTCCAGGATGGCGTCGGGGATGGGGAGGCTTCGGGCCACGTCGTACGCTTGGGTCTTGTAGAGGTCGCCGATGGGGTAGACGTCGGCGGCGCCGTCGCCGTACTTCGTGAAGTACCCGGTGAGGAGCTCGCTCTTGTTCCCTGTGCCCAGCACGAGGTCGCCGGTGCTGTTGGCGTGGGCGTAGAGCACGAGCATGCGCGCGCGAGGTTGCGCGTTCATCTTGGCGTGCTCCGTGAGGTCCCCGGGGAACCCCTTCTGCAACGCCTCCACCATGGGGGTGATGCTCACGGTCTCGGTGGGGATCCCGAGCTCCGTCGCCAGGGCATGGGCGTGGTCCGCGTCCTCGCTCCGGCTCGTCTCGTGGGGCAGGATGTACCCCGTGACGTGGTCGGCTCCCGCGGCCTCCACGGCGAGAGCCGCCGTGAGGCTCGAGTCCAACCCGCCGGAGAGACCCAGGACGTACCCCTCGCTTCCCACGGTGTGGAGGGTGCGTTGGAGGAAGGAGGTGACGACGGTGCGCACCTCCTGAACGTCCACCTGGGGGAGGGGCTCCATGGGGGCCGAGCACCTTATACCAGGAGGCGGATATAGGCTTTCGGTTCCCATGCGGTGCAGCCTCGTCCAGGCCCGACCCGAGCTGGGTGACGTACCAGCCAACGTGAAGCACGTGGTCCACACCCTCCACGAGGAGGACGCGAACCTCGTGGTGTTCCCCGAGCTGTTCCTCTCCGGGTACGCGGTGCGGGACCGCGTCCGGGACCTGGCGTTGGACGCGGAGGGTCCCGAGGTGGGGCGCATCGTCGACGCCTGCCGGGGGACCGACACGTGGTGCATCGCGGGCTTCCCCCGACGGGGCGAGGCTCGGGGCGTCGTCATGAACAGCGCCCTCCTGGCGGGCCCCGACGGCGTGGCCGGCGTCTACGACAAGCCCTACCTCCCCACCTTCAGCGTCTTCGAGGAGGACGTGCACTTCGGCGAGGGCCAGGGAGCACCCGTCTTCGAGACGCCCTGGGGTCGCGTGGGCCTCAGCATCTGCTACGACCTCTTCTTCCCCGAGGTGACGAAGGCCCAGGCGCTCCGCGGCGCCGACGTCCTCGTGAACATCAGCGCAAGCCCCACCACGAGCCGCACGTACTTCCAGAGCGTGCTCCCCGCCCGCGCCATCGAGACCACGTGCTTCGTGCTCTACACGAACAACGTGGGCACCCTCGACAACGTCACGTTCTGGGGCGGCGCCAGCGTCCACGGACCCCGGGGCGACCTGAAGGCCCAGGGGCCGCTCCACGAGGAGGCGGTGACGCGCGTCACCCTGGAACCGGAGGAGGTGGAGGAGGCGCGGTTCAAGCGCCCGGTGGTGCGGGACACGCGCGGGAGCATGGTGGAGGACCTCCGGGAGGCCTGGTGGTCGTGACCATGCGGTGCGCGGCGCTCCTGAGCGGGGGGAAGGACTCGGTGCTCGCCCTCCACGTGGCCCACGAGCGCGGGTACGACATCACCCACGCCGTCACCATGGTGCCGGAGGCCGACGATTCCTGGATGTTCCACGTGCCGAACCTCCACGTGGTGCCTCTCCAGGCGGAGAGCATGGAGATCCCGCTCGTGGAGGTGCCCACGAGCGGCGAGGCCGAATCCGAGGTGGACGACCTCGAGGAGGCGCTGGCGGAGCTCGACGTGGACGCCGTGGTGAGCGGCGCCGTGGCCAGCGAGTACCAGCGCACCCGCATCGAGCGCGTGGGACACCGGTTGGGTCTCAAGACCTTCACGCCCCTCTGGCACAAGAGCGGCGAAGCCATCCTGGGGACCCTCATCGACGCGCGGTACGAGGTGCGCATCATCGCCGTGGCCGCCGACGGGTTCCGGGAGGAGTGGCTCGGGCGACGCATAACCCCGGCCACGGTGGAGCACCTGGAGATCCTCCGCAAGCGCAACGGCATCCACATCGCCGGCGAGGGCGGGGAGTACGAGACCCTCGTGCTCGATGCTCCCCTCTTCGCCCGACGCATCGCCGTGGAGCAGGCGACACCCCTGTGGGAGCGGGACCACGGCGTCTGGCACGTGGAGCTCGCGAGCCTGGGTGAGGAGCGGGAGCGGCGACGCAGGAGCCTCGGCCGCGACCTCAAGGTCTAGTCAAGGCCCAGGCGCTACCACGTGGGGAGCTCCGTGCCCGTGATGGCCTCCGCGGCCTCCCGGGCCTCCGCCCGCACGCTATCGAGATCAAGCGTGGCGTACGCACCGTCCTCGTAGAGCACCTCACCGTCCACGACGGTGTGGGTGACGTCCCGGCCGGTGGCGGCGTACACGAGGTGGCTCACCACGTCATGCATGGGTTGGAGGCCGGGCCCCTGCAGGTCCACGAGCATGAGGTCCCCGCGCTTCCCCTCCTCCAGGCTCCCCACCTGGTCCCCAAGGCCGAGGGCCGCGGCTCCACCTCGGGTGGCGTGGTCCAGCGCCTCCTGGGCGGGGACCACGGTGGCGTCCCACCGGTGGTGCTTGTGCACGAGCGCCACCATCTTCACGGTGTCGAGGAGGTCGAGGGTGTTGTTGCTCGCGGGCCCGTCGGTGCCCAACGCCACGGTGGCGCCGGCCTCCGCGAGCTCGGGAAGCGGCGTGTACCCGCCGGTGGCGAGCTTCATGTTGGCCACCGGGCAGTGGGCGACGCTGGCGCCAGCCTCGGCGATGGTGCGGGCTTCGGCCTTCGTGATCCACCCGCAGTGCGCGAGCACCGTGCGCTCCGTGAGGAGGTCGTGCTCCGCCAGTTGCGCCACGGGGCGGCGCCCGTGCTCCTCCTCCACGTTGTACACCTCCGTGCGGGTCTCGCTGCAGTGCGTCTGGATGGGGGCCTCGGGGAACTCCCGGGCGAGCTCCGCCACGGCCTCCAGGGTGTCGGGACCGCAGGTGTAGGTGGCGTGGGGGGCGAGGCTCGCGTGGACCCGGGGATGGTCCCGCCACGCCTCGAGGAAGTCCCGGGCGTGGGGCACCTGCTCCTCCGGGTCGAGCTCCGGCGTGGGGTGGTCGAGGAAGCTCGTGCCGCAGACCCCCCGCATGCCCGCCGCGTCCACGGCCTCGGCGAGCTCCTGCTCGAAGAAGTACATGTCCGCGAAGGTCGTGGTGCCGGTGGCGAGCATCTCCGCCATGCCCAGGCGGGCACCTGCCACGGTGCGCTCCGCCGTGAGCTTGCCCTCGGCGGGCCAGATGCGCTCCTCCAGCCACGGCTCGAGCTCCATGTCGTCGCCGTACCCGCGCAGCAGCGTCATGGCCACGTGCGTGTGGGCGTTCACGAGACCCGGGACCACGGCCTTCCCCCGGGCATCCACCACGCGGTCCGCGTCCACGTCCTCGCCTGCACCGGGTCCCACGGCGTTGATGACCCCGTCGGTCACGAGGACGTTCCCGCGGGTCACGGTGCGGTCGTCGTCCTGGGTCACCACGAGGCCGTCACGAACGAGGAGGGTGGTCATGGGGCTCGGCGGAGGAAGCCCCCACGGTGGGAAAAGGGTTCCGACGCAGGTTGCGTGGGTTGCGTCAAGCGTCGCCGGTGCGGGGCTTGCTCTGCTTCACGCGGCGGATGCGGTCGGCGTCCACCACGTGGTACCCCTCCTCGCGACGGTACTCCCCCCGGACGCGGATGGTCTGGCCCTTGAGCTCCTCCAGGTTCTTGCCCTTGGCGAGGACACCTACGGTCTCGCCACCCTGGGTGACGCGGAGCATCTTCCCGGTGCGGTAGTCCATGACGGTGGCCACGGTGCCCTGCACCTCCACCTCCACGTTCTCCCGGCCGGCGAGGTCCTTGATGTGGACGCGCTCCACGTAGGGTTCCGCCTCCTCCCAGAGGCGGTCGAACTCGCTTCCCAGGCGGTTCACCATGGTGTTGCTCTTGGTGCTCACGGCCATGGCCTTGGGGTGGAGGGTGCTGCTGAAGACGAGGGCCTTGTCGTCGCCCAGGACGAAGTTGCTCCGGACGTTAGGGTGCATGCGTACGTCGGCCTCACGGAGGACGCTTCCGCTCACGGCCCCCGCGCCGGCCTTCACGATGATGCGGCTCTCCTTGGGCACGCGGAGGTCCCGGATGGTCTCCGCCACGATGCGGGGTGGGTCCAACCGTCCCACCTCGCTGAGGCTCCAGGCGCTCGTGATCTTGCTGGACTCGGGGTTCCGCACTTGCCGGATCCCGAACTCGAAGGCGAGGCCGGCGGCTAGGAGCCCCAGGAGGAACCCAACGCCAGCCCAGAGGAGGTCCACGGCCATGGTCTCAACCCTTCAAGGCCGCGTCCGGGTTAAGTCTGTTGCGATACCCTCCGATGCCTGCTGCTTGGTGCATGCGCGGTGGGAGCATGGGGGACGGGACCGCGTGGTGGCGCGTTCGCTGGGGGAGGAGGTGTGGGGGAAGGGTGGGGTCGCCGCCTGGAAGGGGGTGTAGGATGCCCCCATCCGGGGGGCTTAGAAGAGCGCGGACGGGGCGGAGCCGCGTCCTCTCTCGGGAGCGAAGCTCCCGCGATACGACCGTGTTGGGAGAGAGGGGGAGAGACGCAACACGGTCTATCGAGATGTCCTGCGCTCAGGAGCGACCAAGGATGGTGCGGAACTTCCTCCGGAAGTTCCGCGATACGACCGAGAAGGGATAGAAGGGCAGAGACCGCTTCTCGGTCTATCGAGATGTCCTCCGCTCACGAGCGGAGGACGATCTCGATGTTCACGTTGTCGGGAACCTGGATGCGCATGAGCTGACGGAGCGCCCGCTCGTCGGCGTCGAGGTCGATGAGGCGCTTGTGCACGCGCATCTCCCAGCGCTCGTACGTCTCCGTTCCCTCGCCGTCGGGCGCCTTGCGGATGGGGACCACGAGGCGCTTCGTGGGCAGGGGGACGGGGCCGCTGAGGTCCACACCGGTGCGCTCGGCGATGGTGCGGATGCGGTCGCAGATCTCGTCGATGGTCTCGGGTTCGGTGCCAGCAAGTCGGATGCGCGCGGTTTGAGCCATGGGGACCCTCTTGGGGATGCGTTGCGTCCGGAAATGCTCCACCCCGCGACTCGAACGGGGGGACAACCTCCGGAGCGTGACCGCAACAAGCCGCCCACGCCTATAAAGGTTGTGCCCGCGGTGGCAGGTGCTCAACCCCCCTGCAACCTCCTCCGGTGACGATGAAGGAGTTATTACCCATGCGAGAGGGAACCATGGTGTTCCCCGCGGCGTCCAGCGATGCTCCGGGGCACAGGGATGGGTACCACGTTGAACGACGATACCACGACCACGGACAGCACGAAGGAGCTGAAGGTGAAGATCCCCTCGGAGCACCACGTGAAGCTCCAGTCGCTCAAGGTCCTCGCCGGGAAGAACATCAGCACCGCGGTGACGGAAGCCATCGCCATGTACCTCGAGGAGCACGACGGCGAGCCGCCGGAGAGCAACGGGTCCAACGGCTCCAGCGCCGCTGAGGCCTAGAGGTTCCGCGCTTCCTCTACAACTCTTCCCTCTACCTTCTCTGTTATCTATCGCTTCACCAGCGGAGCCCAGGCTGAGTTCCTTGGGAAGATGAGAAGGAAGGGGAAGAGGGGGCATGGCGTGCTTTCACCGCACGCCACCGTTTCGGGCTCTACGCACGTTCGCCCTTAACGGCGCCGACGTTAGCTCGCGTCCGCTCGCTAACGCTCCTCGATCTCCAAGCACATCCCGGCAGCCACCGTCGTGCCCATGTCGCGCACGGCGAAGCGGCTCATGTGGGGGATGTCCTCGGACCGCTCGAGGCTCAGGGGGCGCTGGGGTCGGATCTTCACGATGCCGATGTCCCCGGTCTTGAGGAACTGCGGGTTCTCCTCCTTCACGCTCCCGGTCTTGGGGTCGAGCTTCTTCTGAAGCTCCTCGAACATGCACGCCACCTGCGCCGTGTGGATGTGGAACACGGGCGTGTAACCGGCGGCGATGACGCTCGGGTGCTGGAGCACGGCCACCTGGGCCTGGAAGGTCCGGGCCACCGTCGGGGGGTCGTCCACGGGACCCGCCACGTCGCCGCGGCGGATGTCCTTCTTGCCCACGCCGCGCGTGTTGAACCCGACGTTGTCACCGGGCTCGGCCTGGGGCACCTCCTCGTGGTGCATCTCGATGCTCTTGACCTCACCGTCGGAACCGCTGGGGTTGAAGCGGACCTTGGCGCCGGGCTTGAGGATCCCGGTCTCGATGCGGCCTACGGGCACCGTGCCGATGCCGGTGATGCTGTAGACGTCCTGGATGGGGAGCCGCAGGGGCAGGTCCACGGGCTTCTGGGGCTCGGAAAGGTCGTCGAGCTCGCCCAGCAGCGTGTTGCCGCTCCACCAGCCGAGGCTGTCGGAGGGGTCCACGACGTTCTCGCCGGTGAGCGAGGCGATGGGGACCACGGGGACGTCGTCGGGCTTGAAGCCCACGGTCTTCATGAGCTTCTGGATGCTCTCCTTGACCTCGTTGAAGCGGTTCTCGTCCCAGTCCACCATGTCCATCTTGTTGATGGCGACGATGAGCTGCTCCACGCCCAGGGTGCGGGCGAGGAAGAGGTGCTCCTTCGTCTGGGCCATGATGCCGTCGTTGGCGGCGACCACGAGCACGGCGGCGTCAGCCTGGCTCGCGCCCGTGATCATGTTCTTGACGAAGTCCCGGTGACCGGGAGCGTCGATGATGGTGAAGTAGTACTTGTCCGAGTCGAAGCGCTTGTGAGCGATGTCGATGGTGACACCGCGGTCACGCTCCTCCTTGAGGTTGTCCATGACGTAGGCGAACTCGAATCCGCCCTTGCCCTTCTCCTCGGCCTCCTTCTTCAGCTTCTCGATGAGGTGGTCGGGCACGTGCCCCGTGTCGAGCAGAAGTCGGCCGACGGTGGTCGACTTCCCGTGGTCCACGTGGCCGATGAACACCAAGTTAAGGTGGGGTTTGTCAGCCATTGCGTATCCTCCTGATGTGCGGTTCCCCGCTTCGGGAGAGCAGCAGGCGGTGCCCGGTTCGAGGCGTCCTCGTGGGCCGCTCCTGCCCCCGGTCCGGTGGGGGGGTTGGCCGGGTATGCCCTCTCCCGTACATAAAGCCCACGGTGCGCGTACAACGCGCGCCCCTTGGGGGCGCGGAGGTTCGCACGGGCTTCGTTGGCGGGGCGCCGTCGTCGGGGCCCCTGGGGGGGTAGGCGGGCATGCGCCCTGGGTTATATAACCTTTCCCGTGGGGCCGAGGTTCCGGTTCCTGGAGGTCAGCGGGGTGACCGGAGGATGCAGCTCAGGTGCTCGGTGAAGGGGGCCAGGATCCCCGCCACCCTGCCCCCGGCGGGGTTGGGGCTGTCCAGGAGGATGTCGGCGGGGTTGGGGAAGGCCGCCGGGTGGGTGGGGCCGTGGTGCATGATGTCCCCGGAGCGCTCGGTGTGGCCGAGGCCAAGGGCGTGGCCGATCTCGTGGCGGGCCAGGGCACCCATCTGGTCGTAGCTCCGGTACACGGTGGTGCACCCAACCCGGAGGGTGAGGTCCACCCGGCCGGGGTGGGTGGCGTTCCCCACGATGCCGGTGCCCAGCGCCTTCCCGCCGGAGCCGTCGTCCAGGATGAGCTGGCCGGCGTCGTGGAACCGCACCAGGATGTCGGCGGCCCCGGGGTCGTTCACCATGCGGAACCCCACGAGCCAGCTCACGCGCTCGCCGTCGCTTGCGGCCCAGGACCTTAGCGCCTGCTCCACCACGGGCAGGTACCCGCGGAGCTCCCCCTCCAGCAGGGAGGAGTCGATGTGCACCTGGAGCACCTCCTGGTCGTAGGGGTTCCTCTGGGAGCTCGTGTGGATGGTCTCCTGCTCGAGGGGAGCGGGCTGGGGCCCCGCGAGGCTCGAGAAGGCGCTGGCCAGCACGAGGACCGCCAGGACGAAGCCGAGGAGGCTCCGGAGGCTCGGCGCGTGACCCATGGGTGGTCACGGGGTGGGGCTCCTTGGTCAAAGCGTTTCGGGTCCGTCCGCTGGGGGCCCCCGGACCGACCCTCCGTGGCAGCCTTCAACACCTCCATGAGAAACCTTATCAAGGTCCTGTTGGAGGATATTCTAGTGATACCATGGGCGATGCGCACGTCATGATCGACCACCTGCCGGGCATGAGCGATGCGCTCCTTCGCTTCCTGGAGGACGACGGGCACGTGGTGGACCTGGAACCCATCCGGTACCACAACTTCAAGCTCCTCGTGAGGGTCCACGGGAAGGACCCGGAGGAGCTCGATTCCTTCCTCGACGGCGAGCTCCGGTTCGCCCCCGGCGTCTACACCATCGAGCAGGTGGACGGCACGGAGCTCGAGGAGGACGACCGTCTCCGGTCGGCCCTGGACGCGCTGGACGCGATGCCGCGGTGACGGGGTTTGCCGCGAGCGAAAAGCCATAGGGGATGCGCCCCCCTGGCCCCGGTGCAGGTGACCCCATCTTGACCTCGCGGAACCAGATCGACGCCCGCGGCCCCCGCTTCGGCCAGAGCCTCACCGGGACCCTGGCCCTCGCAGCCTACATCCTGGACCTGCCGCTCCTCGTGGCGGGCCTCGCCCTCGTCCTGGGTGCCGGAAGCATCCTGGGGAGCCGCTTCAACCTCTGGGGCCTCATCTTCCGGGCACTCGTCCAACCCCGTCTCGACGCCACCGGGGAGCTCGAGCACCCCGCGCCGTCGCGCTTCGCCATGGGCATGGGGTTCGTCTTCCTCGCCACCGGAGCGCTCCTCCTCCTGCTCCAGGTGGGGCCGGCGCTCCTCGCCTGGAGCCTCGTGCTCGTGGTGGCGGCCCTGGCGCTCTTCGCCGCCGTGAGCGGCATCTGCCTCGGGTGCGAGATCTACCTCCTCCTGCAGCGCATCGTTGGCCGAACCAGCGCCCCCCCGCGAGGGTGACCGTGGTCCTCCGCTGGATCATGGCCGGGGCCCTCCTCGCTGGAGCCCTCGGTGCTGCCGCCCTCGTCCGGCGCTCCCGGGCGCACCGCACCGCCTACCGCCCCCCGGTGGACAGGCTCCCCGCCCACGCCTTGCCCGAGGAGGCTCGGAACCGCCTCGTGGTCCTGGGTCTCTGCAGCCGCTTCTGCGTTCCCTGCCGCCGCACCCCCGGCGTGGCGGAGGAGGCGCTGGAGGGGTTCGACGACGTGGGGTTCGTGGCGGTGGACGTGGGGAAGCGTCCCGAGCTCGCGAGCCTGCTGGAGGTCCGGGAGACGCCCACGGTGCTCCTGGTGGACGCCAAGGGACGCATCAGGTTCAGCCACGAGGGGAACCCCGACCCTGGCGACCTGCGGTTCTTCATCGAAGAAGCCCGCGCTTCCGGGAACGGGGGTGTGGTGGGGCGTGCGCTCCAGCGCCTGGGCTCGCGGTTCGAGGACGAGTAGGAAGGGTACGGGGGAGAGGGAAGGGGGAAGGAGGGCGGGGGCGGCTCCCCCGCTGGATCAGCCGCGGATGTTCTCCACGATGGCCTGGCCGAACGCGCTCGTGGCGATGGGGGCCACGTCCTCCATCTCCCGGGCGAGGTCGTACGTGACGCGCTTCTCACCGATGGTGTCGCGGACACCCTGCTCCACGAGGTCCCGGGCCTCGGTCCATCCCATGTACTCGAGCATGAGGGCACCGCTCAGGATGAGGCTCGTGGGGTTCACCTTGTCCATGCCCGTGTACTTGGGCGCGGTGCCGTGGGTGGCCTCGAAGACGGCCACGTGGTCCCCGATGTTCCCGCCGGGGGCGAGGCCCAACCCGGCCACCTGGCCGGCGGCGGCGTCGCTGATGTAGTCGCCGTTGAGGTTCGTGGTGGCGATGACGTCGTAGTTCTCCGTGCGGGTGAGGAGCTGCTGGAGCATGTTGT
>CAZDGP010000009.1:0-24039 GCA_964505085.1 uncultured Thermoplasmatales archaeon
CCAACGTGCGGCGTGAGCTGAGGGCTCGATAGAGCCCGAGGCCGTGACGCCCGAGACGCCGCGCAGCGGTGGCTCGGGGGTTGCGAATTGAGGTCGCGCTAGCGACCGAAGCCGTGACGCCCCAGATCCCCCCGCAGTGATGGCTGGGGCGCTGCGTGTTGGGTCGGGCCCCGTACAGGGGGATGCCCCGGGAAGCGAACATTTCATAAGTGCTTACGCATAGTGAAAGCAGGGCGAACGCAGGCCCGGGAGCGACCATGCCCACCAACGCCGAGGATGTGGACGAGGAGGTTCTACAGGAGGCGGTGAGGCGTCTCCTAGAGGGGTTGGCGCCGGAGGCCATCTACCTGTACGGGTCCTACGCCTACGGGTCACCTAACGAGGACAGCGACGTGGACCTCTTCGTCGTCGTGGACGAACTGGACACACCCCGGTACGAGGTGGAGGCGCGAGCGTACGGGTTGCTCGCAGGGATGAGGTTCCCCGCGGAGATCCGCGTCGTGACCCGGGAGGAGTTCGAGGACCGACGAAACTGGGTGGCCTCCCTTGAGCGGGAGGTTCACGAGCGCGGGATCGAGTTGTATGCCACCGCGTGACGAGGAGGTGCAGGGTGGCTTGCGAAGGCCACCGAGGACCTCGAGGCAGCGCGACGGCTCATGCTTCCGCCACCGGTGACGACCCCCGCGGCGTTCCACTGTCAACAGGCGGTGGAGAAGGGGTTGAAGGCGTTCCTCGTGTCCCGGGGTCAACGGTTCCGTAAGGTGCACAACCTCACGTACCTCTTAGACCTCTGTGAGGACCACGACGAGGATCTCGCGGAGCTCCGGGACGACGTGCAGCGGCTGAACCCCTTCGCCGTCAACGAGCGCTACCCCGGTGGACGGGCGGACCCCCCAGCGGACGTGGTCCGCGAGCTCCTGAACATCGCGGAACAGGTCCTGGCAACCGTCCAGGAAACCATCGAACGATGAGGACTGAGTCCCTCCCGCGTTGCTGAAGGTACCGGTGGTACGGGGACCGGAGTCGCTTCTCAACAGCAGCATCGGGGTCAGCCCCAGTTATTGGGTTTCAACTCGATCTCGTCGGATCTTCTCTACGACGCGTTCTCCCGCCGCTGTGTTGAGGCTCCGCAGTTCCTCCGCGGACGTGCAGCGGTGGCAGGGGCTTGGCGAACTCAGGGAGCAGTAGCGACCGACATCGTACCGTGGCCGACGATGCGAGGACCCACGGCCCGTTCGACGAGCTTGGGAAGAAGCCAAACCCCCGCAGGTATCCCCGACGAGCATGATCGGTCGCCGGGACGTAGGAAACCCTTATACTCCATAGGAGCACCATATGAACTATAGTGCTACTATGGGTAAGACGACGATCCAGGTGTCGAAGGAGACGCAGGAGCGTTTGAAGGAGTACAAGTTCGGGGGGATGAGCTACGAGGAGGTGCTCCGGTTCTTCACCTCGGTGATCCCCCCGGAGGAGTTCCGGGAGGCGTACAAGCGTTGGCAGGCGAAGGTCGCGGAGGAGATCCGCGGAAGTGACCGCTGGAAGGAGCTCGACCTCTGAATGGCGTGGGCGGTCCGCGGGCACGATGCCTTCCACAAGGAACTGAAGAAGCTCCCCGGGGAGGATGCACAGCGGGTGCGCGAGGCGCTCCGCAACCTGCGAGACCACCTGGACCGCGTGGGCTCCGTGAACCCCGGGCACGTGCTGCGTTCTCGACCACTCTCGCGGGTCCCCGACCTCAGACCGCTCCATGCTGCGGACACCCCGGGTTCGTACCGGCTCCGCGCGGGCAACCACCGTGTGGCTCTCACGATCCTCCCGGACGAGCAGATGGTGGCGGTGACCGCCGTGGTCCAACGGGACGAGCGCACGTACGAGAAGCTCGTGGAACGCCACGACACGAGGATGCGGGATAGACAGGCATCCGGGTAGGTACGTGACCGTCAACGCCCCGAACTGCGAACCTTCCCGTCGTAGCGATCTTGAACGGGGCTCAGCCCCCATCTCCCACGGATACCTAGGAATCTACCGAACCCCCGGGTTGCCCGAGAAGACGCCCGGAACCCCACGCTCCGAACCGACCCTCAGAACCGACTCTCCAACACGGTCTCCCCCGGAAGCGTGCTGCCGCCTGCCGGGAGCATGACGCCGACGTTGAGGCTCGTGTTGATGCCGGTGTGCACGCCCTCCCCCAACACCACCCCGAACTTGCGCCGGCCCGTGTCCACGCGGTCCTTGCCGGCGTGGACGTTCGCGCCGTCGTGGCGGAGGTTCGCCACCTTCGTGCCCGCGCCCAGGTTCACGTCCCGCCCCAGCACCGAATCCCCCACGTAGCTCAGGTGCCCCACCGTCACCCCCTGGAGGAGGACGCTGTTCTTCACCTCCACGCCGTGGCCCACGCGGTTCCCGCCCACGAGGACGGTGTGGGCGCGCACGTAGCAGTTCGGCCCCAGGTGGCAGCCGGGCCCGATGATGGCGGGGCCGCGCACGTACGTGCCGGACCTCAAGTGCGCGCCCTCCGCCACCACCACATCGCCCTCCAGCGTCACGCCGTCCTCCACCGTGCCCTCCACGCGGGGTTCGAGGTTCGGAAGCAGGAGCTCCGCGGCCTCCAGGAGGTCCCAGGGGTACCCCACGTCGAGCCACTCCGACACCTCCACGGGAGCCACGCTGTGGCCCTCGTTGGCGGCCTGGTTGAGGACGTCCGGGAGCTCCACCTCCCCCCGGGGGCTCGCGCCCACATCCTCCAGGTACCGCCACGCGTCCGCCCCCAGGCGGTAGGCGCCGGCGTTCACGAGGTTCCCCGGCGGGTCCGGGGACTTCTCCACCACCTCCCGCACGGCGCCGTCCTCCACGCGAAGCACCCCGTACCGGGACGGGTCATCCACGGGGTGGGCGGCCACCGCCCAGGCGCCGGCGTCCCGCACGCGCCCCAGTGCACCGTCCGGGAGCACGACGTCCCCGTTCACCACGAGCACCTCCCCGCTCGCACCGGCCTTCCGCGCCACACGGAGCGCATCCCCGGTGCCGGAGGGCGGGTCCTGCACCGCCGTGGTGACGTTCAACCCCCAGGCGGACCCGTCACCCACGGCGTCACGCACCGCCTCGGCGCGGTACCCCGCCACCAGGGTCACATCCTCCACGCCGGCATCCGCGACCTGCCGGAGCACACGCCCCAGGAGAGGCTCGCTCCCTGCGGGGAGCAGAGGCTTGGGTGTGGTGCTCGTGAGGGGCTGCATGCGCGTGCCGCGGCCGGCAGCGAGGACGATGGCTTCCATCTACGTGACCTCCCGGATGACGCTCTCGAGCTCCTTCAACGCGCGCTCCACCAACACATCCCGCGTGGTCTCGGAGCGAGCCTCCACGGTGACGCGGACCACGGGCTCCGTCCCGCTGGGTCGCACGAGCACCCACGCATCCTCCGTCTCCACCCGCACGCCATCCAACGTGGAGACCTCACCCCAGGCACTCAACCTGCCCGCGAGCTCCTGCATGACGCGGGGCTTCGCATCCTCCGCCACGGGGACGCTCTCCCGCCGCAGCGGGTACGTGGGAACCTCCCTCACGCGCTCCCCCATGCTGCGCTCCGCGGCGAGGCTCGCCACCGCCGCCGCAGCCAGCGGCCCGTCGGGGCAGAGGTGGGCCTCCGGGAGGATCCAGCACCCGCTCGCCTCCCCGCCGAAGCCGCCAGCCTCCTCCGCCAACGCAGCGCTCACGTGCACGTCCCCCACGGGCGTCCGCACCACACGGGCATCCAGAGCGTCCTCCACCGCCATCGTCGCGTCCACCGGGCACGCCACCGTATCCGCTCCGCTCCAGCGCGCGAGGAGCACCAGGAGCACGTCCCCCGGCACCACGGTGCCGTCACCCTGGAGCGCCACGAGGCGGTCCCCGTCCCCATCATGCGCGAGCCCCAGGTCGAAACCCCCAGAGGATAGCAGCTTCCGGAGGTCCCGGAGGTTCCGGGGGGTGGGTTCGCTGGGGCGGCCGGGGAAGGCCCCGTCCACCTGCGCGTTCAACGTCACGACCTCGCACCCCAAGGCCCGGAGGATGCGGGCGGTCTCCGCGCCGGCGGGACCGTTCCCCCCGTCCACGGCCACCCGGAGCCCCAGGTCCCGCTCCGGCACGTGCTCGAGCACCATCTCCACGTGCTCACGTGCGAGGTCCACCTCACCCTCCACGGACCCCATGCGGTCCCACGACGCAGGCTCCGGGGGGTCCTCCACGAGGCGCGTCACCTCCTCCCGCCACGGCTGGGGGAACCCCTGCCCGGTGGGGGTCCAGAGCTTGAACCCGCCGTGGCTTGCGGGGTTGTGGCTCGCGGTGAGGCCCACCCCCGCATCCGCCCGGCGCGTCCCCCACGCGAGGGCTGGTGTGCTCGCCACGCCGCCCCGCGTCACCGACGCGCCGCCGGCGAGCAACCCGCTCACCACGGCCTCCTCCAGGACGGGGCCGCTGGTGCGACCGTCCCGGGCCACCAGCACGTCCTCGTGGAGGTGCCCCAGAGCCCGCCCGAGACCCAGCGCCATCTCCACCGTCACGTCCTCGCCCCACGCGCCCCGCACACCGCTGGAACCGAACTTCATGAGGATCTACTCCACCGTGACGCTCTTCGCGAGGTTCCGGGGCTTGTCGATGGGGAGGTCGCGGGCCCGGGCCGCGTGGTACGCGACGAGCTGGAGCGCCACGCTCGCCGGCACCGGGAAGAGCAAGGGGTGCACGTTCGGCACCTCCACCACGTCCGTGGCGATCTTCCCCACCTCCTCGTCGCCCTCAGCCACCACGGCGATGACGCGGGCCTCCCGGGCACGGACCTCCCCCAGGTTCCCCAGCATGACGCCGCGGGTGTCGTCGGGGCCCACGATGCCCACCACCGGGAGACCCGGCGTGAGGAGCGCCAGGGGCCCGTGCTTGAGCTCCCCCGCCGCGTACCCCTCCGCGTGGACGTAGCTCACCTCCTTGAGCTTCAGCGCCCCCTCCAGGGCCGTGCCCACGTTCACGTGGCGGCCCAGGTAGAAGGCGTGGTCGTGCTCCGCCACCTCCCGCCCAAGCTCCTCCAGGACGCCCCGGTGCTCCAGCACCTTCTGCACCGCCCGCGGGAGCCCCCGCACCTGCTTCACCAGGGGCTCGAGCTCCGGCGCCGTCAGGTGCCCCCGCAGGGCCCCCAGGTGGAGCGCCAGAAGGTGGAAGGCCACGAGCTGGTTCGTGAAGCTCTTGGTGGCGGCCACGCTGATCTCCGGGCCCGCCCGCAGGTGCAGCACGCCGTCGGCCACCCGCGTGAGGCTGGACCCGGCCACGTTCGTGAAAGCCAAGACGGGCGCGCCTCCGCCCTTGGCCCGGCGCAGCGCCTCCAGGGTGTCGGCGGTCTCGCCGCTTTGGGACACCGCCACCACGAGGGTGCGCTCGTCCGGGAGGAGGTCCCCGTGGCGGAACTCGCTGGCGAGATGATGCTCCACGGGCAACCCCGCCCAGGCCTCGATGGCGCGACCGCCCACGAGGCCTGCGTTGTGGCTCGTGCCCATGGCGAGCACCAGCACGCGCTCCACCTCCGAGAGGTCCTCGGGCCCCAGGGAGCCCTGGAGGCCGAGGTCCGTGGCGACGCGGCCCACGCGACCCTGCAGCACCTCGTGGATGGCCCGGGGTTGCTCGTGGATCTCCTTCAGCATGAAGTGCTCGTACCCGCCCTTCTCCGCATCCTCCACGTCCCAGGCGACCTCCTCCGGGGTCACGGTCCGGGGCTTGCCCCCGTTCCGCACGGTGAGGCTCCCGGGGGTGATGCGGGCCACGTCCCCGTCCTCCAGGTACACGACCTCGCGGGTGTGGTCCAGGAGCGGGGTGACGTCGCTTGCCACCAGGTGCTCCCCGTCCCCCACGCCCACCACGAGGGGGCTGCGGTACCGTGCGGCCACGAGGGCGTCGGGTTCCCCGGCGTGCATGGCCACGATGGCGTAGCTTCCCTCCAGTTGGTCCACGGCGGCCGTCACGGCCTCCTCGAGGTCCCCCTGGTAGAGCTCCTCCAGGAGGTGCGCCACCACCTCCGTGTCGGTCTCGCTCACGAACTCGTGACCCTTGGCCTCCAGGGCGTCCCGGAGCTCCAGGTGGTTCTCCACGATGCCGTTGTGCACCAGCGTGATCTCCCCGCGGCACCCCACGTGGGGGTGGGCGTTGTCCCGCGTGGGCGCCCCGTGGGTGGCCCAGCGCGTGTGGCCCACACCCCAGGAGCCGGACCCGTCCACGCTGGAGCCGGCCACGGGGAGGTCGTCGACGAAGCCCGCGTCCTTCACCACGTGGATGCCGTCGGGTCCGCCCACGGCCACGCCGACGCTGTCGTAGCCCCGGTACTCGAGGCGCTTCAAGCCGTCCAGGAGGAGGGGGGCCACGTCCTGGGGTCCGCAGTACCCGATGATGCCGCACACGTCACATCACCCTCGCATCGTCCGGGATGGTTCCACGGGCTCTGGCGCCCGCATCCACCGTGGCCCGGTTCCCCACGATGGTGCCTGGGTGGAGCACCGTGCCTCCGCCCACGTGGGCGTCCTCCCCCACCACGGCGCCGAAGAGGTCGAGGTCGTGGAACCCGTCGCTCGCCCGCACCGTGCACGCCCCGCTCAGGGCCGTGGTGCGGGCGCCGAGGCGCGCGCCCTCGTCCACCACGGATCGTTGGAGCACCGTGCCCGGACCCACCTGCACGTCGTCGTAGAGGATGCTCGCCTCCAGGATCGTGCCGGCGCCCAGGGTCACGTTCCGCCCCACGGTGGTGCCGGACCGCACGAGCGCGTGGGGTCCCACGTGGGCGTCCTCCCCCACGATGCCCTCCACCACGGCGGTGGGGTGGACGGTGGCGCTCTCGGCCACCTGCCCCCCGTCACGGTGGGGGAGGAGGTGCGCCGTGATCCCCGGGAGGTCCCAGGGGTACACCGCGTCCATCCACAGGGCGTCGCTGCGCACCGCGTGCACGGTCTCCTTCGGCACCACGCGCTCCTGGAGAAGATGCGTGAGCCCCGTGAGGCCGTCCCGCACGCCCTCCCGCAGGACCTCCTGGAACCCGGGGGGGAAGCGGTAGACGCCGGTGTTCACGAACTCGCTCGTGTGCGTGGGGGGCTTCTCCTGGATGTCCACCACGCGGTCGCCCTCCAGCGTGAGCACGCCGTACTTCGAGGGGTTGTCGCTGCGGTGCGCCACCAACCGCACCCCGGACCCGCCGGTCAGCGCCTGGGCCACGAGCTTCTCGTCCACGAGGTTGTCCCCACCGAGCACGACGACCTCCTCATCCTGGAAGTCGACGCGGCTCAGGGCGTGGGCGGTGCCCAGGAGGGACTCCTGGAAGGCGTACGTGATGTCGCATCCGAAACGGTTCCCGTCCCCCAGGTAGGATTGGACGCGCTCCCGGCGGTACCCCACCACCACGGTGACGTCGGTGATGCCGTTCCCCACGAGGGCGTCGAGGACGTGGGCGATGATGGGGCGGTTCGCCACCCCCACCATGACCTTGGGCTTGGAGCGTGTGAGGGGTTGGAGCCGGGACCCCTCCCCGGCGGCGAGGACGATGGCGCGCATGGATGAGGGAGGAAGCGCGTGATGGCGTAAAAAGGGTGCGTTGATGGCGGACCCCCTCCCGGGACCCACCTCCGCGGACGCGGAACTTCCCTCGGAACGAAGTTTCGGGATATCTTGAAAACAAGAACCTACGAGGACCTCCTCGCGCTTCGGTACCGAACCAACATCCCGCACGACTTTAAAAGGGCCGGGGTCGTGGGTGGGGGTTAGCTCCCGGAGGCTCACGCACGTTGCCACCCCACCCCACCTCCCCACGACGCCCGCTCCTCCCGACCGCTCGCGCTTGTCGAGGCGGTGCCGGTGAGCTTCGCCGATAGGCTCCGCGCCTGGGACGAGCCCCTCGTCCTCTACGAGGTCATCCCCCCGCACCGGTCCGCACCCCGGGAGGAGGTTGCCGACGCCGCCACCTTCCTCGGGCACCTCCTCGCCGACCACGACGTCGACGCCATCAACATCCCCGAGATCCGGAACGAGTCCCGGAACGGGAACCGCCTCAGCGGGTTCCTGAAGAAGGAGGACCCCCGCGTCTTCGGCAAGACCCTCGGCGACGTCTTCCAGGGGGACACGGAGCTCGTGGTGAACCACAGCCCCGTCTACGCGCCGCCGGAGGTGGAGGTGGACTGGTGGGACGCCACCTTCCAGGACTTCCAGATCCCCAACATCGTCGTCGTAGGCGGCGAATCCAGCGACGTGGACTACCCCGGCCCCACCGTGGGCGAGGGCGCGCAGCTCGCCCGGAAGGTGGGGAAACGCCACGGCGTGGACCCGTGCCTCGGCGCCATCACCATCCCCACGCGGCGACGCAGCGACCTGGACGAACCGGAGCGCATGGTCAAGAAGATCTCCCAGGGTGTGGAGTTCTTCACGAGCCAGGTCATCTACGAGTCCCACAGCACCCGGGACCTCCTCACGGACTACCGGGACGCCTGCGACGACGCGGGTCTCCAACCGGCCCCCGTGTTCCTGAGCTTCGCCCCCATCACCGGACGGAAGGACGCGAAGTTCCTCGAGTGGCTCGGCGTCCAGATCCCCGAGTCCACACGGGAGTGGATCCTCGACCCCACCTCGCGCCCCCTGGACCGCTCGGTGCGCATCGCGGAGTACGCGCTCCGGGAGGTCCTCGACCACGTGGACCGCCACAGCCTCGACGTGCCCGTGGGCATCAACGTGGAGCACATCATGCGGTACAACTTCGAAGCGAGCGAGGTGCTCCTGGAGCGCCTCACGAGCCTCCTGGAGCTCCAGGAGATCGAGCGGGCGGTGATGTGACATGGCGCTCCAGGACCTCCTCCAGGACCGCATCCTGATCCTGGACGGTGCCATGGGCACCGCCATCCAGGCCCACGACCTCGAACCAAGCGACTTCGGGGGCCCCGCCCTGGACGGGTGCAACGAGCACCTCACGCGCACCCGCCCCGACGTCATCAGGGGCATCCACGAGGCGCACCTCGAGGCCGGCGCGGACATCATCGAGACGAACACCTTCGGCGCCACCCGCATCGTCCTCGACGAGTACGACCTCGGACCCCTAGCCCGGGAGCTGAACCGCGAGGCCGCCCAGCTCGCTCGCGAGGCCGCCGACGCCTACACCACCCCGGGGAAGCCTCGGTTCGTCGCCGGCAGCATCGGCCCCACCACGCGGGCCCTCACCGTCACCGGCGGCGTCACCTTCACCGAGCTCCAGGACGCCTACCGCGAGCAGGCGCTGGGCCTCCTGGAGGGCGGGGTGGACGCGCTCCTCGTGGAGACCACGCAGGACACCCTGAACCTCAAGGCCGCAAGCCTCGGCATCGAGACGGCGCAGGAGGAGCTCGACCGCCACGTGCCCCTGATGCTCAGCTGCACCATCGAACCCACGGGCACCATGCTGGGCGGGCAACCCGTGGAGGCCTTCTGGGCGAGCGTGGAGCACCTGAACCCCCTCACGGTGGGCCTCAACTGCGCCACGGGCCCCGAGTTCATGACCGACCACGTCCGCAGCCTCAGCGACCTCGCCCCCACCGCCATCGCCGTCTACCCCAACGCGGGCCTCCCCAACGAGGACGGGTCCTACCCCGAGACGCCCACGAGCCTCGCGGAGAAGATGACGCGGTTCGTGGAGGAGGGCTGGGTGAACGTCGTCGGCGGATGCTGCGGCACCACGCCCAAGCACATCGAGGCGCTGACGGAGCTCGTGGAGGACCACGCCCCGCGACCCCTCCCCGGCGGACGAGACCGCATCCGCCACGTGAGCGGCCTCGACCACCTGGAGATCGACCCCGCGAACCGCCCCTACCTCATCGGGGAGCGCACCAACGTCATCGGAAGCCGCGGGTTCAAGGAGCGCATCCAGGAGGGCGCGTACGAGGCCGCCGCCGAGATCGGGCGGGACCAGGTTCGGGGCGGCGCCCACATGCTGGATGTGTGCCTCGCCGACCCCGACCGGGACGAGGCCCGGGACACGCGGAAGCTCCTGGAGCACCTCCGAAGCATGGTGAAGGCACCTCTCGTCATCGACAGCACCGACGCCGACGTCATCGAGCTGGCGCTCCGCATGACCCCGGGGAAGTGCATCGTGAACAGCATCAACCTCGAGGACGGCCTCGAGCGCTTCCAGGAGGTCGTACCCCTCCTCAAGCGGTACGGCGCGGCCGTCATCGTGGGATGCATCGACGAGGAGGGGATGGCGCGCACGGTGGAGCGGAAGCTCGAGGTGGCCCGCCGAAGCCACCGCATCCTCACGGAGGAGTGGGGCATCCCCGCGGAGGACATCATCTTCGACCCGCTCGTCTTCCCCTGCGCCACCGGCGACGAGGACTACGAGGGCACCGCCATCGCGACGCTGGACGCCGTGGAAGCCATCACGGAGGCGTTCCCCCGATGCACCACGGTGCTGGGCGTGAGCAACGTGAGCTTCGGCCTTCCCCCGGCGGGGCGGGAGGTCCTGAACTCGGTGTTCCTCCACCGCGCCGTGGCGCGGGGCCTCACCATGGCCATCGTGAACACGCAGGGTATCCGGCGCTACCCCAGCATCCCCCAGGAGGAGCGGGACCTCTGCGACGCCATCCTCCAGGGGAGCGCCGAGGCGGTGGAGGCCTTCACGGCGCACTTCCGGGACCGGGACCCCACCAAGCGGAAGAGCGGCTTCGCGGACCTTCCGCTGGAGGAGCGGATCGCGCGGCGCATCGTGGAGGGTACGAAGCAGGGTCTCACCGAGGACCTGACCCGCGCCCTCGAGACCTACGAGCCCCTGGAGGTCATCAACGGACCCCTCATGGAGGGCATGGCGGAGGTGGGGCAGCTCTTCAACGACAACGAGCTCATCGTCGCCGAGGTGCTGCGATCCGCGGAGGCCATGAAGGCCGCCGTCAGCCACCTGGAACCCCACATGGACCGCGCGGACACCGCGACCAAGGGGAAGGTGCTCCTCGCCACCGTGAAGGGTGACGTCCACGACATCGGGAAGAACCTCGTGGACATCATCCTCACGAACAACGGGTACGACGTGGTGAACCTCGGCATCAAGGTGCCACCGGAGACCCTCATCCAGGCGGTGCGGGAGCACGACCCCGACCTCCTGGGCCTCAGCGGGCTCCTGGTGAAGAGCGCCCGCCAGATGGTGCGCACCGTCACGGACCTCCGGGAGGCCGGCGTGGACGTCCCCGTGCTCGTGGGCGGCGCCGCCCTGAGCAAGCGCTTCACCGCCACCCGCATCGCCCCCGAGTACCCCGGCCCCACCGTCTACGCCCGGGACGCCATGCAGGGGCTCGACCTCAGCAACCAACTGGTGAGCGCGGACCGCGAGCACCTCCTGGAGCGCACCCGGGAGGAGTACGCGGAGATCGAGGCCACAGGCGGCGGCAGGGCGAAGCGGAAGGACCGGGACACGAGCCACGAACCCCTGAGCCACACCCACCCCGTGCCCCAACCGCCGGACCTCCAGCGTCACGAGGTGCACGATGTGCCCCTGCGGGAGGTGTGGGCGTACGTGAACCCCACGATGCTCTACAGCAAGCACCTGGGCCTCCGGGGGCGCTTCGAGCAGCTCCTGGAGGAGGGCGACGGGAAGGCGCAGGAGCTCCACCGCGTGGTGGAGGCGCTCAAGTCCGAGGTCATCGAGCAGGACCTCATGCAGCCCCGGGGCGTCTACCGGTTCCTCCCCGCCCACGGAGACGGCGACGACGTCGTCGTGTACGACCCCAAGAGCCTGGAGGGCCCGGGGGACCCGGAGGTGCTGGAGGTCTTCGAGTTCGAGCGCCAGGACCAGCACCCGAGGCGGTGCCTCGCGGACTGGGTGCGCCCCCGGGGACGCGGGGAGATGGACCACATCGCGCTCTTCACCGTCACCGCCGGCCAGGGCATCCGGGAGCAAGCGAACGCGTGGAAGGAGGAGGGCGAGTACCTCAAGAGCCACGCGCTCCAGGCCCTCGCCCTCGAGACGGCGGAGGGCTTCGCGGAGCTGCTGCATGAGCAACTGCGCGCGGACTGGGGGTTCCCGGACCCGCCGGACCTCACGAAGCGGGACCTCTTCCGCGCCAACTACCGCGGCCGCCGCGTCTCCTTCGGGTACCCCGCCTGCCCGAACCTGGAGGACCAGCGGAAGCTCTTCACCCTCCTGGAGCCCGAGACCATCGGCGTGGACCTCACGGAGGGGTACATGATGGACCCGGAGGCGAGCGTCTCCGCTCTCGTGTTCCACCACCCCGAGGCGGTGTACTTCAACGTTCGTGACGCCCGCGAGGGCTGACGAACGCCCACGTGCCGGCCCTTGTGGCGGCCTAGCCCATCCCCAGTTCGGAAGCAAGCTCCTCGGGCGTGCGCACACGCTCTTCGATGGGGGGTACTCGACGGAGATGCTCCACGTTCCTCGTGACCAGCCGGTCCGCGTCGGTGACGAGGGTGGTGGCAGCGATGGCCACGTCGGGGAAGCCTATGGGGGTGCCGACGCTGGTGAGGTAGGCAAGGATCTTCCCCGTGTGCTCGGCCACAGCGCCGTCTAGGGGGTCCCACTGGAACTGACCGAGGACGCGGTGGGCGCGTTCGGTCGCGGCATCCACATCCTCCCGCAGGTTGGCTCCCGTGAGGACCTCCGCCACCGTGATGGTGCTAACGTGGAGGGCGTGGTCGCCATCGGTGACGTGCTCGAGCACCTGGAGCGTCGCCTCCCGCTGCCGGTCCACGTCCACGAGGATGCTCGTGTCGAAGAGCAGGCGCAGGATCACACCAGCCCGAGGTCCTCGAGGCGCTCGCGGGGATCCTGGCGGTTGCGCTCCAGGATCGCGTGGAAGGTGTCGGGCAGGAAGCGCTCACCGTCTCGCCACACGCCCGGGTCGCGCTTCGTCACGATGGCCACATCCCCAAGGGTGTTGATGGTGACGCGGTCCCCCTCCCGGATGCCCAACCGCTCCCGCACGTCCTTCGTGAGGGTTACCTGGTGGTTCCGTGTGACGACGACCTCAGCCATATCCCTACATGGGATCCGTAGGAAGATAAAGGTTTCCTATGGAACCCTAGTAGAGTCGGGGCCTTGGGGTTCCGCCACTTACACCGCAACCCTTAAGAAACTGTAACTTTAAGTGGGGATGATGCCAACCCTCCCCGTCTCCGAGAGCCTGAAGGAGGAACTCACCCTCCTCAAGCCCCGGGGCGTCTCGTGGGACCAGCTCCTCCGCTGGATCCTCGCGGAGCGACCCCTCGCCGAGTGGCGGGACCGCGTGGACCGGCGGAAGCGCCGGGAGGAGGCGCTGGTGGAGACCCGGATGCTCGTGCGGAGGGACGCCCGCAGCGTCACGCGCCACCCGGACGAGCAGGTGACGCTCGCGGAGGTGGCGCGGGAGCGGTGGAAGCTCTGGCGCGAGACGGGACGCGTGGAGGAGGTGGCGCCCCGGCGCTTGCGGTGGAACGTGCTCGAGGACGACAACGAGGAGGGAGCCACGCGTGTCCGCGTCCGACGCCTTCGCACGCGCTCGTGAGCAACTGGCCCGGGGACGGGAGCTCGACGCGAAGCTCCTCCTCGCCGCCGGCATCAGCGACCTCGCTCAGGAGGCGGGGATCCGGGTCGTGGTGAGCGGCGGCACCAGCGTGGACCTACACGTGGCGGGCACGCTGGAGGAGTCCCCGAGCTGGCCCCGGGGCTGGGAACCCAGCGAGGACCTGGATCTCCTGAACCTCGATGTGGACAGCGTGGGCGCCTCCGTGGAGCTCCGTCGGATCCTCCACGACCACGGGTTCCTTCCGGGACGGGGCGAGGCGGGGCCCCTGGGTGTAGACCACGAGCGGGGGTGGCGCCACCCGGACGTGCCCATCGCGGTGGAGATCATCGGCGGCCCCTTCGAGGGGAGCCGGGACCACCTCGTGGTGGTGGAGGTGGATGGGGGGGAGGTCCACGTGCGGGGTCCGGAGGACACGCTCCTGGAGCACCTGGACTGGGCCTACCACACCGGGGACCAGCGTAGCTGGACCCGGGCCCTCGCAATCGCTCGCGCACAGGAGGAGCGGTTGGACCGGGAGTACCTGGAACGGAAGGCGGCGGCGCGTGACCTCGGCGACGCGTTGGCGCGGTGCCTGTCCGGGGAGCCCCTGGATCGTTAGGGACCGCCGCGCTCCCACGCGTCCAGCGCCCCCTCCACGCCGTGGATCCACGCCGTGATCCCGGCGCCTGCGGCCGCCTCCCGCAACGCCGCGTCGTCGGTGAGGAGCCCATCCCCCGCGCGTTCGGTGAGGGCAAGGTAGCTGGCGTCGTAGGCGGTGAGCCCGCGCTCCTCCGAAAGGGCGCCCGTTCGGTGGAGCAGCTCGGGGGTGGGTGCGTGAAGCTCGATCCCCGTGAGGAGCGTGGCCACCACGCCCGCGCGGCCCGCGGCATCCGACCCGAACGCCCGAGGAGCCTTGCGGTGGACCACGTGCGCGACCTCGTACGCGAGGAGCGCGGGAGCCATCACCCCGTAGCTCCCGTGGAGCTCGGGGAGGACACGCCGGGCCGCGTCGGCTCTGGGATCCTGCGCTGGGTCTTGGGCTGCAAGAAGCAGGCTGGAGGCATCCACCACCACGCCCACGGTCACCGGGCCTCCCGGTCCTCCCGCACGAGGTCCTCCACGGGCTTGGGCAAGCGCGCTCCCACCTCACTGAGCTGGTCCATGGCCTCCCGGGCCCTCAGGCGCCGGAGGGCGGCCTCGAAGGCCTCCCGCCCGAACTCGTTGGGGTTGATCCCGCGCTCGCGCAGGTACTGAACCGCCTCCCGGTCCTCCCGGAACTGGATGACGTCCGACGGCATACCCTCGCTTGTATACTTCCTTGTATACAAGCGTTGCCCCGAGGTGGCGCCACCCCCAACCCTTACCCCACCCCACACCCTAGGAACCGCACCCATGCCCGCCGCCCGCGACGAGGAGGTCCTGGACGTGGTGGACGAGCACGACCACGTGGTGGACCAGGCGACCCGCGCCCGCGTCCACGCCGAGGGGCTCCTCCACCGGGCGGTGCAGGTGCACGCGTACGACCGGGGCGGGCGCTTGCTCCTGCAGAAGCGGGGGGAGGACGTGGAGACGTACCCCGGGCGGTGGACGGGAAGCGCCGCGGGCCACGTGGACGCGGGGGAGACGTACCGGGAGGCGGCGAAGCGGGAGCTCCTGGAGGAGGTGGGGCTCGAGGGGAAGCTCCGGAAGGAGCTCAAGCTCCGGCACGAGGACACGCCAGGGGACCTCACGGACCGGGAGCTCATCTTCCTCTTCACGGTGCTCGTGGACGAGGACCCCGACCTCGACGTGGACCCCGGGGAGGTGCAGGCGGTGCGGTGGATGCTCCCCGAGGACGTGGAGGCGTGGGTGCGGGACGAGCCCGAGGCCTTCGCCCCGAGCTTCCGCGACGCGTTCGAGCGGTACCTTTGGTCTTGCTAACCGTACCGGCGGCGTGCCCGCGGCTGCAGCGCAGCCAGGACGGGACCGGCGTGGCGTTCCGGCGGTGCCTCTGGTCGTGCTGACCGTGAACCCGGCGTCAGGGGTCATGCCGCAAGGCTTGAGACCCCACGTCCGCATCCCCACATCATGTTCGGTCCCACGCGGGAGGCCGCGGTGCGGCTCCGGGAGGACACCGACCACGGCGCCACCCACCTCGCCCGGGAGGCGCTGGATGCCCTCGCCCGCCACGCCGCCGAGGCCCCCGCCAGCACCCCGGCGGAGCTCCGGTCATCCCTCCGGGAGGCCGCCCATGCCCTGGCCGATGCCCGCCCCAGCATGGTGCCCGTCACCACCCGCGTCGGCGCCCTCCTCCACGTCCTCGGCGTCCACGCTCGAGATCGTGTGGAGGAGGACGCCGAGGACGTGGAGGCGCTCCGGGACGCCTGCGCCTTCCACGCGGAAGCCACGCGCGCCGCCGCGTCCCAAGCCCACGACGCCACGGTGCAAGCGGCGGTGGGGCTCCTGGAGGACGCGAACCACGTCACCACGTTGAGCCGCAGCGGCACCGTCCTGGCCGCCCTGAAGGACGCCCGCGTCCCCACCACGGTGCTCGCGAGCCACCCCGGCCACGGAGGCCAACGCATGGCCGAGCTCCTGGTGGAGGCGGGGGTGGACGCCACCCTCACGCCGGCAAGCCACGGTCCCCGAGCCGCCCTGGAGGCGGACCTCGTGCTCGTGGGCGCCGACGCCGTGCTCGCCGACGGCACCGTGCGGAACAGCGCCGGCACCCACGGGCTCCTCCTCGCCGCGGCCGACGCCGGCACACCCGGCCTCGTCGTCGCCGACACGTGGAAGATCGCCCCCGCCGACCACGAGGCCGACCCGGAACCCGTGGACGGTGACCCGCCGCCGGGCGTGGGGTGGCGCGCCACGCGCTTCGAGGAGGTGCCCCCGCGGGTGGTGGGGGCCCTGGTGAACGAGCACGGCACCCACCCCGCGGGGCAGGCGGGGCGGTGGCTCCGGGAGGCCGCCTGGGCCGCGCTGGCGGAGCCTTCATGACCTCGCGAGGACCTCCCCCGCCCATGCACCGGACCATCCCCCTCCTCCTCACCACCCTCGTCCTCGCGGGATGCCTCGGGGCCTCCCCCCCGGAGCCCGCTCCGGACTGGGAGCGGTTCCTCACGGTGCCGCCCAAGGGCTTCGCGGAGGTGAACCTCCACCTCAACGCCACCGCGAACCTCACGTACGCCTGGAGCACCAACGGGACCACCCTCGGCTTCGACGTGCACGACCACCAAGGGGGCGAGGTCACGGTGCACGAAGCCTACGAGGCAGAGGAGGGCGAGGGGCGCTTCCATGCGTCGGAGGCAGGCACGTACAGCCTCCTGTGGCGCGGGTTGGAGGGTCAGGAGACGATGGCGGACGTCCACGTGGAGCTTGGCGGGAGCTTCACCGTGCAGAGCGTCCACGAGGCGGGATCCTGAACCCGCCGGCCAAGACCCCCGATGGAGTAGCTCTCAGGTGGCTCTCTCCACGAGCTCCGCATCGAAGGCCAGAGGGGCCGACCCCATGGTGCGGCACCACGCGATGACGATGGCGTCGGGGAAGCTGAGGGCTCCCCCAGACTCGCCGAACGCAGCCCACGCGGCCTCACGCAGCTCCGCGGTCGTCGCCTGCACGTCCACGTGAGGTAGCCCCCGCAAGGCCTTCCCCGCCTCCCGAGCGAGATCGAACCCACCACGGTACTGGATGAGCGCGAGCGTCTCCGCGTGGATCTCCCCCGGCACCACGATGGGTTCAGGATCCTCCACTTGAGCCCGCGCTTCCTCGTGGTGGGCATCCTGGGAGGAGAAGAGAGCGTAGAGCGCGCTGCTGTCGGCGATGCGGACCATCTACCGGTCCCCGTAGAGGACCTCGTCGTGGCGTTCGCTGGTTAGGGGGTCCGGATCGTGGAACGTGGGGAGGTGGGACAGGTCCACCTTCCCCGATCCAGGCAGCCTCTCCACCTGGACACGCACCTTATCACCCTCCTCGACCCCCAGTTGTTCGAGGTCCCTCTTCGTGAGCCGGATGGCGAGGCTGTTCCCCCACCGTTTCACTTCCGCGAACATCGTATCTACGTTGTGTAGATACAGGTACTTAATCCCTCTCCTGCTCGGCACGCGCCTCCCGCCACCGCGGCGGCACGGTGCTCTGCTCCGGGGGCACCGTGGTGTCCGGCGCGGTCTCGTACACGGCCCGAAGCACCTCCTCCTCGTCCTCCCCCCGCACCGTGACCTCCAGGCTTCCCAGGGGGGCACGCTCCGCGCCCACGTGGGGCTTCCCAGCGTACGCCGCCTGCTTCCCCAGGTGGAACGTCACCGTGGTGCCGTGGTGACCCCGGAGCATGACGTCCCGGGCTGTGTCCACGATCTGGTGGCTCCACAGGAGCTCCCGCAACCCCTCGAGGTCCGCGTTCGTGAGGACGACCTCCCGGGGACGCACCTCCAGGTCCCCCCGCGGGAAGAGGTTCAATACAGCCTCCTCGACGCGGGCAGGATCCTCCGTGGGGTGCACGGGCGCGCGGACGGTGACGGTGACCACGCGCCCCCCACCCCCGAGGCCCCTCAAGGCATTTGCGGCGGAGGCGAGGCCTCCACCCCGGTGCTCACCCGCTTCCACCCGTCCCGCAACCGCCACATCCACGGGTGGTCCGTGGGCACACCGAGCGTCGCCGCCGCCAGCACCACCCAGGCCTTCCCGTGGCGCGGGTTCAACCGCAGCGCCTCCCGCAACCGCTCCCGCGCCCGTTCGCGCTCCCCGTGCTCGTGGAGGTGCAGCCCCATGGTGAAGGCGTGGTTCGCCCGCACCTGGTCCCGCTCCCGGGGCGCCAGCTCCCGGATGCGGTGCTCCACCTTCTCCAGCACGCGCTCGTGCCCCCGGACGCGAGCCTCCACGTCGCTCGTGATGCTGTCGCCGCGGATGTGGAGCGTCACCAGAGGGTCCTGCACGTGGTCGAAGAGCACGTGCTCGCTCAACCGCAACCACAGGTCGTAGTCCTGCCGCGCCGGCAGGTCCTCGTCGAAGCCGCCCACCGCCCGCAGGGCCTCGGTCTCCACCATGACGGTGCTCGTGGGGCTCAGGTGGTCGTGGTGGAGGAGCGCGCGGCTGAGGTCCCCCCGGGCCCGGGGCACCTGCCCGAGGCGCGCATCGCCATCCTCCACCTCCCAGTACCCCGTGTACACCACGCCGAAGGACGCGCCCAGCCCCCGGTAGTGGTCCACCTGACGCTGGAGCTTCGTGGGATGCCACGTGTCGTCGCTGTCCAGGAACGCCACAAGCTCCCCCCGTGCCTCATCGATGCCCCGGTTCCGCGCCGCCGCCGCACCCCCCCGCTCCGGCAGCGCCACCACGCGCACGCGCTCATCCGTGAAGCCCTGGGCCACCTCCAAGGTAGCGTCGGTGCTGGCATCGTCCACCACCACGACCTCCAGGTCCTGGAAGGACTGCTCTAACGCGGTCTCCACCGCCCGCTGCAGGACGCGGGGCCGGTTCCGCACGGGGACCACGACGCTCACCAACGGAGCCACGGGGGGCGTCACCACCCGCGTATCCCCCCGGCGAGGGTATGAAGGTTCCGCACCGCGGGGCGACAGGTTGAAACCCGGCGGGGCTCCTCCCGCATCGAGCATGCTCCCGAACTTCCTCGTCATCGGGGCGCCCCGCAGCGGCACCACGAGCCTCCACCGGTACCTGGGGGAGCACCCGGACGTCTACGTGACGCCTCTCAAGGAGACGAAGTTCCTGGCCTTCCGCCACGACCCCCCCGCGTACGTGGGCCCGGGGGACGAGGCCACCATCAACCGGTGGAGCGTCACGAGCCTCGCGGGGTACGAGGCGCAGTTCGAGGGCGTCGACGGGGAACCCGCCGTGGGGGAGGCCTCCCCCCTCTACCTCTTCCACCCCGACGCCCCCGGGAACATCCACGAGCTCGTCCCCGACATCAACCTCGTCTGCATCCTGCGGGATCCCGTGGAGCGGGCCTGGAGCGACTTCAAGAACATGGTGCGCCTCGCCCGGGAACCCGAACCCGCGTTCCAAGAGGCGTTGGACGCGGAGGATGCGCGGCGGGAGGCGGGGTGGGGGCCCTACTACTGGTACCGGGAGAAGGGGTTCTACCACCGGCACCTCACGCGGTTCCTGGACCGCTTCCCCCGGGAGCAACTGCACATCACGCTCTTCGACGACCTGCGGGCGGACCCCGTGGGCACCCTCCGAGGCATCCACCGGTTCCTGGGTGTGGACCCCACCCACGAACCCGACGTCACCACGCGGTGGAACGCCAGCGGCATCCCCCGGTCCCACGGGCTCCAGCGGGGCCTCCACAGCGCACCGGCGCGCCTCGCCCGGAACGTGCCCGGGGTGGACGCGTTGCTGCGGCGCGTGGAAGCCTGGAACCTCCAACCCCGAGACGTGCCCGAGGCCGCCGCGGAGCACCTCGCCGAGGCGTACCGCGAGGACGTGCTGGCGTTGGAGGAGCTCCTGGACCGGGACCTCACCCACTGGCGACCCCACCCGGGAGGCACCTAGGTGCAGCGGGCGTTCCTCGTGGGATGCCCCCGGAGCGGCACCACCCTCGTGCAGTCCCTCGTCGCCGCCCACCCGAGCGTGGTGAGCTTCCCCGAGACCCACGTCCTCACCCGGAGCATCCACGAGGACCACGTCCTGAACCGCCTGGGTTTCGTGCACCCCCGGAACCGCCGGCACCTCCACACCGTCCTGGAGACCGCGGATCGCCAGGACCTCGCGCACCTCGTGCCCCGGTGGCCCCTGCGCCACCGCCACATGGTGCAGGGTCTCGTCCGCGTCCTCGACCGCCTCGCCGAGGACGCAGGCGCCACCGCGTGGGTGGAGAAGACCCCGGCGCACCTCCACCACGTGGACCTCCTGATGCGCCACGTGCCGGAGGCGCGGTTCGTGCACGTGCTCCGGAACGGCCCCGACGTGGTGGCGAGCCTCCACGACGTCACGCACCGGCACCCCGAGGCCTGGGGCGGGGCCCGGAGCCTGGAGAGGTGCATGACGCGGTGGCTCCAGGACGTGGAACGGAGCCTCACGCACCGGGACGATCCCCGGCACCTGCTCGTGCGGTACGAGGAGGTGACGGAGGACCCCGAGACAGGTCTCGAGCGCATCCTCACCCACCTGGACCTCCCCCCGGAACCCCAGGGGTTGGGGGATCGCCGGGAGGGCGCGGAGGCGCTGGTGGAGGCGGGGGAAACGTGGAAATCCGGGGTGCTGGAGGCGGTGACGAACCGGAACGGGCACCGCTTCCACACCGCCCTCACGGAGGCCGAGCGGGACCGCGTCATGGCGAGGTTGCAGGATGAGGGCCCCGACGACCTCGTGGCGGAACCGCCCCAGCCTACGTGATGCGCTCGTACACGGTGTGGACGGCCTCGGCGGCGTCGGCCCACGTGGGGAGGGCGCGGGCTCGCGCCCTCGTAGCCTCCCTCAAGGGATCGAGGTCCCGAGTCACCGCCTCCCGGAGGGCCTCCCGCAACCCCCCGGGGTCCTCGGGGTCGTAAAGGAGGTCGTCGGCGGAGCCCACGGCGTGGGGGATGCATCCCAAGCGGGGTGCCAGGATGGGTACGCCGTGGTGGAGGCCCAGATGCACGGTGCCGCTCGTGAGGATGCGGCGGTACGGGAGCGCGAGGACGTCGGCGGCGGCGAGGGCACGCGTGAGGTCCGCCTGGGGGAGGAACCGGAGGTCCAACCGGACCCGCGCATCCTCGGCCGCCATGGTGGTGAGGCGCTCCCGGAGCTGCGGGGAGGCGGGTTCGCCGGCGACGAGGACCATGGCGTCCCCCTCCACATCCCGGAAGGCCTCCAGGAGGTCCGTGACGCCCTTGTACGCTCGGAGCTTCCCCGCATGGAGGAGCACGCGGGCGCCAGGATCCAGGTCCAGGGCGTCCCGGGCGGCCTCCCCGTCCACGGCGGCCCCGGGGGCAACCTCCAGGGGTCCGTGGGGTGCCACGTGCACCTTCGCGGGGTCCACGTTGTAGGTGTCCACCACAGCGTCCCGGGCGGCGGGGCAGTGGGTGAGGAGCGCGTTCACGGTGCGGGCGAGGCGTCGCCGCGCCTCGAGCTCCACCTGGGGGTGGCGGGCCGCGTGCTCGCTGAGGTTGTGCACGGTCCAGACGAGGCCCACGCCCAACCGCCTGAGGCTCCCGAGGACCCGTGGCACGAGCCGGGCCTTGCTCCGGGCGAGGAGGGGGTTGTCCGCCAGGAGGAAGGGGTGGGCCCAGTGGAGGTGCAGGATCTCCGGTCGGCGGGAGGGCGGGAGCACGTGGGTGAGGGGGAAGGCGTGGCTGGAGGCGTGGTCCACGGTGACGCCCCGGGCCTGCAGGGCCTCCGCCAGCCGGTGCTGGTAGGGGTTGGCATCCCGGACGTCCGGCACGTGGAGGACCCGCATCAGGCCGCCCCCTCCCTGGGGGTGAGGAGGTTGCGAGCCACCTGGAGGCCCTCCCGGAAGCGGCCGGGCGCCACCACGCGGAGGAGCACCGCGTACACGGCGACGCCCAGCACCACCTGGGCCACCAGGAGCAGGATCCCGGGGAGGGGTGGCATGGCGCCGGTGACGAGGAGCACGAGGAGGGCCATGGGGACGCTGGTGAGGAGGCTCGGGAGGAGGCTCCGGCCGAGGTCCCGCCACGTGAGCCCCGTGAGGCGGTGGAGCATGGACACCACAAGGGGGGCGGTGAGGAAGCGGCTTGCCACGAAGCCCGCGGCCACGGCCACGAGGCCCCAGCGCACCGCCACCAGGAACGCCGTCACCGTGAGGGTGGCCTCCAGCGCCGCCACCATGAGCTCCCACCGGGGCTTCCCCATGGCGAGGAGGGCGGGACGGGGCCAGAGCGCCACGTACGCGAGGCCGGCGAGGAGCAGGACCTGCACCACGGGGACGCTGGGGGTCCACGTGGGCCCGTAGACCACGGGGACGAGGGTGGGCGCCACCACGAGGGCGCCCAGGAACGCGGGGAGGGCGAGGAGGCTCGTCCAGCCCACGGTGTCCAGGTACATCTCGCCCACGGCGTCGCCGTCGCCCTCCAGGCGGCTCATGGCGGGGAAGGCCACCTTCCCCACGACGCCCGTGAGGAGGTCCCGGAGCGCCTCCAGGATGCGGTACGCCACCACGTAGTACCCGAGGGCCGTGGCGCCGAGCACGGCGCCGATGATGAGGTCGTCGCTCTTCTCCCGCGCGTACCCCAGGAGGTTCGTCAGGGTCACGGGCGCGCCGAAGCTCCAGAGCTCCCGCAGGTGGCGCGCGCTCGCTCGGAGACCGGGGCGCCAGGAGCTCGCACCCCAGAGCACGAGGACGTCGGTGGTGCCGATGGCGAGCTGCTGCGCCACGAGAGCCCACACGCCGTAACCAGCGAGGGCGAGGCCCAGGGCGACGCCGCCGCCCACGACGACGCCGGCGAGGTTGCGGAGGGCGAGGCTCTTGAAGTCGAGGTCCCGCTTGAGGACGGCCTCCTGCACGGCCACGAGGGCGTGGAGCACGAAGAGGGGTGCAAGCCACCGGAGCACGGGGCCCAGGGCCTCGTCACGGAGGAGGGTGGCGAGGAAGGGCGCGGCGAGGACCACGAGCCCCGTGAGGGCGGCGCCGGCGAGGAGCAGCGTCCAGAAGACGGTGTCGTGGTGTCCGGGCTCGGGGTCCTCGCGCTGGATGAGGGCGTCCACGAGACCCTGCTCGGTGAGGATCTTCGCCACACCCACGAGGGCGAGGCCCAGGGCCACGAGGCCGAAGGCTCGCGGCGCCAGGATGTGGGCGAGGGCCGCGAAGACGAGGAAGGCCACGAGGACGCGGCCCCACTCGCCGGCGGCGTTCCACGCCACCCCCTGGACGGCCTTTCGCTGGAGCGTCACGACGGGCACCCGGTGCCGCGGGAAGGGTGCGGGGAGGCATAAGGGTTGGTGGCGGCGAGGGTGTCACGACGAGGCATCGGGGGGTGCGGGGTCGGTGCGTTCCAGGAGCGCCTCCACCTTGGTGCGGAAGGCCTCGGGGGTGGACTCGTTCACGAGCATGATGTCCGCCAGGGCGATGGCGCGGCCCAACCCCCAGCCGAGCTCCCGCTCGTCCCGGGCGCGGAACTCCTCCTCCCCCGCCACGTCGTCCTCCCGTCCCCGCCCCAGGAGGCGCTCCCGGCGCGTGGCGGGGCTTGCGTGGACGGCGACGAGGGTGAAGTCGTCGCCCAGGGCCTCCCGGAAGGTGCTGATCTCCTCGAGGGTGCGGACGCCGTCGATGACGACGGTGCGGGCGTCGGTTCCCCGGATGCGCTCCAGGGTGCGTTCCGCCCAGATGCCGGGCCCGTGCTCCTCCCGCATCCCCGTGGCGACGCGGCCCACGTTCTCCTCGTTGAACTCCAGGCCGCGGCGCTCCACCTCGGCCCAGATGGCATCGCCCATGCGGGCCACGGGCAGGTCCCTTTCCTTCGCCACCTCCACGGCGAGGCTCTTGCCGGCGCCGGGCATCCCCGTGAAGGCCAGGACCTGGGGGTCGCCGTCGTCTTCCGCGGGCGTCATCGCGGCGGGGAAGGGCGCAGGGGGGTTTGAATCCACCGGAAGCCCC
>CAZDGP010000009.1:24139-35076 GCA_964505085.1 uncultured Thermoplasmatales archaeon
TCGAGCTTGAACCCGATGTCCAGCTTCACCTGGTACTCCTCGACACCGTCGTCGTTCAAGCGCCCCCGCTGCTCCACCACCTCGAACCACGAGAGCCCGCGGAGCGTGCCGCCCGCGCGCTCCACCGCCGTCTCGATGGCGTCCTCGAGGCTCTTGGTGCTCGTGCCCACGACCTGCGTGACCTTGTACGCTTTCTCTCCCATGGGGATCCTCACCCCCTCCACGGCAGAGGGGGCACTTGAGGGTGTCGAAAGTGCAAGGATGGGAGAACGGGCGCGGAGTCCTGCGGGCGCTAGGCGGAGACGTGGCCGGAGAGGAGCGCGTCCAGGTGATCTGCACCCAGGATGCCCTCGATGCGGTCCACCTCCTCCCCATCCTCGAAGAGCACCACCGTGGGCACCACCGTCACACCGTAGTCGTCCCATGCGGGGCTGGACTCGTCGCTCACGTCCACGCTGAGGAACCTCAGGGAGCTCCCGTCCGCGGCGTCCTCGAAGTGGGGCTTGAAGCGAGAGCAGTACCCGCACCAGGTGGCCCAGAAGAGCACCGGCGTCACAGCGCCGTCGGTGTCCCTCGCCGCGTCGAACTCGCGGGCGTCCAGTTCCTCGACCATCGGGCCCGGATGGGCGGTGCCAGGGTATAGGTCTTCGGTATGGAGGGGGGTACCTCACATGGTGAGGGCTTCGATCCCCTCCACGTACCGGAGGACGTGCTCACCAAGGGACGACAGGCTGTAGCGGTGCACGACCGGATGCTCCCGAGCGCTCGTCCGCCGCTCCACGACCCCCTTGTCCTGGAGCCGCTGGAGCGCCACCGTGAGGTTGTGGTCCCCTCGGCCGCCAAGGAGGGGTTTCAGCTCCGAGTACCGATGCGGCTCCTCGGCGAGAGCCGACAGGATCCGCCGGTCGAGGTCCGTGTCCCGCCCAAGGATGGAGATGGCGAGCGCCTTCGGTAGGTCCGGCTCGGGAGGGTCCACAGCGTAGGGTTGGCTCCGCGTTGGCACAACACACGTTGTGTAACCGCGTGTATAAGTAGTTTCCCGTCGTCCCCGCCTGCATGGGCGGCCCCCCGAACTACACGGAGACCGTCCGGTCCCACCACCCCAACACCACCGGATGGGTCGTCGCCACGAGGGACCCCTGCCTAACCATCCAGGCGCAGGAGGTCCGGCACGTTCAGCGCGTGTTGATCGCAGCGAGCCCCCGGGGACCTCCCGCCGGTGCCGTCCCTCCCCCGTTCCTGGCTGATCGGCGTCCTCCTCTGCCCTGGCGACGACACCCGCGTCATCGCGGACTGGGCAAGCTCCCTCCCCGCTCCGGAGGTCGGCCGCGTGAGGTTCTACCACCACCCGGACCTGGACCTCGTGGCAGCTCTCGAGGCATGGTACGACGCGGGTCTCCCGGATCCCCGTACGAGCGAGGTGTGGAACTACAAGACCTTCCACAAGCAGTTCGGGCGCCATCTCAACGACCAAGTCTACCGGGATGTCACGGGTCTGGAACCCCCCTCCTGAACCGGTCGGCTCCTGGCGGGGTCAGGAAGGGTCCAGGAACCCACCCGCACCCGCCTCCCTCCTTCGTCGGTCGGCGTCCACGGGTGGTTGCTCTCCTCCGCTATGCGTCGTCGAGCAACGCCCCACCGATGATCAACTTGTGGATCTCGTTGGTGCCCTCGTAGATGCCGATGATCTTCGAGTCCCGGAAGAGCCGCTCCACCGGGTACTCGCCGCTGTACCCGTTGCCGCCGTGGAGCTGCACCGCGCGCTCCGTGACATCCATGCAGGCCTCCGCGGCCTTGAGCTTCGCGAGGCTCACGTCCACCCGGTGCTCGATGCCCTCCGCGCGCTTCCACGCCGCCCGGTACACCAGGAGCCGCGTCTCCTCGATCTGGAGCTTCATGTACGCGAGGTGCTCCTTCACGAGCTGGAAGTCCCCGATGCGTTGCCCGAAGGCCTCCCGCTCCCGCACGTAGTCCATGGTGTGGTCGAAGGCCGCCTCCATGATGCCCAGCGCCCCCGCCGCCACGCTCAACCGACCGCCGTTCAGCACGGCGTTCGCCTGCTCCCACCCGCTCCCCTCCTCGCCGATGATGCGGTCCGCCGGGATGCGGCAGTCATCGTAGAGGAGCTCCGCCGTGGGGCTTGCGCGGAGCCCGAGCTTCCGCTTCGCCTCCACGCTCCCCACCTCGAACCCGGGGTCGTCCTTGTGCACGATGAAGGCGTTGATGCCCTGGCGCTTCTCCCGCGGGTCCCACGCGTTCGTGCGAGCGTACACCACGTGGTAGTCGGCCTTGCCGCCGTCGCTGATCCACATCTTGTGCCCGTTCAGCACCCACTCGTCCCCATCCCGCTCCGCCGTGGACCGCATGCCGGCGGCGTCGCTTCCGCTCTGGGGCTCCGTGAGCGCCCACGCGCCCCGACCCTCGCCGCTGGCGATCTTGGGGAGGTACCGCTGCTTCTGCTCCTCGCTCCCGAACATGAGGACGTTCATGCCGAAGAGGCTCGTGTTCACGCTGAGCGTCGTGCGCAGGCTCGAGCACCCCCGCCCCACCTCCTCCGTGATGAGCGCGTACGTGAGGTAGTCGAGGCCCATCCCCCCGTACTCCTCGGGGATGGGGCCGCCCAGGATCCCCTGCCGACCCATCTTCTCGAAGACCTCGTGGGGGATGTCCCCCGCCTCCTCCCACGCCTCGATGTGGGGGTTCACCTCCTTCTCGATGAACGCCCGCACGTTGGCCTTGACCGCCTTCTGATCCTCGGTGAGTTGGAACTCCATGACAGCACCCGGTTGCCCCGCGATGACCCCGGGGGGCCTAAGGGTTTTGGTGGCGCGAGTCACCGCCTGCCACGGCGCGCCCCACCACGACCCACAGCGTCAAGCACCCTGCACGTCGATGTCGTCGTCGGGGTCGTGGATGCCCGTGCCCGGCACCTGCACCTCCGCGATGAGCGCCACCTCCACCGGCGTGCCCAACGGAAGCTCGTTGGCGCCCAGGGCCACGCGAGCGTGCTCCCCCGCGGCACCGAAGACCTCCCCCAGGAGCTCGCTCGCCCCGTTCACCACCTGCGGTTGGTCCGTGAAGCCCTCGGCGCTCGCCACGTGACCCTCCACGCGCACGATCTGCGTCACGAGCTCCAGGTGCCCGCCCGCCGCCGCGTTCAACGCCGCGATGGCGTTCACGGCGGCGCGGCGAGCCGCCGCGTACCCCTCCTCGATGGTGAGGGTGCTCCCCACCTTCCCCACGTGGGTGAGGTCCCCCCCATCGTCGAAGGGCAGTTGCCCGCTCACGAAGACGAGGGTGCCCACGCGCTGGTAGGGCTTGTACGCTGCCACGGGGTCGCTGACCTCGGGAAGGGTGATGCCAAGCTCGTCGAGTCGGTCCTCCGGTGCCATGGTACCACGGGACCCATGGACGCGGCAGGGGAAAACGTTGCGGCTATCGCAGGGCACCCGCGAGCGGGGATGGACGCGAGCCGTGTTCCGGGTGAGGACCGGGTCAGGACAAGAAGTCGGGGCTGGCTCCGGCGGAGGACTCGCCGTCGTCGGTCATGCGGAAGGTGAGCCACTCCACGCGACCCTGCTCCACCAGGCGCTTCACCCGAGCCTGCTCCGGCGTGAGGCGGCTCGTGTTCGTCTTGAACTCCACGAGCACCACCTTGTCCTCCGTGAACTGCACCCCATCGATGGGGCTCCCGAGGAAGCGGAAGCTCTGCGGATCGTGGGGGTAGTCCTCCATGAAGGGCGCGAACTGCTCGCTGATGCGCCCGTACGTGGTGCTGAGGCTGCGGCGCCGGGACTCCTCCTCGTCCCGAGCCTCCGCGAGCTCCGCCACGCGGCGCCGGTAGTGCCCCACGGTGAGCGCGTAGGCGATGGCGAGGACGAGGAGCGCGAGGGAGGCGAGGATGTTGAGGTCCAGGGGGAAGACGGCCATGATGGGGTCCCGAGCATCGAGCGGTGCCTGCGCCCATACCTTTTGCGGTCCCGCCGTCTACGCATCCTCCCCCAGGGCCCGGGCGGGTTGCCCCGGTTGCCCGGGGACGCCCTCGAGGCGGGACGCGTGGAAGGCGAACTGCTGCGCGAGACCCGCGTCCATCCCCCAACGGTCCCGGGCGAAGGCCCGCACGTCCCGGGGGTCCCCGGGGTCCACGTCCACACACCCCACCTCCCGGAGCCAGCGGGCCGTCCACCGGTCCACGGGGAAGACGCTGCGGTGGTCCAGCGCGTAGAGGAGGATGCAGTCCGCCACCTTCGGCCCCACCCCCGGGAGGGTGCGCAGGACCTGCCGCGCCTCCCCCACGGGAGCCCCGGCGAGGGCCCGGAGGTCCACCTCGCCGTCGGCCACCTGCGTCGCCGTGCCCAGGAGGTAGGGGGCGCGGTACCCGCACCCGAGCTCCCGGAGGGTGGACTCGCCGGCCTCCACCACCGCCTCCGGCCCGGGGAATGCGTGCCAACCGCCCGGTTGCGCCTCCCCGAGGGCCGTGGCGAGGTCGTGGACGAGGCCCTCCAGACGGCGCACGTTGTTGTTGCTGGAGAGGACGAAGCACGCGGTGGCCTCCCAGGGGTCCTGGTGGAGGAGCCGGAGCCCCCCGTACCGCGCCACGGCATCCTCGAGGAGCGGGTCCCGGGCCAACCGCTCGAGGGCGTCCATGTACCCGGAGTCCACGTCGAGGTAGGACCGCAGCACCGCCTCCGCGCCATCCCGGGGTTCCGCCTGCCAACGGACGCCCTCGGGGTGGGGTTCCAGGTGGAAGCGGTGGCCCCGAGCCACCCCCTGGAGGGTGGAACCCTGGGTCGTCCAGCGGAAGGACTGCCCACCCCGCAGGGTGGCGTCTAGGTGCACGGGAGCACGGGTCCGCAGGAGGTTCACGGCGGGGGAGCGCACGCGGGGTTGATGAACGCTACGGTGCCGGGGACCACGAGCGGAGGCCCTTACGGACCTCGTCGAGGTCCTGGTCCAGGAACCCGTAGAGGTGGGTGAGGCACGAGCACCCGGTGGACCCGAAACCCAGCACGGGGAGCGCGCCGGGCAACCGGGCGATGTGGGTGGCGAGCTCGCAGGGCACGGGCTCCCCCGGGAAGGTCTCGGCCGCGCGCTCCGCAGCGAGGGGGTCCAGGCGGTCCACGTGGCGTTGGCCCGACCCCTCCGCGCGGACGAGGCGGTCCACGGCGCTGGCGAGGCCCCGGGCGGCGCCGCCGGTGTACACGTACGTTCCGGGGGGGAAGCGCAGGGCGCCGAGGCTCCCCACCGCCAAGCGGTGCGTGCCCTCCACGGAGAGGAGGATACCGTACGTGCCGCTGTCGGGGTCCTGCACCGTCCGCGGGGTGGAGGCAGCCTGAGCCATGAGGCGGGCAGCCCCCTGGGGGGGCAAGAAGGGTTCCGGAGGTGGTAACGGGAGGAAGGGGGGAACAGCAAGCTTCAAGTAGGTTCGCCGGGGGCCTGGCGCTCCTCCCACGCCTCCAGTGCCATGCCGGAGACCGCGGCGAGACCGAAGAGGAACCACACCACGCCCATGGGCAACGGGAAGAGGCCGCTTCCCGCCACCACGGGCAGGGGCGCGAGCACCAGGTAGAGGGCACCGCTCACCCGGCAGTGCACGGCCCCGCACCGGGCGGCGTTCCAGAGGCACGCGGCACCCAGGGTCACGAGGAACCCGCTGAAGAGCGCGCCGTAGGCGACGCTCGCCGTGCCGTACCCGAGGTACCCCAGGAGCCACGTGCCCACGCCCAGGACCACGCCGACGCCCACGTAGAAGCGCCACGTGAAGGCCTCCGCCTCCGACATGGACCTCGCAGCGCACTGGCGCATGATAAGCGTTCCCGCGATAAGGCAACCTTTTTCACGGGGGCAGGCCCTCCCTCGCCCATGTCGTTCCGGGGCTTCCTCGCGGTGGAGGTGGACCCCCCAGAACCCCTGGGGGACCTCCAGCGCGAGCTGGATGCCACAGGCGCCGACCTCAACCTCGTGGACCTGGAGAACCTCCATGTCACCATGAGGTTCCTGGGGGACACCCCCGAGGATCGCGTGCCCGGCATCCTGGAGGCCATGGAGCAGGCCGTGGCCGACGCCGCCCCCCGCACCCTCCACGTGGAGGGCGTAGGCGTCTTCCCCCACCTGGACCACATCCGCGTCTTGTGGGCGGGGTTCCGGGAGGCGGACGGCGCCGCCCTCGCGGAGGTGGCGGAGCGCCTGGAGAAGGGCGTCGTCGCCCTGGGGTTCGACCCGGAGGGTCGGGACTTCCACCCCCACGTCACCCTGGCCCGGATGAAGAGCGCGCGAAGCAAGGACCGCGTGCAGGATCTCGTGCGCTCCCACGAGGACGAGCCCCTGGGCACGGTCGCCTGGGAGCGCCTGGTGCTCATGCGAAGCGAGCTGGGGCCCGGCGGCCCCACGTACTCCGTGGTGGACGCCGTGCCCCTGGAGGCGTAACATGACCATCTCCCCCCTCCTGGCGGTGGTGGCCGCCCACGTGCTCCTCACGGTGGCGGGCCTCCTGCTCTTCCTCCAACCCCGCGAGCCCCGGTTCACGCGGCGGACGATCCGTCGCCTCTGGACCACCTACGGCGTGCTCCTCCTCCTGGCGCTCCTCACGCTCCTGGTGCACCTGGTGGAGGTCCAGGTGGACCCCCTCGTCACCACGTGGCTCGACCGGGACCACACCGCCACGCTCCAGGGCATCGAGGGGACGCTCGTCCCCGGCATCCACGACGCCACCCCCTCGGCCGTCGTGCTGGCAGCAGCCCTCATGTACCTCGTGGTGCACCCGTGGATGACGTACTTCCTGCCGCTCTTCCTCCTGGTGACGGACGAGGAGCGCGCCGCCCGGGCGAACCTCCTCTCCTACCCGCTCCTCTACGCCCTCACCCTACCCCTCTTCCTCCTGGTCCCCGTGGAGCACGTGTACCTCTGGGCGGGCACGGCCAACCCCCTGGCGGAGGCGCTGCCCCACCTGAGCGACCTGCTCCTCCAGTGGACCACCAGCGCCACCAACGGCTTCCCCGCCTTCCACGTGGGCCTCGCCATCCTCCTCGCCAACGCCACACGCCACAGCCGCAACCGCCGGTTGCAGGCGTGGGCCTTCGTCTACGCTGCCGCCATGGTGGCAGCACCCCTCGTTCTGGCGCTCCACTGGGCCACCAGCGTCGGCGCCGGCGTGGCCATGGGTCTCGTGGTGGCGGGCCTCGTGGACCGCGTCATCGACGTGGAACGCATCGTGAAGCAACGGATCAAGCCGAGCCCCTCGGAGGCGCAAGCCATCCGGCAGGCGGGGGAGGAGCTGGTGGCCCGCACCCTGGAGACCGGGAGGGAGCTGGGTGTGGAGGACGTCGCGTTGGTGGGGAGCGTGAGCAAGGGCACGTACCTCCGCGACCACGTGGACCTCGACGTCTTCGCCCTCTTCCCCCCCGAGATGCCCCGGGACGAGCTGGAGGCCCGGGGCCTCAAGCTCGGGCGCACCGTGCTCCCCGACGGGCAGGAGAACTACGCGGAGCACCCCTACATCCAGGGTCGGTTCCGCGGGTACGACGCCGACGTGGTCCCCGCCTACGGGGTCCGGGACCCGGAGCACATCCGCTCCGCCGTGGACCGGACACCCTTCCACACCGAGTACGTGAACACGTACCTGGACCGGGACCAGCGGGACGACGTGCGCCTCCTCAAGCGCTTCATGCGCGGCGTGAACGTCTACGGTGCCGAGGCCCGGGTGCGGGGGTTCAGCGGGTACCTCGCCGAGCTCCTGGTGCTGAAGTGCGGGAGCTTCCGGGGTGTCCTGGAGGCCGCTCACAAGTGGCGCCCCGGCACGAGCCTCACCCTCACCCCCATGGAGGGGGACCCCGTCTTCGACGACGCCCTCGTCTTCATCGACCCCGTGGACCCGGACCGCAACGCCGCCAGCGCCGTGGCGGGGTCCACGCTGGAGCGCTTCATCGAGGCGAGCCGCGCCTACGTGCACCGGCCCCGGCTCACGTTCTTCTTCCCCCGGCAGCTCGTGCCCCTCCCCCTGAGCGAGCTGCGGGACCGCGTCACCTCCGGCCGCGGGGAGATGCTCCTCCTCACCCTGCCCGCGGCCCCGGGGGTGCTCGAGGACCACCTGTGGGACCAGGTGCGGAAGGCCGAGGCCTCCGTGGTGGACCTGCTGGAGCGCCACGGCTTCAAGGTGCGTGCAAGCGAGAGCACCCTGGAGCCGGACCCCATGGTGCTCGTGGAGGTGCAGGACCTGGAGCTGCCGGAGGGCGAGGAGCACCCCGGCCCCCCCATGGACGTGGGGGAGCACGCGGACCGCTTCCGGGAGAAGTGGACCGACCACCCCGACGCCCTCGGTCCCGTGCGGGAGCAGGACGGGCGCCTCGTGGTGACGCGGCGACGCCGCCACCGCTACGCCCAGGACCTCCTCCGGGACCGCGTGCTCGATGTGGGCCTGGGGAAGGACCTGGACCGGGCCGCCCAACGCCACGGCGTGAGCATCCACACGGGCGCCGACATCGTGGAGGAGCGCACCGCGCTCTTCCTCACAGCGTACCTGGACCCCCGCAACCCCTGGCAACGGTAGGGTCCGCGTCATCCGCGCCAGCGCAAACCTTATCCCCCCTCGGGAGGTCCTGGCCGTGGAGACTGGAGGCATGAACCGAGTTCTTCCCCACCTCGTCATCGCGCTAGCCCTCGTGACCGTCACCGCCGGATGCATCGACGCCTCGAACCTGGAACCCGCCGACGCCGGCACCGTCACCGACACCCCCGCGGACGCTGCACCAGAGGAGGTCCCGTGGGGCATCCGGGACTGCGAGGTGTTCCTGGGGCTCATCCCCGTGGACGCCGACGCCCTCTCCGACCGCTTGCCCGACGGGTTCCGGGCCGTGAGCCCCCAGGAGTTCGGGCTGCCGCCGGACCCCCGCGGCGACGCCATCCTCGGCGTGGAGGCCTTCTCCTGCGCCGAGGTGGACGGCGTCAACGGCACCGTCACCGACGCGCCCTACGCGAGCATCTTCGTGCCCGTGGAGGCTCCCCAGGAGCTCCGGGACGACCGCTTCACCTTCACGTTCCTGAAGTTCGAAACGCTCGTGCCCGACGCGGAGACGCGGTCCCTCCTGCAGGACCACGGGATCCCCGCCCTCGATGGGGACGTGAACCGCGCCGTCTCCGCCCCCACGGGCCCGGCCTTCAGCGTGGGCCTGGAGCTCGGGGACGAGGTGTACGGGCTCCACGGCGCCATGGGCCCCAGCAACGCCCAGTTCGAGGACGGCTTCGCCTTCCAGGAGTGGACGCCGACGCCCGACGGCCTCGCCACGTGGACCACGAGCCACGCCAGCGGGGATGCCATGCACAACAGCTTCGGGTACGTGAAGCTCGACCCCAACGGGTGGCCGGCGGAGGTCGTGGGTGACACCCGGGCCGACGCGTACCTGCTCCATGGCACCGGCGTCGTCTTCGAGGACGCGGTGCTCACCCTCCCCCACGAGGGTTGAACCCGCAAGCAACCTCCCGGCCCCCTTCCCCCCCTTCTCCCCATCCTTCCCTCCTCCAGGTAGCTTCGGGCCTCGGTCACACCACAACGCGGGGGAGCCGGCAGGCTCGATGTGGTGAGCCATGGTGGAACGTGGAGCAGGGGCGCCAAGCGGCCGGAGCGCCCGGCGGCGCCGTCACGCCAACGGGGAGGGCGCGTTGGATACTAAGACCCACACGGCGAAGCTCGTGAAGAAGAGCAGGAACGCCTGACCGGCGAGGGCCTTGAATCCGTCGGCGTACTCGCCGTACCCGAGGGCGTCGAACATGGAGCGCATGCTGGCGAGGGCCACGGCGATGGGCAGGAACCCGATCCACCAGCTTCCGGGGAGCGTGAGCTGCGCCACGCGGGCGAGGACGCCGGTGAGGATGCCGACGCCGAAGGTGATGAAGGTCATGTACGCCTGGTTGATCTCCTTCTCACGGTACGCCTCCTCGTCGAAGTCGGGGACGGGGAAGTCGTACTCTTCCTCCTCGTCCTCCCCACGATCCTTGCCCTTGGAGGTCTTGGTCTCGGCCACGGGAACCGCCTGGACAAGGGGTTGATGGTTTTAAGCGTTTGGGACGCGGGGGCGAGGGGGTGGGAGCGGGGGGACCGTGGGGTTCAACTGGGGGCCCGTCCCTCACCCCACCATGGATCTCGGACTCGAGGACAGGGTGGCGCTCGTGACGGGTGGCAGCCGCGGTATCGGCTTCGCCGCCGCCACGGAGCTCGCGGAGGCGGGGTGCCGCCTCGCCGTGAACGCGCGGGGCGAGGAGAAGTTGCGGGAGGCCGTGGCGGCGCTGGAGACCGCGGGCGCGCCGGAGGCGGTGGCGGTGCCGGGGGACGTGGCCACCGCCGAGGGTGTAACGGACGTGCTGGAAGCCACGCGGGACCAAGTGGGGGACCCGGAGGTCCTGGTGGCGAACTGCGGCGGCCCCCCGAAGGGCGACCTCTTCTCCCTCTCGGATGGGGAGTGGTCGGCGGGCGTGGAGCGCACCCTCATGAGCGCGGTGCGTCTCGCCCGGGGGGCGGTGCCGGCCATGCGGGAGCGGGGGTGGGGTCGGGTGGTGAACGTCACGAGCGTGAGCGTGCTGGAGCCCATCCCGAACCTGCTCCTCAGCAACAGCCTCCGCATGGCCGTCACGGGCATGGCGAAGACGCTGAGCCAGCAGGTGGCGGGGGACGGGGTGACGGTGAACAACGTGGCCCCCGGGTACACGGCCACGGAGCGCCTGGCGGAGCTCGGTCGCGACCTGGATGAGCTCACGGAGGAGATCCCGGCGGGGCGGTTGGCGGAGCCCCGGGAGGTGGGGAGCGCGGTGGCGTGGCTCTGCTCGGAGGCCGCCGCCTACGTCACCGGCCAGACCCTCGCTGTTGAAGGGGGTCGTATCCGTCGTACTCTATGACCCCCCGCGCCTTCCATGCGGCGACCGGCTTGGAGCCGCATGGGAGGTGCTGG
>CAZDGP010000009.1:35176-39737 GCA_964505085.1 uncultured Thermoplasmatales archaeon
GCCTTCCATGCGGCGACCGGCTTGGAGCCGCATGGGAGGTGCTGGCGGAAGGGTTCGTAGAACCCTGTAGCCCGCCCGCACCGTCAGTAGTCGTCGTTGCAGACGTCCTCGTCGCTGTCGTACCAGCCCCCGGACCCGCCCCATTCACCGTAGCCCCCGGTGTCGTCGTGGCCGGGCTCGCCAGCCCAGGTGCCGAGGGTGTAGTCCACGCCGACGCTGGCATCCCCGAGGGTGAGGGTAACGGTGTAGTTCCCGGGGTCCACCATACTGTTCCAAGAGTACGAGATGGAGGTTCCGCTGCCGGAGTTCCAGTTCTCCTGCTCCACCGTGTTGCCCTCCGCGTCCTCCACCGAGAGGCCGAAGCTGTCGGTGGCGAGGTCCTTCTCAGCCTCGAGCCCCACGGCGGCGTGGGTGGCGCCATCCGCCACGGGCAGCTCGTAGGAGACCTCCATGGAGCCGCTCTCGAGGCGGCCCTCGTAGCATGCCTGGTGCGTGGTGCGGGTCTCCTTCTGGTCGTCGTCGCCACCCCAGGACCCACCCCAGCCGCTCCAGGATCCCCAGCCCCCCCAGCCCCCGAAGCTCGACCAGTCCATGACCCAGAGCACGTCGCCGGTGGTGGCGTCCACGAAGGCCATGCCCCCGCTGGAGCCGCCACCCCACACCATGATCATCCAGACGGTGCCCTCCTCGCTGGGCTTCCAGGGGCCCTCGTCCGCGCTCTCGTTCCGGTCCTCGTCATCCATCTGGAAGAGGCTGTACGTGTACGTGCGCTCCTCACCCATGCCCTCCTCGAGATCCCGGAAGGTGGCGTTGGAGCGGGCGGCCTCCAGGGCGTCGTCGCTGTCCACCTCCCAAGCTCTGAGAGGTTCATCGTCACCGTCGTAGTCCTCGCTCTGGCGGTGCGTGATGTTGCCGTTGGCCCACACCACGAACCCAAGGGCCTGCTGGGTGCTCTCGGACACGTAGGCGAGCCCCCAGGCGGGCGCCTCGCCGTCGCCCACGTTGGGGTCGGCGCTCATGTTCCACGTAGACGCGTTCGAGTGGAACCACGGTTCCTTGCTCTCGGTGGACTCGATGGCGCCCAGGGCCAGGAGCTCAGCGTCATCCTGCCACTCCAGGGCCACGTCCTCGCCGTGGTTGGCCGCCTGCATCGCCGTGATCTGCCCGTCCTGACCCACCAGGGCCACCGGGGCGGTCTCGAGGCACCCCGCCAGGGCCGTGGTGGCCAGGAGCAGGCCGAGGAGCATCGTCCAAGCCTTCCGCTGCATGGCTGGGGAACCGACCGAGTGGGACATAACCGTTCCGGCCGACCTTGCTAGCGCCGCATCCCCAACGGGCTCGCGGGCGCCCCGACGCCGGCAACCTTTAAGAGGCTTCACCCGGGATACGGGGCTTGAGGTTCCCATGGTCCTTGATTCCCTCGGAGAGCGCCTCCGCTCCACCCTGAAGAAGGTCGCCAACGCGAACCGCATCGACGAAGACCTCGTGAAGGACGTCGTGCGGGACATCCAGCGTGCGCTCCTCCAGGCGGACGTGAACGTGAAGCTCGCGCTGAAGCTCACGAACAACATCAAGGAGCGCTCGCTCACGGAGGAGCCGCCGGCGGGCATGAGCAGCCGCGAGCACGTGGTCCGCATCGTGTACGACGAGCTCGTGGAGATCCTGGGGGAGCCCAAGGACCTGAAGCTCAAGGACCAGACCATCATGATGGTGGGGCTCTACGGTCAGGGTAAGACCACCACCACCGGGAAGCTCGCCCGGTACTTCCAGCGGAAGGGCCTCAAACCCGGGCTCATCGCGGCGGACGTGCACCGTCCCGCCGCCTACGACCAGCTCAAGCAACTGGGGGACCGCGTGGACGTGCCCGTGTACGGGGACCCCGACGCGGAGTCCACAGCGGACGAGGCCGTGCGCGTGGTGGAGGAGGGGCTCGCGGACCTGGAGCCCCGATGCGACGTCGTCATCGTGGACACGTCGGGCCGCCACAAGCTCGAGGACGACCTCATCCAGGAGATGCGGCGCATCTTCGACGCCGTGGACCCCGACGAGAAGTTCCTCGTCATCGACGCCCAGGTGGGCCAGCAGGCCGGCCCCCAGGCGAAGGCCTTCAACGACGCCGTGGACGTGAGCGGCGTCGTCATCACGAAGCTCGACGGCACCGCCAAGGGCGGCGGGGCCCTGAGCGCCGTGAGCGAGACCGGCGCCCCCGTGGTCTTCATCGGCACCGGCGAGGACCTGCCGGACCTGGAGAAGTTCGACCCCGCGCGGTTCATCAGCCGGCTCCTGGGCATGGGGGACATCCAGACGCTCCTGGAGAAGGCGCAGGAGGCCATGGACGACCAGGAGCAGGCCGAGGACGTGGCCCAGCGCATCATGAGCGGGAAGTTCACGCTCGTGGAGCTCCGGGAGCAGATGAGCATGCTGAACAGCATGGGGCCCCTGGACAAGATCATGGAGATGCTGCCGGGCATGGGCGGCATGAAGGACCAGCTCAAGGGCGGCCAGATGGACCAGACGAAGGAGCGCATGGAGGCCTTCCAGGTCATCATGGACAGCATGACCCAGTACGAGATGGAGCACCCTGACGAGATCAAGTCCAGCCGGGTGCGCCGCATCGCCATGGGCGCCGGCGTCGAACCCAAGGACGTGAAGGAGCTCCTGAAGTACTACAACATGAGCAAGCGCACCATGAAGGGCTTCAGCGGCAACCGGAAGATGCAGAAGAAGCTCATGAAGCGCATGGACTTCGGCGACCTCAACATGTGATGGGGCTCGTCGTTCCCCTGTCCTCCTCCCACCCCTCCTCCTTCCCTTCCACCCCACCCCCCCCAGACGCCCGAACCTTTACCTCCCCCAACGCGTACCCTGACCCATGACGCGCTTGGAGGCCCTCATCCCCCTGGTCATCGCCCTCACCCTGTTCACCGCCGGGTGCCTCACGCCCAGCACCCTGGAGAGCGCCAGCACCCCCGACCCCGCCGATGCGGCCGCACCCGTCCTCGGCGCCTACGACGGCCTCCGCAGCCCCGCGGACGTGGTGGAGGAGCTGACGACCCTCGAGGCCCACCCCCTCGTGACCGTGAAGGAGATCGGGACGAGCGTGGAGGACCGCCCCCTGCACCTCGTCACCGTCGGCGAGGGCGAGCGGGAGCTGTGGATCGCGGCGCGGCACCACGGCAACGAGCCCACGGGCACCGAGGCCGCCATGAACGTGCTCCAGTACCTCACCGCCGACGAGCCCCGTCTCGCCCCCGGCAAGCCCAGTATCGTTAAGGAGCTCGTGGAGCAGCGGTCCACCGTTCTGGAGCGCCTCACCATCCACATCGTGCCCGTGGTGAACCCCGACGGCGCCCACGCCTTCACCCGGGGGAACGCCCTGGGTGTGGACCTCAACCGGGACTACGCGGTCTTCACGCAGCCCGAGTCCCGCGCCGTGCGGGACGCCTTCTGGACGGTGCGACCCGACGCGGGTCTGGACCTCCACAACGAGGGTCTTTACGGGGGGTACGACTTCGACGCGTTCTACCCCGAGGTGCCCCGCATCGAGGAGGAGGTCATGACGGACGTGCTCGAGATGCAGTGGCTCACCGTCCACGAGGTGGATGCCGCCGGCGGGTACGCGGGCGGCCCCAACGAGAACTACAAGCTCGTGGGGAACACGAGCAACGTCATCGCGTACTGGCCCGGCACCCACGACGCCTTCCTCAGCATCCGGGGCGCCCCCGCGTGGACGCCCGAGGGCGCCATCGACTCGGAGGCCACGTACCCCTGGAGCGTGAACCTCCACGAGGTCACGGTGGCGAGCACCATGCTTCGGGAGGCCGGGCTCCACGCCCGGGACGAGCGCGTGCTCGACACCCGGAAGCACCACGTGGACCTGGGAGGCACCCTGGACGTCCCCGTGACGGAGGGGGACATGGTGCAGGTGCAGGCCGTGTGGAGCATCGACGACGCCACCACGCTCATGCCCGACGCCGACGTCACCGTGACCCTCCCCGACGGGTCCACCGTGGGTCCCGACGCGGGCGTCCCCGGGAGCGCCACCGAGACGCACGTCATCCGGGATGCCCCCCACGGCGCCTACACCGTGCACGTGGACGAGGTGGGTCCCGCCGGCGGCGTGGAGCTCCGCGTCACCACCTTCGACACGTCCCCCGCGCCCGTGCAGGTGGAGCGCGTGGACCCCGGACTCCACGTGGTGAACACCGGCACCTCCACCGCGACCCTCCGCGTCACCGACACCGTCACCGGCGACGCCCCCCTCGACGCTCCAGGCGCGTGGGTGCGGGTGGTCGACGGGAACCTTGAGCCCCGGACCCTCGTCACGTGGAACGTGACGCTAGAATCGGGAGATCACGCGAACCTCACGCTGGATGCCGATGGCCGTGACGTGGGGCCCTGGCGAGCCGTCACCGTGGACGGTGGGGAGCCCCGCTTCCTCGTGGGCGAGGAGCGGAGCGCCCCGGCTCACTAGCTCCGTCCCTGGAGCCGGGGACCCGCCGCCCGGAGGTGGTGAGCGCAGCGAACCCCAGAGGGCGGTGGCGCGCCCCCGCGCCGTAGA
>CAZDGP010000010.1:0-8387 GCA_964505085.1 uncultured Thermoplasmatales archaeon
GCTCCTCCACCACGATGTCCGGCACCACGATGCGGTAGTTGAAGTCCAGGATGCGCTTGAGCTCCGATTCCACATCCACGTGGAACTGGAACTGCATCATGAGGGCGTTGCTGTCCAGGATGACGATGCGTGGTTCGGACGTCCCCTCGTCACCCGTGGGAGCCTCCCCCGCCGTCATCCCTGGATCACCCCGTACCCGATGAGGCGCCATCGGGTGCCCAGGCGGCGGCTCACGGCCACCCGTTGCCCGGGCTCCGCGCAGATGGGGAGCTTGAGCTTCACCTCGGCCTCGTCGCCGCGGGCGCTCGAGACGACGCCCACGGTGCGGGCGGTGCCGGTGATGAGCATGAGGGGTTCCGTGGTCTTCACGGGTTCCACCTCGGTCTCCTCGTCGCTTCCCACCACGCGCTCCAGCAGGTGGAGGTCCATGGTGAAGGTGTGGAGGACGTCGGGGAGGCTGCCGGGGGCGCCGGCCATCTTCCCCGTGAGGCCGTCGCTCTTGGCGAGGCTGGGATCGAGCTTCGTGCCGATGCCCACGAGGCCTCCGGGTTGCACCTCGTCGTAGTCGGCGCCGCCGGCCACGAGCCCCGTGATCTCCGTGTGGAGGGGTTCCCAGCGGGTGCGGCCATGCTCCTCGATCTTGCGGCCGGGACGGATCTCCACCTCGTCACCCACATGGAAGGTCCCCTGGTTCAGGGTGCCTCCGATGATGCTTCCCTGGAGCTTCCCGGGTCCGGTGCCGGGTTTGTTGATGTCGAAGCTCCGGGCAACGTGCATCCGCGCGGGGAGGTCGGGGTCGCGCTCCGGTGTGGGGATGACCTCCTCCAGGGTCTGGATGAGGATGTCGAGGTTCGCCTCCTGCTGCGCGCTGATGGGGATGATGGGTGCGTCCTCGGCCACGGTGCCGCTGACGAACTCCTTGATCTCGTTGTAGGATTCGAGAGCGCGCTCCTCGCTCACGATATCGATCTTGTTCTGGACCACCACGATGTTCTCCACACCGATGAGGTCCATGGCCATGAGGTGCTCCTTCGTTTGCGGTTGGGGGCACTCCTCCGTGGCGCTCACCAGGAGCACGGCGCCATCCATGATGGCGGCACCGCTCAGCATGATGGCCATGAGGGTCTCGTGCCCGGGGGCGTCCACGAAGCTGATGGTCCGCAGAAGCTCCGTGGGCACGTTGTGCTCGGGGCACTTCTCGGTGTTCGTGTAGGCTTCGGGACCCGTGCATTCGGGGCACTTGTAGAAGGCCGCGTCGGCGTACCCGAGCTTGATGCTGATACCGCGCTTCAGCTCCTCGCTGTGGCGGTCGGTCCACTCGCCGCTCAGCGCTTGCGTGAGCGTGGTCTTCCCGTGGTCGACATGGCCGATCATGCCGATGTTGACCTCGGGCTGCCGGGGGACCTTCATCCTTCCTCGCCCTCAAGGTGCTCCGCGATGGGTTTGGGACCGGCGTCCGTCACCTTCACGTTGATCTGCGTGATCTCGGGCCCGATCTCTTGGCCCCGGTACGTCTTCTTGCGGCGCTCCCCGTCGTAGGTGGGGCTCCTGAACCCGATGCTCTCCGAGACGAGGATGCGCTTGCGTCCGGCGGTGGGGAGCTCGGGCCGCATGGGGAACCCGTCCCGGTCGCTACCTCCGGTGATCTGGACGGTGTACCCGGGAAGACCCAGGAACATCCCGTCCACCTCGTCCCCGATCTTCTTCCGTACGAGGACACTGGCGTGCTGTCCCTCCACCGTGACGGGGAAGCTCCGTCCGGATTCGGGATCGTTGACGACGACTTGGAACTCGACCATGGCGATGTCTCCGAGGGGATCGTTGGGGGGTGGTCGTGCCGAGGGGGAACCCCCCGGGAGCTTATAAACTGACCGACCCGGTTAGCCTCGTGATGCGGGAGGTTGGTTATATGGCTTTCGCACGAGCGCACCGTGGGAGGGTGGGGAAGCGGTGCCTGGAACGCCCTCAGCGTTGTGCGGCGCGGCCCCGGGCGAGCCGGTTGGGGTCGTGACCCAACCGCCTGAGCCACGTGGCGGTCTCCCCCGCCACCACGACGGGGGCCTTCGCCAGGCCGTGGGGGTCCCGGGAACCGGTGAGGAACATGGCGGTGCGGAGCTCGTGGAGCACCTGCTCGAAGAACCCGTCGGCCTCGCCCTCGCCGCGGTCGGCGGCGTAGAGGCCGGCGCTGGCCATCCCCCCGAGGTGGGCTCCCAGGCTGAGGGCCCGGGCGACGTCCAAACCGGACTGGAGGCCGCCGGTGGCCACCAGGGGCACGCCCACGATCTCGCAGTCCACGACGCTCACGGGTGTGGGGATGCCCCAGTCCCGGAAGAGCGTGCCCACCCGGGCCTGGCGGTCGAGCTCCTCCTGCTGGGCTCGGACCTGCTCCACGGCGGCGAAGGTGGTGCCGCTCAACCCGCCGAGGTCGATGGCGGCCACCCCGGCATCCACGAGGCGTCGCGCGGTGGAGACCCGGATGCCGGCGCCGGTCTCCTTGGCCACCACGGGGAGGTCGAGGTCGTGGCTCAGGTCGTGGATGCACGCCTCCACGCCCTGGGCACCGAGGTCCCCCTCGGGTTGGACGGCCTCCTGGAGGTAGTTGAGGTGCACGATGAGGGCGTCGGCGTCCACCATGCTCACGATGGTGTCGATGTCCTCCCGCGTGATGGCGGGTTCGTCCCCCTGGGGGATGAGCTGGGGGGCTCCGATGTTGGCTGCGACGAAGGGGACGTCGTGGTCCCGGATGACGCTGAAGGTGCCGCGGGTGCCGGGCGCGTCGAGGGCGGCGCGTTGGCTTCCGACGCCCATGGCGAGACCGTGGGCGGCGGCGGCCTGGGCGAGGCGCCCGTTGATGCGCTCCGCGTCGGGGTACCCGCCGGTCATGCTGGCGATCATGAGGGGCGCCCCCAGGTCGTGGTCGAGGAAGCTGACACCGATGTCGAGGTCGTGGAGGTCCACCTCCGGCAGCGCCTCGTGCACGAGCTGGACGTCGTCCCACGCGTTGTGCTTCGCGTCGGTGTCCTGCTCCAGGATGATGTCCACGTGGTCCTTCTTCCGGCTCGTGGTGACGTCGGCGTCGGGGTGCTCTTCGGGGGGTGGGTTCACGCGTGGTCGCCTCCTGCGCTGAGTAGGGTGCCGGTGAGAGGGGTGCCGGTGGTGGCGCCGAGGACGGTGCCTGCGGTGGTGCCGTCCACGACGCGCACGGGTGTGCCGCCCCGGGCGATGCCGGCCATGTGCCGGAGCTTCCCGGCCATGCCGCCGGTGACATCGGGGTGGGTGCTTCCGGTGGCGGTGGTGAGATCGAGGGCGTCGTCGGGGGTGAGGTGCGGGATGGGTGCGTCGTCAGCGTCCAGGACCCCCGGGACGTCGGTGGCGAAGACCACGAGGCGGGGGTGGAGGACGCGGGTGAGTTGCTCCACGAGGACGTCGCCGCTCACGATGCCGAAGCCCCGGGTGGTGTCGGGGGCCACGTCGCCGTGGGTGACGGGGGTGAAGCCATGCTCGAGGAGGGTGGGGATCGATGCCGCGTGGAAGGACCCGAGCTCGCCCTCCCGGAGCTCCATGAGGGCGCCACCGGGGATGCCGGCCGGTGCGAGACCCGCGTCGTGGAGGACTTGGTTCACGTGGCCGTGGAGCTCCGCCACGTCCAGGCGCACCTGGCTTGCGTCCCGTGAGGTCGCGGGGCCCGCCGTCCCCTCGTCGACCTGGTGCTTCCGGGCGCGAACGTGCCCGTAGCTTCCGGCGCCGTGGACCACGACGAGAGGGCCCTGCACCTGGGCGAGCTCCCCCGCCAGGCGCTGGAGGTGGTCCTCCCGGAGCGTCCGGAGGTGGGCCTTGTCCGTGATGACGCTCCCGCCGAGCTTCACGACGACGGGTCGGGAGGTCATGGGGCCTCCTCCACCTGGACACCGGGGGCCCCGAGCTTCGCCACCACGGGGTGGCCGCCCTGTCGCTCGATGGCGTCGCTCACGGCATCGGGGTCGTCGGTGAGAGCCACCATGCATCCGCCGCCGCCGGCCCCCGTGAGCTTGGCGCCGTAGGCGTGATCCTGCACGGCCTCCACCAAGCGGTCGAGCTTGTCGGTGCTGACACCCAGGATGGTGAGGTTCCGGTGGGTTCGGTTCATGATCTCCCCGAGGCCCTCCTTGTCCCCCTCCTCCAGGAGGTGGCGGGCCCGGCGCGTGTCCTCGCCGATCTCCTCCACCACGTCCCGGGCGAAACCGCTGCGGTCCATGAAGCGTCGGACCTTCGCCACCTGCTTCGCGGTCTTGCCCTTCTCCCCCGTGTGCCCAAGCACGAGGGTGAGGGGCGGGGAATCCAGGTGGTGGAAGTGCCAGGTGACGTCGTCCCGGCTCATGCTCCAGAGGTGGTTGGGACCCCTCTCCCGGTCCACGAGGATGGCCTGACCGTGGGTGGCGATGCTCGTGTCCATGGGGCTCCCCTGACCCCCCTGGGCGTGCCGTTCCGCCTCGAAGGCGCGTCGGGCCACGCGCTCCTCGTCGAACCCCTCGCCACGTACCGCGTCGAGGACCGCTTCGGTGGCCACGGTGAGGGCGCTGCTGGAACCGAGGCCCGCTGCGCTGGGGATGCGGGTCTCCGTGCGGAAGCGGAGGGGTCCGCCGTCCCAGTGCAGGTCCACGGCGTCCTTGAGGAACGCGTGGTAGCGTGGGTTCAGCGGATGACCGTTGACGGTGTGGCCGCCGGTGGCCTCCTCCGCGGTGACCGTGAGCCGCAGGTCCACGGCCACGGCGATGGCGGGCTCACCGTACACGACGGCGTGCTCGCCCAGGAGGACGACCTTGGCGGGAGCGCTGGCCCGGGGCATGGTCCCTCGGGTTGCGCGTCGTCAGAGGCTGGCCTCGAAGTCGTCCACGGTGAGGTCGAACCCGCTGTCCTCCCCGAGGTCCCAGGCCTTCCGGAGCTCCCGGGTGAGGACCCAGTACACGAGGGCGAGGCTGCGGCGACCCTTGTTGTTGCAGGGCACGACCACGTCCGTGTTTCGGGTCTCGTTGTTCGTGTCGCAGAGACCGATGACGGGGATGCCGGTGTTCACGGCCTCCCGGAGCGCCTGCGCGTCCCCGGCGGGGTCGGTGAGGACGATGGCCTCGGGTTCGATGTACTGGGTCGTTTCGGGGTTCGTGAGGGTGCCGGGCATGAAGCGGCCGGCGATGGCCATGGTGCCCAGGTGCCGGCTCAGGACCCGGATGGGTTTCTGGCCGTACTGGCGGGCGCTCACGAAGAGGACCTCCTCGGGCTCGTAGTGGCTGAGGAGCTCCACGGCGGCACGGAGCCGCGCGTCCGTGATCTGCACGTCGATGACGAAGAGGCCATCGTTGCGGACGCGGTAGATGAAGGGCTCCATGTCGGCGTTCTTGTGCTGGGTTCCGATGTGGATCCCGCAGGAGAAGTACTCGTCCTCGGGGACGAGGGTCTCCACGTCGTCGGGGATCTGCTGTTGAGGCTCTGCGGTTGCTTCAGGCATGGGGGGTCACCTCGACCGAGTATCGGTCTTTTAGCGTGATGGGTGAGGGGTGAATCGTCCCGGCCCAGGGGTCTCCCAGGCTGGAACAGCAAGGGGGAACAAGCCTTCCCGCTTATAACCTTTCTGTAGGTGGGGTCCGGGGCTCAGGCACCGTCCTCGATGCGTATGAGCTCGTTGAGCTTCGCGATGCGCTCGCCACCCACGGCCCCGGTCTTGATCCCGGCGCACCCGTAGGCGACACCGATGTGGGCGATGGTGGCGTCGGTGGTCTCGCCGCTCCGGTGGCTGATGATGGTCTCGAGGCCGTGGGCGTGGGCGAGGCGGATCGTCTCCACGGTGCGGGTGAGGGTGCCGATCTGGTTGGGCTTCACGAGCACCGCGTTCGCCGCGCGGGAGTCGATGCCGCGTTGGACGCGTTCGGGGTCCGTTGTGAAGAGGTCGTCGCCCACGAGGAGGGCGCGGTGGCCCACGCGCTCCGTGAGGTCGCTCCAGTGGTCCCAGTCGTCCTCGGCGAGGCCGTCCTCCACGCTGTAGAGGTCGTGGTCCTCCACGAGCCCCGCGATGAAGTCCACCTGCTCGTCGGCGGTGAGGGTGCGGTCCCTGTACTGGTACGTGCCGTCCTCGTGGAACTCGGTGGCGGCCACGTCCAGGGCGGGGCGCACGGGGAAGCCGTGCTCGTCCGCGGCTTCCTGGCAGGCGTGGGCCACGAGCTCCAGCGCCTCCTCGTTCCCCAGGGGCGCCACCCAGGCACCCTCGTCGCCCTTCCCAAGGCTCGTCCTGGGGAGCTTCTCCTTCAAGAGCTCCCCCACGCGTGCGTGCACCCAGGCGTTGGCTTCCACGTTGGCGAGGGCTGTGGGGCCCTGGGGGACGCAGAGGTACTCCTGGATGTCCGTGCCGCCCACGGCGTGGGCGCCCCCGCCGAGCACGTTCCCCAGAGGCTTCGGGGTCCCGTGGGGGAGGGCACCTCCCAGGTGCGCCCACAGGGGGAGGCCGTGGTGGTCCGCGGTGGCCTTCGCCACCGCGAGGCTCGTGGCCACGGCGAGGTTCCCGCCCACGTGGCGGAGGTTGGGGGTGCCGTCCACGTCCCGGATGGTGGCGTCGACGCCGGCTTGGTCGCGAGCGTCGAGGCCCTGGAGTTCGGGGAAGAGCTCCTCGCGGGCCACGCGGAGGCTCGCGTCCACCCCGCCCTTGGCCCAGGGGGCGACCTCGTGGGCCCCGGTGCTTGCCCCGCTGGGTGCGGCGGCTCGTCCAAGGCCGTCACCAGCCCGGGCATCCACCTCCACCGTGGGGTTGCCTCGGCTGTCCAGGATGCGGCGTGCCGTGAGCTCCGTGATGCGGACCATGGTGGGGCCTCACGCGGTGACGGTGCGGGTGCCCGAGAGCTTCACCGTGGTGGGGATGATGCCCTCATCGTACTCGAGCTCGGCGATGCGCACGGGGTCCTGCACGTTCTGGGGGATGTCGTGGAGGAGGATGGGGGCACCCATGCCCACCTGGAGGGCGCGGGCACCGATGACGCGAGCGCGTTCGAAGCGGTTGAATCCCATGGGGGTACCTCGGTGGACGGGGAACATGCACCCCGGGGATAACCCTTTCGGCTCCCGATGAGTGGCGTCAACGCATCCTGCGACGGGCGGCGAGGGCCGCCGCCACGAGGGCCAGGCTGGCGGTGGCGAGGCCGGGTCCGGGCATGCCGTTGCCCTCATCCTCGCCGCCGGTGTTCGTTGGCGGCGGGGGCGGGGGAGCCACCATCTGCACCGTGAAGGTGCCCGTGGCCTCCGCGTCGGGGAAGTCCCCGCTGGCCTGGCACCCGCTGATCTCGCTGGGGAGGAAGGTGGCGGTGAGGGTGGGTTCGTGGGTGTGGTTGTTGGGGACGGTGCCCTGCACAGCGAGGGTCACGGTGGAGTCCAGGGTCTTGTTGTAGGGGGCTGTGGCCTGGGAGTAGACCCCGGGGGCGACGCTGAAGTTCAACCGTGTCGGGGAGACGGTGAAGACGTCCACGGCTCCGGGGGTTGCTGCCAACTTGAGCTTCACGGGGAAGGTGCCCTCCTCCGTGCAGGCGAAGTTGTCAGCCATGAGGCCCACGGTGGCCGTCACCTCCTGGCTCTGGTTCGACTCCAGGACGATGGGGTCGGAGGGCAGGCCCTGGAGCGTGACCTCCACCACGGGGTCCGCGGTCTGGGCAGCTGCCAGGGGGCTCGCTACGAGGATCAGGATGCAGATGATGAGGAGGGAACGGACGCGCATAGGGACCGTGGCTGGGATGATGCTTGCCGTTGAAAAGGGTTGTGATAGGGGATGGGGTTCCCCACGCACCCCTCGAGGCCTCTGGGAGCAAGCTTCATGAGGGATGCCAACGGAGGAAGGCCTGCCGGCGCGGCGACTTCTTGCCTCCCAGCCTCCCCCGTCGCGTCGGCACTTCCTCTTACGCCCTTCCAACGACCACCTGTGGGTCCGTTCGTGGGAGGGGGGGGTTCTGTGCTTGGGTCCAGACTGGTGATGGAGGAGGGGGGGAACCGCGCTGCGGTTCATTTGGTACAGGAGCGCGAGCTTGCTCTGCAAGTTCGTGTCGCACCCGAACCGAAGGAGAGCCCGAAGGGCCGGCAGGTTCGCCTGACCCGACGCAGGAGGGAGGGCGAGCCTGGCGACGGACTGAGACTCGGCGCGGGGAGCATCCCAACCTTCCAGCTAGACATCTGAGGGACGGTTGGGATGGGCGCGGAAGCCCTTCCAGGCCTTCCGCGGCGCACCCGTGTTGGGGGAGACGGGATGAAACGCAACACGGGGCGCACTTCAACCTCCGGAGGGACATCTGAGTGGAGGTTGACTCGGAACCGCTTCGCGGTTCCTCGGCGCACCCGTGTTGGGGGAGACGGGATGAGACGCAACACGGGGCGCACTTCAA
>CAZDGP010000010.1:8487-34813 GCA_964505085.1 uncultured Thermoplasmatales archaeon
CGGCGCACCCGTGTTGGGGGAGACGGGATGAGACGCAACACGGGGCGCACTTCAACCTCCGGAGGGACATCTGAGTGGAGGTTGAAGTGGGCCCCCTGGGATTTGAACCCAGATCAACGGCACCCGAGGCCGCAAGGATACCAAGTTACCCCAAGGGCCCGTAGGAGGGGGTACTATGCCGCTCCCACAGGGGGTGCGGCGGCCGGGGATACGTGCGTCACGTATAAGAAAGCTTCGACGCGGGTCAGGAGGTTAGTAGCCCTGGCTGTCGAGCTCAAGGTCCACGCGCTCCTGCTCGAGCTTGGCGCGCTTCTCGCTGAGGTCGTCCACGATGCGTTTGTACCCCTCGGGGCTGAGCTTCCCGGTGCCGAGCTTCACCTTCGCCTGGTTGATACGTCGGTTGATCTTCTTGATCCGGGCTTCCAGGGCTCGCATGCGTTTCACGTCCTCGGGCACCTCCTTCGCGGGTTGCTTCGCCTGCTTCCTCGTGCTCGAGCTCGCCGATGCAGAGGGCCTCTGGCGCGGTGCGGGTTGGGGTCGTTCGAGCTCCTCGAAGGCATCCTCCTCGTGGGCGTCGGAGCGCAGGGCCAGGAACCCCAGGACCACGATGAGCACCCCCACCCCCACCGCGCCCCAGGTGGTGGCGGCTTCGGGTGCTGCGTTCCCCACGAGGCCCTGCACGGGGGCGCCGGGCAAGAAGGGGACGGTGATGATGGCGGCTCCCAGAAGGATGAGCACGGCGCCCGCGATGATGCGGGTTCCCTCGCCCTTGGAGCTCATGAGGTGGAACTCTACCGACGGATGGATATAACCTTTGTGGAAGGACCTTCCGTGCATCTCGGTCCGCGAGCTGGACCCCGCGGGGTTCACCATGGATGAGGCTTGCACAGGAACACCTAAGAGGGCCTCCCCGCACTCGCGGCCATGCACAGGGGAACCATCCTCCTCATCACGCTGTCCCTTCTCACCGCCGGATGCCTGGGCGCCCAGGACGCCTCCGACGACCTCCAGGCGAGCGCCGTGGAGCTTCCGGACCCGGATGAGCTCGTGGACGTGAAGCTGGACGTGGACGCGTCCATCACCTTCGAGTCCACCATCGTGGACGCCGCCGTCGGGTACGAGGCGGACCTCTACGAGCCCACCATGGAGGTCTCGGACACCGGCGTCATCTACGTTACCGGTCACACGATCCTCGTGGACACCACAGGTGCCCCGGTGTTCATGAGCAAGGACGACGGGGAGAGCTGGGAGCAGCTTCCCTTCCTGGCGGACCAGAAGATGCCCGCAGACCTCCACGGGGCCACACCCCCACCCAGCGACGAGATCTTCCTCGTCGCCGGGGACGAGGGGCGCCTGTGGGGCGTGGACATCACCCTGGCTACCTTCCCCGTGAACGGGTGGTGCGACGATGGTGAGCTCCACTGCTACCACAACCCCAACGCGTACGACGAGGTGCAGGCCCAGACCGCCCGCGCAGAGGCGGCCACCGGCATGGACGACTCCTGCAGCTACCTCAACGTGAACGACCGACCCTGGACCGCCTACGGCGACGGGAAGTTGCTCCTCGTGAACAACCCCGGCGGCGGGCCGGTGCAGGTGGGCGCCATGGACGTGCCCAAGGCCCAGCCCGTGGGCGGTCCCGGTCTGGGCATGGGGGAGCCGCTGGACGCGGAGTGGAACCTCTGCGCCGGCGAGGGCAACGGGTACATCCCCGGGATCCCCGACATGCGAGATGACCACTTCTTCGCCGTGCCACAGGTGCAGGACGAGGAGCTCGTCATCGTGAAGGGGAACGCCGAGAACGTCCACCACGTGGAGCAGGTGACGGTGACGGAGGTCACGAACACCGGCAACGGCACCAGCAACTACGGTCAGGTGGTCTTCGACGCGGAGGGCACCATGTTCGTGGGGGTGCGGAACAACACCGAGGAGCTCGCTGACGGCGAGCGCCGTGGCCAGCTCAAGGTCGCGGTGAGCACCGACGACGGCGAAAGCTTCGAGGTGCGCACCCTGGACGTGGGCACGCCCACCACGAGCCTCTACATGGACGGGAACATGAACGGGCCCGGTGCGCTCCTTACGTGGGCGCAAGAGGGCGACGAGGGCACGGACTGGTACGCCGCTCATCTCCGCGTTGGCGCCAACGGCGAACCCGTGGTGCAGAACGTGAGCCTCGCCCTCGACGAGGGGCCGGAGCCGTCTGCTCACGTGCAGGGTGCGGCCCTGGGTCCCGACGGGCGGGCGCACATGGTGATGTACTACGGGGACTACCGGGTGACGGACCGGGCGAACCCCCTGGAGGTCCTGGTGCAGACCGACGGCGCCCGGCTTCCCGTGGCGCTTCCCTCCCTCACCACTGAGTAGATGGTCCCCGGGGGATCCTCCATCCCCTCCCCCAGGGGACAGGAGGTGGGACGACCCTCCAAAGCGGATAGCGCTGGGTTTTTAGCTATGGAGCCATTTCGCCCGTCGTCCCACCCCCGCGGGCGTAGTCTAGCCTGGTAGGACTAGGGCCTTCCAAGCCCTCGGCTCGGGTTCGAATCCCGACGCCCGCACTTCTTCACTTCGTTCAGTCGTGCGGGCACCACGGCCCTCCGGACTCCCGACGCCTGGAGTCCCCCCATCCGTTCAATCGTGCGGGCACCACGGCCCTCCGGACTCCCGGGGGCCGATGCCACCGGACAACACCTGGTATCCAGGGGATTAGGGAGCTCCTTCGCGCGGCAGGGACCTCATAGGAAGGTTTATGGACGCGGTTCCGCATCCGTCGCCGGGTCAGTCCATGGTGTCCTCCGCTCCTCCGCAAGACCCCGTCGACAAGGTCCGCCTCGTCCTCGATTACGTTCCCGCAGAGGTCCTGCGCCAGATCGCGGACGATGACGAGGAGCTCGAGCTCCTCGCGTCGCTGGACCGGCGGGTCCAACGGGACGTGACGGCGAAGAGCATCACGCACGCCACCGTGGTCGTCGAGCGACCGGAACCCAAGCCCGTCTCCCAGGTCGAGCCTCCCGGCGGCGTCGCTGTACCCTCCGAGGACGGTGACGCGGCGGAGGAGGACGAGATCGAGGTCTTCGAGGACCTCAAGGAGCTCGAGGCTGAGGACGACGAGGAGCTCGAGGAACCGGAGGACGTGGGGGAGATCCTCGTGTACGAGTCCGGATCCCCCGCGGGGGAGCTTCCCCGGGAGGTTCTTCTCCTGGATGCGGGCGATGTAGATTCCGCGCCCGTGACCGTGGTGCCGGACGAGCACGTGTACCGGGACGCCGCCGACGACCTGGAGGCTGAGGACCTTGCGGCCGTGGGCGAGGAGCCCGTGGACGTCCTCACGTTCACCTGCGACGTCTGTAGCACCGTGTACGATGTGGAGGATACGGGGGAGCGCCCCCTCGAGCACGATTGCCCCGGATGCGGGACCATGGGGGTTCTGGGGGAGGACGAGGCCCCTGACCTCCTCGTGGAGACGGCGCCCGTCGAGGAGCTGGAGGCGGAGACGGCCGAGATGGTCGAGGAGGAGGACGACGCCTTCGCGGGCTTCGTGTACGTGGGGGAGGTACCGCACCAGGACGGTTGGGAGCCGTCCGGCGCCACCCTGGAGGATGAGCCTGAGGCCGCGGAGGAGGACGGGGACATCCTTCTCGAGACGGACCTCGACGAGGAGGCGGCGGACGAGGCAGAGGCTGAGGAAGAGGTCGAGGACGACGAGTTCACGTTCACACCGCCGACGGCGGAGGACGAGGTCGAGGACGACCTCGTGGCGTCGGAGGAGGACGAGGAGGACCTCGACGACCTCTGGCTTGACTGGGATGAGGATGAGGAGGACGACGCCTTCGACAGCGTGGATTGGCCGGAGGATGAGGAGGACGACGCCTTCGAGCTCGTGGACCCCGGGGAGCTCGCAACCAACGAGGAAGATTCGGAGGTGACCCAGGATGAGGCGGAGGAGGCTTACGCACCCTGGGACGAACCCGAGGACACGGGGGAGGAGTTGGAAGCCGAGCCCCTGTTATCGGAGCCCGACGAGGAGGACGGCGAGGAGGAGATCCTCACCTTCGAGCTCGACGAGGAGGAAGAGGACGAGGAGGACGTCATGGAGTTCGAGTCCCTGGGCGAGGTGACGGACGAGGACGACGACCTCCCCATGGCGCTCCCCTGGGACGAGAGGGATGACGCCGAGGAGGAGGATGACGAGCCCGGTGACGACGTTCCGGTGGAGGAGGCCGAGGTCGCCGAGGAACCCGACGAGGATGCCGCCACCGAGGATGTCGACGAGGCCGAGGACACCGGGGAACCGGACGAGGATGTCCCCCCCGAGGAGGCCCAGGAGGTCGAGGAGGACCCCACGTCCTTCGAGGTGCCGCCGGAGGAGGCGGAGATCGCCGAGGAGGAGGACGATGTCGAACCGGATCCCGGCGTGACCGAGACGAGCCAGGAGGATGGCATCCCCGTGGAGTCCCTCCCCGGGGTGGGAAGCATCTACGCCGACCACCTGGACGAGGCGGGGATCCACACCACCCGGGACCTCCTGGGGCAGGACCCCTGGAGCCTGAGTCAGGATACGGACATCAGCTCGGAGCTCATGGCCGAGTGGATCCACATCTCGGAGCTCCTCCACCACGTGGGCATCTCCCAGGTGTACGCGGAGATCCTCGCGAAGGTGGACGTAGAGGGCGCGGACGACCTCCTGGGGCGGGACCCCGAGGAGCTGGCGCAGGCGGTGAACCGTTACATCGCCGCGAGCGACGGGTCCGACGTGCCTCCGCCCATCACGGCGGAGCAGGTGGCGCGGTGGCAGTCCACGGGGCAGCAGGACGCTTCTTGAGGGGGTCCGGCGTGCATGCCGGGGATCGGGCGCGACCTCCTCCGGGGGAACGACCTCCTCGTGCAGGGGCTCCCCATCCTCCTTCTCCTGGCGTTGGGGAGCCTGGTGACGGGTGTGGTGTTCCAGCGAATGATCCCGCTCCTGAGGGCCTTCCCGGGGCTCATCGTCATCGTGCCTCCCCTCATCGGGCTCCGGGGGAACATCAACGCGAGCCTGGGGTCGCGGTTGGGGAGCGCGGTGCACCTGGGCGTCATCGAGCCGGGGGCCGTGTGGGACCCGGAGGTGCGGCAGAACGTCCTGGGGAGCCTTGCGCTCTCCGGGATGATGCCTGCGGTGGCGGCGGTGCTGGCGTGGGTGGCAAGCCAACTCCTGGGCTTGGCGATGATGCCGCTGGGTCTCCTGATCCTCGTGGCGACGGTGGCGGGCCTCGTGAGCGGTGCCATCCTGGCGGGGATCACGGTGGGCATCGTGACCTTGAGCTACCGGTACGGGCTGGACCCGGACAACGTCACGGGGCCGGGCCTCGCCACCGTGGGGGACGTGCTGACGTTGGCGATCCTCTTCGGCACCGCATGGTTCCTCCTGGGGGTGGCGTAGTTGGGGGTGTACGATGCGCGGCGGATCGTCCGGGAGTCCGCACCGCTCCTGGCGGTGCTCCTCGTGTTCCAGGTGGCGGCGGGGCAGGTGCTGCACACGTGGGAGGGGTTCTTCTTCGCGGTGCCCGTGCTCCTCCTCCTTGTGCCGGCGGTGAACGCCGTAGGCGGGAACGTGGGAAGCATCCTGGGCGCAAGGATCGCCTCGGGCCTGCACATCGGGTCCATCTCCCCGGACCTTCGGGGTGCGGAGCTGTGGCGGAACGTGGTGACGGCGCTCCTCCTGGGGGTCTTCACCTTCGCCTTCACGGGTCTCGTGGTGCGGGGGGGCTCGTGGCTCCTGGGCGTGGAGGTTGGGCTGGCGCCGGGTCGGCTCTTCCTGCTTCTGCTGGTGACGGGGACCTTGCTCACGGTGAGCCTGGTGGGGGTGGCGACGTTCACGGCGCTCGTGGCGTTCCGACGGGGGCACGACCCGGACAACGTGGTGGTGCCCGTGGTAACGAGCCTGGGGGACCTCCTGGGCATCCTGTGGCTGACGGTAACGTACGGAGTGATCACATGACACGTGGAAGGCGACGGTTCCGTGGGGAACCTGCGGACCTGGAGGAGATCGAGTACGAGCCCACGAGCGTGAAGGATCTCCTCACGGAGATGAAGGACGTGAGCGAGCTCATCGTGGACCTGGCGTACAGCGCCGTGGCCTTCGACAACGAGGACATCGCGGCGGAGGTGCGGTACCTGGAGCGCCGGATGGACACGTTGAACTACCGCATCCGCCTCACGGCGATGTTGGCTGCGCGCACGGTGGAGGATGCCGAGCAACTGGCGGGCATCCTGCAGGTGGCGCAGGCGGCGGAGAACATCAGCAACGCGGCGGGGGACATCGTGGACCTCCTGCAGCACCTGGAGACGAGGCCCTTCCTCCCGCGGATGTTGAACCGGGCGGAGGAGAAGCTTCGTCAGCTCCGGGTTCCGGAGGGGAGCCCGGTGGCGGGGGAGAGCCTTGGGGACCTGGAGGTGGAGACGGAGACGGGGATGCGCGTCATCGCCATCCGGCGGGGTCGAAGGTGGGTGTACGGTCCGGGTCCCGAGACCGTGCTCCGCGAGGGGGACAGCGTCGTGGTGCGGGGCACGGACGAGGGTGGGGAGGAGCTTCGCGCGTGGGTGGAGAGCGATCCCGGGGGGGATGCGTGATGGCGGAGGATGACGTGGAGCGGAGCCTTGAGGACCGGCTGCTGAACATGAAGAACACGAGCGAGCTCATGGTGGACCTCGCGTACAGCAGCCTCCTGTACAACAACCGGGAGATCGCGGAGGAGGTGTTCGAGCTGGAGGACACCATCGACGATCGCGATGCGCAGGTGCAGCGCCTGGCTTTCGAGGCCTACGAGGATGGGGAGGTGACGTTGGACCAGGGCCTTGCCATGATCCGGTTGTCCATGGCGGCGGAGGTCATCGCGGACGGCGCGGCGGCCATCTGCGATGTGGTGTTGCGTGAGGTGGAGCTCCATCCGGTCTTCCGGTTGAGCATGCGGGAGAGCGACGTCATCATCACGCGCGTGGTGGTGCAGGAGGGGAGCACGTTGGATGGGTCCACCCTGGGGGAGGAGCACGTGGCCACCGAGACGGGGATGCGCGTCATCGCGGTGCGGCGCGGTGGGGACTGGCGGTACGGTCCCGGGCAGTTCACGCGCTTGCTTGCGGGGGATGCCCTGGTGGCTCGGGGTCCGGAGGATGGGGAGGCGCAGCTGCGGTCCCTGGCTGGGGTCACCGAGGAGGAGTGAAGGAGGGACGGGGAGGGGGTAGCGCTCCCCCAAGGAGGGGTGGGGGAGGGCGCGGTGGGGTCAGTTGCGGGAGCGGTTCTTCCCACCGCGGAGGCGCGCCCGGTCCTTCTCCACGCTCGTGAAGACGCTGGGCAGGTGCACCATGTAGGTGCCGTCCTTCTCCACGATGACGGGGTTGGAGTCCATGAGGGATTCCACGTCGATGTCGTAGCGCCCGGGCTCGCGGATGCGCACGGTGCTCGTGGGGCCCTCGCCGTCCGATGCCTCCTCGGGTGTTGCGTCAGCGGGGAGGGGGCGGGTGGGGTTCGCCGGTTCGTCGGGAGCGGGCGTGGTGGTGGCGCTGGCCTTGGGTTCCGGGGTGGATGCGTCCTCGGAGGGTGCGTCACCGTCGTCGCTTGGGGTCCGGCCCTCCATGAGGGCTTTGGCCTTGGCCAGGGCCTCGGGGCTTGGTCCGTCCGTCGTCGTTTCCTCGGGGGTCTGGTCCCCCTGGAGGTTGGGGGTGGTGCCGTCCTCCTCCACGACCTCCTCGAGGACCTCGCGCACGTCCTCGGGTTCGAGGCGGAGCCATCGTTCCCTCTCCTCCCAGCTCCACACCTCGTCGTTGTAGTCGGGTTTCTCGAGGGCCTTGCGGATGGCCTCCCGCATGTCGGCCTTGGTCTCCTGCTTGAGCTCGGCGCGTTCCTCGGGGCCGAGAGCGGTCTCGGTGAAGAAGAAGCGGGTGCCCTCGCACTCTGGGCATCCCTGGAGGAGGTCGGTGCTCCCCTCGGGGAAGGTCTCGCCGCAGTTGATGCACTGGTGTGGCATGGGTCAGGCTCCCGCCACGGGCACCTCTTCGCCGGCCTGGCCCGTGACCACCATGGCTTGGATGGTGGACCCGTCCTTGTGGACGGTTTGGAGCATGTCGGCGGGGCCCACCACGGTCATGCTGGAGGGGCTGGAGCGTTGGAGGAGCCGCGTGAACCAGTTCCCCTGGTCGTCCTGCTTGGGGTGGCTCTCCATCTCGATGCCGATGAAGGTGTCGGGGTCGATCTCCACCATGGTGGATTCGATGAGCTTCGCCTCCTCCATGGGGGTGAGGCCGTCCTCCAGGACGAGGATCTTCTGCTCCTTCACCTCGTCGAGGATGTACCGGATCTTCTCCTGGGTGGTCATGTTCGTGGTCATGCTGCGCGATACGAGGTGGATCCGCACTCCTTGGGCGTTCATGGGATCACCTGAAGTGCTTCACCATGGTCTCGTAGAGTCGGTCGATGTTGTACCCGGTGAGGGCGCTGATGGGGACCACGGGGTGCTGTGGGAAGGCGGTGCGGAGCGTGGCGGGGCTCGATTCCGGGAGGTCGATCTTGTTCGCCGCGATGAGCACCGGGAGCTTCCGTGCTTCCAGGTTCCCCAGGATGGTGACGTTCACCTGGTTGAAGGGGTCCTGGGTGCAGTCCATGACGAGGATGACGCCGTCCACGTCGTCGAGCCATCGGATGGCCTCGACGACGCCCTCGGTGGCTTCCTTGGCTCGGCGCTTGCCCTCGTCCTCGCTTTGCCCGTAGCTTTCCACGAACTCGTGGAAGTCGATCTTCGTGGCGATGCCGGGGGTGTCGACGACGTCGATGTTGAGCTTCGATCCGTTGTACTGGACCTCGACGTTGTGCTTGCGGCGGACACGGCGGGTCTCGTGCGGTACCTCGCTCGCGGCGCCCATGACCTCCCCGGCCCAGTCGCGTACGACGCGGTTGGCCAGGGTGGTCTTGCCGGCGTTGGGCGGGCCGTAGATCCCGATCTTGACGTCGCCCTGCTGCCCGAAGATGTTCTTCAAGAACTTTCCGATGCTCGATGTTGCGATACGCTGGGTTACACCCAAGGACGTCCCTCCTATCGGGGCCCGCGGTTCCGCGGGTTGTGCATCCACCTCTGCAATGCGGGTTGGTGCATATAAACTGTTGGCATGCGTGCACCGGGCGGGTGTCGGGGGTGCTCCGTGAAGGGTTGAGAGGACGCCAGGAGGGAGGATGGGCCCTGTCGTTCAGCTGATACGGAACAAAACTAGATCGCCGCGGGGCGGGGGCCGGAACGAAGTGACGGCTCCCGTTCCGGCTGGCTTGGTCGGAACGAAGTGGAGAAGAAGTCGGGCGGAAGCCCGAAGGGCCCCGTTCGGTTCCTGACTGAACAAAGCGAAGGAAGGAACCGGACGGGACGGGGTTGCACGGGGGACCGAAGGAAACAGGGGGGTTCCGTCCCGCCCGGGCGCGTTGTGCGCTGCACCCGGGGCGGCCGGTGGGGGGGTGGGGGGGGGCGGAGCCGCCTCGGGTGCAACCCCATGGGGGTGGGGGGAGCACTTGAAGGGTGTTGAACGGTGGTTGCCCATGTTGTGGGAGGCCAAGGGTGAAGAGGCGGGCCGTGCATCGGGGGTCGGATGCCAAGCTTCGTGGTGCACGGTGTGGTGCCGACGCTGCTGTTGCTTGCGGTGGGCTTCACGCCCCGGAGGGTCCTGCTGCTTCTTCCGCTGACGTTCCTCCCGGACCTGGACTTCGCGTTGGGGGTGCATCGGGCGAGCCTCCACAACGTCTTCATCCTCCTGCCTGGGGCCGTGTGGGCGTGGGCTGAGTCCCGGTACGGGGAGGGGTGGGAGCGGGCGGAGTGGGGGGTCATCGCCACGGTGTACCTGGGGAGCCACCTGCTGATGGACGTCTTCACCGGGGGGATCGTGCTCCTGTGGCCTGTGGTGAACCGGGCGTTGTTCGTGTGGGTGGCTGTCCTCGTGCACACGGACACGTTGTCCTGGGAGCTCGTGCTCGAGCCCGGGACGCTGGTGGGGCCGCCGGTGACGAGCGAGGTGTACACGTGGTTGGCGCCCTCGGAGGCGGCGATGCTTGTGCTCCTGGCGGTGGGGGTGGTGGTGTGGGCGCTGGTGCGATGGAGGGCTCTTCGGCAGGGTGACGACGAAGCCCCCCAGAGGTAGATTTATATACGATACGGGATGACCTTCCTGTGGAGCAGGGATCTCAGGCTTCGATGTACCGTCAAGCCTCCGTGTTACGCCCCATCGTGTCCCTACTTGCGTCGGGTCGTTCGCCGGGGCGCTCCCTGCTCCATCCTTCTTGACCCAGGTCGCGTCGTCGTCATCCCGTAAGATGCGCGAGGTACCTGAAGAGCTCGTGGAGGGGAAGGCCCTGGTGCCAGCGCAGCACGTAGTTGCCCTGCCCGGTCATGGGTACGGCGGGGATGCGCCGGTGCAGGATGCGGGTCTTCCCTGGGAGCGCGTCGGCGTCCAGGGGGAGGGTGAAGACGCGCCACGCATCGCCGCGGTGGCCCTTGAGCCGGAAGGCGTAGAGGGGGACGAGGCCGCTTCGCTCGCAGGCTTCCACCATCTCCTCGGCTTGCTCCTGGTAGGCGCCGCTGGAGTCGCTGAACCGCACGGTGTCCTCGCTGCTTGCCTTCACCTCGATGGGGAAGGCGAGGCCGTGGCGGAGGGCCACGAGGTCCACGCCGAGGCTCCCGGCGCCCCGGACCACGAGGAAGGGGTTCGTCGAGGTCCAACGGTACGCCTTCTCCGCCGCGGGGTCCAGGGTGCGTGTGGTGCGGCGGAGCACGTCCTCGTCCCCGGCGAGGATGCCCTTGAGCTCGCGTTCGTAGGAGGACCCCATGGGAGGTGGGAAGCAGGAGCAGGGGGTTTGAAGGTTGCGCCCGAGGTGCTCAGGGGCAACCTTTTTTGGTGCGCCGGGGTGATAGGGTACGTGGTGGGTCCCTTCGGGCAAGCCGAGTTCTCATGGTTCGATCACCGTGAACGTCCCAGGGGCACCCACGTACCGACGCTAGGAGGAGATCCCCGGTGAAGATCAAGGACATCATGACGAAGGACGTGGTGACGGCGGACAAGGACACGCACCTGAGCACGGTCCTGAACCTCATGGAGAAGCACGGGATCTCGAAGCTCCCTGCCACGGAGGACGGGGAGGTCGTGGGCATCATCGGCGATGGGCACATCGCCGACGAGCTGGGGTCCCTGAAGTCCGCGGGGAAACCCGCGAGCGCCCTGCACGCCTCCAGCGTGATGCAGCGTGAGTTCCACGCGCTCACGCCGGACACGGACGTGTCGGAGCTCCGGACCCGGTTCACGGAGGAGAACGGTCTCGGCCTCTTCCCGGTGCTCTTCGGGGAGAACCTCGTGGGCGTGGTGACGAAGGCGGACCTCCTGGGCCTGGTGGAGGACCAGACGCCCCTGGAGCAGTTCATGGTGCAGGAGCTCCACTCGGTGGAGCCGGAGGACCGGGTGGTCCACGCTCGCCGCATCATGCTGGACGAGCAGGTGGAGCGGTTGCCCGTCATCGCGGAGGGGAAGGTGGTGGGCGTCATCACGGAGATGGACCTCGCCTTCGGGTTCGCCCGGTTCCGCGACCAGGTGCCTGCGAACCATCAGGAGAACCAGATCCGGAACTTCCTGGTGGAGGACGTGATGGAGCGTCGCGTGGTGACGGCTCCCCCGAGCATGCCGGCGCAGAAGGCGGCTCAGCGCATGCTGGACGAGGACGTGGGGTGCCTCCCTGTGGTGGATGCGTCGGGCACCATCCAGGGCATGGTGACGCGGAGCGACCTCATCGACCTCACGTAGGGTTCCGGGCCGGAACCTTGGTGACCCCCCAGGGTGTTGGAGGCGTCGCCATGGGCCCGAGCATCCCGCGGGACGAGGAGGTTCTAGCGGCGGCGTTGCGGGTGCTGGCGGACCACGTCCACGTGGCGACGCAGCACCGGTTGGCGGAGCTCGTGGAGGACCGGTTGCAACGGCGGGACCCCCACTACGCGGTGTCGGGGGAACGTGTGCGGGTGCTCACGGTGCGAAGTGGCGCCGTGGAGGTGACGGTGGAGACGCGCCTCGACGGGCCCACGCCGGAGATGGAGGGTTGTCCCGTGTGCCGCTCGGAGCTCGAGCAACGGTTCAACGAGACGTTGTCGGGGGGCCGGGTGGCCACGGGGTACCGTTGCACGTGGTGCCCGTGGTGGACGGGGCGCAGGCTCCGCGTTCCCCGTCGTTACCTCTTCTCAGCGGTGCTGGAGCGGGGTGGGGAGACCCCGGGGTTGCGGTGGCGTCAGGATCGATCTACGGGGTGACCTGGTCCTCGGCTGGTCGGTTCGTGAGGAGGACCCCCACCACCACGAGGACGCCTCCGAGGATGGCCCAGATGGTCACGGTCTCGCCCAGGAGGAGGTAGCTCGTGACGAGGGCGAAGACGGGGGAGAGGAAGACGTACACCATGGTCTCGGTGGGTGTGAGGCGCTTGAGGCTGTGGATGTAGGCGGAGACGCCGTAGAAGGTGCTGAGGAGCCCGAGGAAGAGGAGGGCTCCCAGGAGGACGAGGCCTCCCGCCTGGGCGCTGGCGGGGAAGGCGGGGAGGGCGGGGGTGAGGAGCGCGGTGCCCACGATGCTGGTGGCCGCGGTGAAGGGGAGGCTGCCGTGGCGTTCGAGCATGGGCTTGCTGAGCACCGTGTAGATGGCCCACGCCACGGCGCTTCCCAGGATGGCGAGGGCTCCGGTGGTGTACCCGATGCCGAGGTCCACCTGGGGTCGGCCCCGGAGGACGATGAGGACGACGCCCGTGAACGCGGTGAGGACGCCGGTGATCTTCCGCGGCGTCATCTCGTCGTGGCCGGCAAGCCAGGAGAAGAGCGCGGTCCAGAGGGGGGCGCTCACGATGATGAGGCTCGCGGTGCCGGCGGGGGTGAACTGCTCGCCCCAGTTGAGGGAGACGTGGTAGAAGGCCACGCTCAGGAACCCGAGCAGGGGAAGGAGCAGGAGCTCCCGGGTGTCGAAGCGCGGGGGCCCGCGGATGGCGAGGACCACCCCGAAGGGGACGGCGGCGACGAGGAAGCGGCCGAGGGCCACGTGGGCGGGTTCGAGGTGCTGGAGCGCCACCTTGATGGCGGGGAAGGCCCCGCCCCACACCATGGCCACCGTGAGCATGATGAGGTGGATGCGCCAACGCTCGCCGGGCATGGTGGCGCCACGGACCGACGGGGGTTAAGGGTTTCCCACGGTCCTGCGCGCGCCTCCGGGTCCACGGGGGTGGAGGTGGCGTTCGAGGGGGTGGGTCAGGGTTCCTGCATGAACTCGACGAACTCGTCCACGGTGCGTTCCTCCAGGGTGTAGTTCGTCTCGAACTCCTCGCCCAGTGTGCTCGTGGGGGTGGGTCCGTAGTCGTGGCCGGGGCAGACGGTGAGGTCCGGGGGAAGCTCGGATAGGACCTCGAAGAGGGATCGCCACATGGCGCGGGGGTCGCCGCCGGGGAGGTCCGTGCGGCCGCACTCTTGGACGAAGAGGAGGTCCCCGGTGAAGAGGTAGGGGTCGGCGCGGTAGATCACGTGGTCCGGTCTGTGACCGGGGGTGTGGTACGCCGTGACCTCGAGCCCGCCCACGTCGACGGTGTCCCCGTGCTCGAGGGGGATGTCGGGGTCCACGTCGCTGGTGGCGTGGGCCACGACGTCGGCGCCGGTGGCGTCCACGAGGGTGTCGAGTTGGGCCACGTGGTCGTTGTGCCCGTGGGTGACGAGGATGTGGGTGAGGGTGAGGTCCAGGTCCTGGGCGGCGGCGACGACCTTCTTGGGGGCGAAGCCCGCGTCCACGGCGCCGCCTTCGTCCCCGTCGTCGGGGCCGAGGACGTACTGGAGGTTGGCCATGGGCCCGAGCTTGAGCTGGCGGAACCGCATGGGGGGACCAGGGGTCGGAGGCCATATGAATGGTGCCGTTCACCTGGGCCCTCGATGGACGGGGACCGCGGGGATCCTTCGCGAGCAAGAGAAGATGGGGGAGGAGGGGGGCGAGGGGTTGCCTCACCCGGGGGAAGGCGGGGGGACGGACCCTAGAAGTCCATGTCCATGTCGTCGCCGCCGTCGCCGCCCTTGAACCCCTTGCTGGCGATGACGTCGTCGATGCGGAGGATGAGCGTGCTCACCTCCGTAGCGCTGCTTAGCGCCTGGGTCTTCACGCGCAGCGGCTCGATGACGGCGTGGTCCCACATGTCCTCCACCTCGCCGGTGTCCACGTCGACGCCGGCGCGGGCGTTCCCGCCCTCGTGGGCGTTCCGGAGGCTCACCAGGGTCTCGATGGCGTCGAGGCCCGCGTTCTCGGCCAGGGTGCGGGGGATGATCTCCACCGCGTCGGCGAAGGCCTCGATGGCGAGCTGCTCGCGTCCGCCGACGCTGGCGGCGTACTCGCGGAGGCGGAGCGCCACCTCGATCTCGGGGGCGCCGCCGCCGGCGACGACCTGCCCGTCCTCGAGGGTGGTGGCCACGACACCGAGGCTGTCGTCGAGGGTGCGCTCGACCTCGTCCACCACGTGGTCGGTGCCGCCGCGCACGAGGACGCTCACGGCGCGGCTGTCGGGGCACTCGGTGACGAAGGTGAGCTGGTCGCCGGCCACGGTGCGCTCCTCCACGGTGCCGGCGTCACCGAGGTCGTCCTCGGTGAGGTCCGGGAGGCTGCTCACGATGCGTGCGCCGGTGGCGCGCTCGAGCTTGGCCATGTCGCTCTTCTTCACGCGGCGGATGGCGTAGATGCCGGCCTTGGCGAGGAAGTGCTGCGCGAGGTCGTCGATGCCCTTCTGGCAGAAGACGACGTTGGCGCCGGCGTCCTGGAGGGTGTCCACCATCTTCCGCAGCATCCCCTCCTCCTCCTGGAGGAAGGACTGGAGCTGGGTGGGGTCGGTGATCTGGATCTCGGCGTCCACCTCCGTCTTCTTCACCTCGAGGGGTGTGTCCAGGAGCGCGATGCGGGCATCCTCCACCCGTTGGGGCATGCCGGCGTGGACGCGGTCCTTGTCGAGGATGACGCCCTCGATGAGCTCCGTGTCCTCCACGCTTCCTCCGGTCTTCTTCACGACCTGGATGTTCTCGTGGTCCACCTCGGTGCCGCGGTCGGTGGTGTCGGCCACGGCCTTGACGGCGCGGACGACGATGTCGCTCAGGAGGTCGCTGTAGTTCCCGGCGGACTTGCTGTTCATGGCCGTGGTGGCCACCAGGCGGAGGGTCTTGTCGTCCTCCACGCTCACGTCCTGGGCGATGCCGGCCAGGACCTCGGCGGCTTTCTGCGTGGCCAGGTTGTACCCGCGGGTGATGAGGGTGGGATGCACGTCCTCCACGAGGTCCTCGGCGCGCTTGAGGAGCTCGCCGGCGAGGACCACGGCGGTGGTGGTGCCGTCACCGACCTCCTCGTCCTGGGTTTGGCTCACCTCGATGACCATCTTGGCGGCGGGATGCTGGACGTCGATCTCCTTGAGGATGGTGGCGCCGTCGTTGGTGATGACGACGTCGCCCATGCTGTCCACGAGCATCTTGTCCATGCCGCGGGGTCCGAGGGTGGACCGTACGGCGTCGGCGATGGCTCGAGCGGCCAGGATGTTGTTGGATTGGGCGTCACGCCCACGTTCACGACGCGTGCCCTCTTGTAGGATGAACACTGGTTGGTTCCCCATCATGGTGATGGTCCTCCTGCGCGGGGTCGGCCCCCGCGCTGGAGGATAGTATAACCTGACTTCTATAAGAACTTTCCTCCTGCCGTGTGGGGGGACCCGCATGAGGGTTCAGGAGCGGGAGGATCGTCGAAGGTGCGCGGGTGGCGGCGCGTGGGGTGGTTCAGGGCTCCACCGCGACCTCCACGTCGAGGTCCACGAGGTCCGCCAGGATGCCTGGCGGGTTGATGAAGTAGGAGCTGGGGTCGGCGAAGGCCACCGCCATGGTGACGACGCTGCCGGGGTGGAGGTCACGCTCGCAGGGGACGAGGATGCCTCCCATGATCTCGAAGGCCTCCTCGGTGTACCCCGCAGGCACCACCTCCAGGTAACGGTCGGACCCCGGACCGGAGGGTTGCGGGAGGCCTGAGGGGATGGCGCCGTCGTGCACGCTGCGGCTGCTCAACACGTAGCCGCGGAAGACGGCTTTGAAGGGGAAGTTGAAGTTCTCCTCGAGGGACTCCGTGAGCACGCGCCGGAGGAGCCCGTGGTCCAGTGCCCCGGACAGGCGTAGGAGGTCCTCGGCTTCGGCGTTCAGGTAGTTGATCCAGCTGCCCTTGATGGTGTCCACGGGTTCCACCACATGCACGTGTGTTCCGACGCGTACTTGAAGGGAGGCTGGAGCGGGCAGGGCCCCCTCCGCCGGACCTCCCGCTCCGCCCCAGCGTACGGGGGCCGTTGGGGACGAGGGGGCCTTCTCCTTTTCGGGCCTTCTCCGAGGACGAGCGAGGAGGTCCTTCAGGCGGTGGGGATAGGGACGGTCTCGTGGCTTGCCTCCAGAGCCTCCACGGCGGGGAGGTCCCGGCCGGTGACGTAGGCGAGGAGGGCGCCGCCGGCGAGGCTCACGTAACCGAAGTCCCCGCGGTCCATGCCGCATTTCGCCAGCGCCATCACCGTGTGGCCTCCCCCCAGGACGCTGAAGGCATCGCTTACCCGGATGGCCTCGAGCACCCCACGGGTCCCCTGGCGGAACGCCTCCTCTTCGTAGAGCCCCACGGGCCCGTTCATGAAGATGCTTCCCGCCCCCTGGAGGATGCTGGCGTGGTGCTTCACGGTGTCGGGGCCCACGTCGAGGATCCGTCCCTCCATGGGGAGATCCGCCACGGGGACGTCCACCCGGCCCTCGGGGGTCTCGACGCCCACGTCCACGGGGAGGTCGAGGCGGTCCCCGTAGGCGGCGAGGAGGGCGGCCGCGCGGTCCCGGTGGTCCAGGATCCCCCGCTCCCTGAGGAAGGTCGTCTTCGCCTCACCGAGGTCGTGGCCGGCGGCCATGAGGAAGAGCTCCCCCACGAGGCCCCCCAGGAGCACCCGGTCGAGGGTGCCGTTCTCGAAGTTCCGCTCCATGACGTCCATGGCGTCGTCCACCTTGGCTCCACCCAGGACGTAGACGTTGGGGTGGTTGGGGTCCTTCACGGCCCGGGCAAGCGCCGTGAGCTCCCGGTCCATGATAAGGCCGGCGGCGCTGGGGAGGAGGGGCGGGAACCCCACGAGGCTCGGTTGGGAGCGGTGGGCGGCGCTGAAGGCGTCGTTGGCGTAGAGGTCCACGACCTCGGCCAGGGTCCGCACGTAGTCGGCCTTGCACATCTGCTCCGGTGTGCCCTGCTGGTTCTCCCCGTGGAGACCCCTGACGTTGTCCAGGAGGAGGACGTGACCGGGTTCGAGGTCGCGTATGGCGGCGAGGGCGTCGTCCCCCACGACGTCTGGGACGAAGTGCACGGGGGCGTCCACGAGCTCGTCCAAGCGCTCCGCGTGCTGCTGGAGCGAGGTGAAGTCCGGGCCGCCCTTGCGCCCCTGGTGGGCGAGGACGACGACGCGGGCGTCCTCCCCCGCGAGGTGGGAGAGGGTCTCCGCGTGGGCCTTGAGCCGGTCGGAGGCGATGATGCGTCCGTCGTCGTCCACGGGGCTGTTGATATCCACGCGCACCAGGATGCGGTGGTCCTCCAGAGGGAGGTCGTCCAGGGTGTGGTAGGATCCCACGGGGGTCATCCTCGGACCGGCCCTATGACGGGGGGGCACATGAACCTTACCCGGTCTCGAGGACGACGCGATGGGATCCGTCCTCGTCCTCCACCACGTGGTAGAGGGCGTCCACGTTGTCCCGCACCTCCTCCACGTGGGTGATGACGAGGATCTGGCGGAAGCGGCTGCTGAGCTTCGACAGCGCTCGCAGGATGTTCCCCCGGCGGATGGTGTCCTGGCTTCCGAACACCTCGTCGAGCACGAGGAGGTTCAGCTCGCCGTCGCCGGCGCGGTCGGCGATGACCTGACCCACGGCGAGGCGGACGCAGAGGTTCGCCAGGTCGGACTCGCCACCGCTGAACCGGTCGAGGGGGTAGACCTCCCCCTGGTCGTGGACGAGGACGTCGTAGTCCTCGTCGAGCTCGAGCCCGCTGTACCGGCCGTCGGTGAGGTCGCGGAGGAGGCCGCTGGCGAGGCGCGCGAGGACGGGGCGGATCCGGCTGATGAGGTGGACCTTGAAGTCCACGAGGAGCCCGCTGTCCCGGTCCCCCGCCAGCCGCTCGAGGTACCGGAGCTCCTCCCGACCCTCGTCCACCTTCGCCTCCAGGGCCTGGAGGCGCTCCACCTCCTCCCGGGCGTTGTCCACCTGGAGCTTGGCGCGTTCCACGGCGGCCTCGGCGGCCACCCGTTGCTTGCCTGCGCTGGCCGCGGCGTCGCGAGCCTCCTCCAGGTCCGCGGTAACTGCCTGGTACGCGTCGGGGTCGAAGTCCAGCTCCTCGAGGGTAGCCCCGACGTCCTGGAGCGTGGTCCGGAGGGTCTCCAGGTCCTCCTGGAGGTCCTTCACACGGTCCTCCACCTCGTCCCTGCGTTGGAGCTGGGTCCGGAGCTCGACCACGCGCTCGTGGTCGTCCGTGAGGTCCTTGAGGCGGGTCCTGAGGTCCGCGTGCTCCTCAGCGTCGTACGCGACATCCTCCACGTCCTCCAGCGCTTCGGTGGCCTCCTGGTGGTTCGCCCGGGCCTCCGCGAGCTCCCGGTCGAGACCCTCCAGGGTGCCTTGAAGCCTGCTCCGGCGGGTCACGTGCTCCTCCAGGGTGGGTTCCCGGGACCGGAGCGTCCGGAGGGTGCTCCGGGTGCTGGCGGCGTCCTTGCGTCGCTGGGTGACGCGCTTCGCGGCGGTGCGGATGCTCGTGAGGTGGTGCTCGAGATGGTCCTCGACCTCCTGGACCTCGCTATGGAGGTGCTCCTCGCTTAGGGGGCGCTCACAGGTGGGGCAGGGGGTGCCGGTGCCGAGGTCCAGGAGCTCCCGGCGCCGCGTCCAGGCGTCGTCCGCGTCCTCCACGTGGCGTTCCATCACGGTATGGAGGCGGGTGAGGGCCGCATCGTGCTCCTGCAGGTCCTTCCGGAGCTCCGCTCGACGGGTGCGGAGGTCCTTGAGCTCCTGCTCGGCGTCGTCGAGGCCCTCGAGGTCCTCCGCCAGGTCGCTGCGGCGTGCCTGGAGGGTCTGGACCCGTTCCTGGGCTTCCTCGCCGCGGTGCTTGAGGCGCTCCCGGGCCTCGTGCCGTTCCCGGAGCGCCTCGAGCTCCTGGAGGCGCTCCTGGGTTCGGTGGTACGTGGCCTCCCGGGGTTCGAGCGTCTCCAGCTCCTCCGCCGCGGCCTCGAGGGTTGCCCGTTCACGTCGAGCGTCCTCGAGGCTCGCCTCGAGGTCCTGGATGCGCTCCTGCAGGCGCTCACGTCGCCCCTTGAGCTCCTGGTACGTGTCCCGGTCCTCCGCGAGCACCTCCCATCGGTCCCGAAGCTCCTCGACGCGGTCCTCGGCCATCGCCTCGCGGGTGGCTGCCTCCTCCGCCTGGTTCCGGGCCTCCTCGAGCGTGCCCTGGGCCTCCTCGAGGGTGTCGCGGGCGGTGGGGAGGGTCTCCACCTGGTCGAGGAGGTGCTCGAGGCGGGTGCGGAGGTCGCGTTTGCTCTGGCGGCATCGGCGGATGGCCTCGTCCACCGCGTCGATGCGGAGCATCTTGAGCACGATGTCCTTCCGTTCCCCAGGCCGCATGTCGCTCAGGGCGTCGAGCTCCTTCTGCCGGGCCACGACGCTGGTGAAGAAGGCGTCCCGGTCCATGTGGAACGTGTTCACGAGGTGCTCGGTGGCCTGGGCGAAGCTCCCGGCGCCGCCCGTGACCTGCACCTGGTCGTCCACGCGGACCTCGGCGCTGGGGGTGAGGCTCGCACCCCGGAGCTCGCGCATGACCTCGTAGGTGTGACCCGCGAACTGGAACCGGAGGGTGACGCGCACGTCCTCTCCGGGGGCGGCGTCGCGGCGTTTGATGCCCTCCTTCTTGGTGCGGGCGGCCTGGTGACCGAAGAGCGCCCAGGTGATGGCCTCCACGAGGGTGGACTTCCCGCTGCCGTTGCGGCCCACGAGCCCCACCACCCCGTCGGGTAGCTCCAGGTGCACGTGCTCGAAGACGCGGTAGTTCGTGAGCTCCAGATCCACTACGCGCATGGCGTCATCCTCCCTGCCCCTCCTCCAGGAAGGAGACGGCTTGAGCGCGCAGGCGGTCCCGGTCGAGCTCCTCCATGGGGCGCTCCTGGAGGAAGGCCTCGAGCTCGGTGCGCAGGCTCCCGATGTGGGCGCCGCCCGTGGGGAGGGTGCGGTCGTCGTCGGTGAGGTCGAAGTCCACGTGGGCGTGGACGGCGTCGCTCGTGAGGCGGCGGATGCGTTCGAAGTCGAGGCTCGCGTACACGTGCCGTGGGATGTTCCGGACGTTCCACCTGAGCAGCGCGCCGGCGGTGTCGGTGGACTTGAGGCGGCGGTACACGGCGGGGGGGATCTCCACCTCGCTCAGGGGCTCGCAGTCCAGGGGCTCGAGCCGCAGCATGGGGCGTGTGTCCAGCGGGATGAGGTCCCGGGTGCCTGCGTCGAGGTCCAGGATGACCACGCCCTTCTCCTCGCCGGCCTCGTTGAAGCTCGTGCGCTCGGTGCTGCCTCCGTACCAGGCGTTCTCCGTCACCTGCGTGTGGCGGTGGTAGTGACCGAGGGCGATGTAGTCCCACTGGGATCCCAGGAGGCTCGCGGGGAGGGTGAGCTCGTTGAACTCGCCGGTGCGGAAGTCCCCCACGCCGAGGATGCCGGCGTGGAGCGTGAGGATGTTCCATCGGGCCTCCTCCAGGGGTTCGGCCTCCATGACCTCGCGCTCGAGGGCCTCCTGCGTGGGCGTGTGGGGGACGGCGTGCACGGCCAGGTCGTCCACCTCCACCACCTCGCGGCGTCCCTTGTAGATGGGGTGGACGTGGGGGAGGAACCCCAGGAACCGGAGGACGCTGCCGGTCTCCCGCATCTTGGGGGTCTCGTGGTTGCCGCTGATGACGATGGTGGGGATGCCCGCGTCGCTCAACCGTTGGAGCTCCTCCATGACGAAGGTGACGGCGCGGTTGGTGGGGCGGACGCTGTCGAAGAGGTCGCCGCTGTGCACCACGGCGTCCACATCGTGCTCCAGGGCCACGTCCACCGCTGCGGTGAAGGCATCGTAGACGTCCTGCTCCCGTTGGTTGAGGCCGTTCTCGGCGATGCGGTGGTAGGCGCTGTACCCCACGTGCGTGTCGCTCACGTGGAGGACCTTCATGGGGCCATCGCCCTCCTCCCCCTTGGGTTGGCGGGGAACGCGAGACCTATCGTCGGTGGGGCGTCCACGCCCGCCCTGTCGCGGTGCGTCATGCGTGGCGACCTCGTCAGTAGAACCCGTCCTCCACCTCGAGGTGGGGGCCGTCGTCGTCCGTCGTCCCGTTGCCCTGCGACTGCGGGGTGGAGGTCGGTGCCGCGTGCTCCTGGAGGTACGTCTCGTAGAGGTGGACCTTGAGGGGGACCGCGAAGGGGGCGTAGGGGCTCGTGAGGAGTGCCTCCCCAGGCATGAGCATCTGGATCTCGTTCTCCAGTTGACTCACGTCCTGCTTCGCGCTGTCCTGGAGGATGTCCCGGTCGCGCTTGTCGGCGAGGCCCAGGATGAAGAGGGTGTTGAACTGGCTGATGACCTCCGTGTCCAGGAGCTTCGGTTGCTGCGTGATGGCGCAGAGGCCTGTCTTGAACTTCCGGCCTTCCCGGGCGATCTGGGCGAAGACGTTGTGGCTGGAGCGGGCGCCCCGTCCCAGGACGCGTTGGGCCTCCTCGAGCGTGATGAGCACGGGGGGGATGTCCCCGAAGGCGTCGTCGCCGTAGTCGCGCTTGTTGGCGTCGAAGATGGCGCGGGCTAGGACGGTGGTGATGAGGAGCTCCTCCTTGTCGTGGAGCCCCCCGCTGTCCACGAGGACGGTCTTGCCGGCGCGAAGCTGCTCCACGATGCTCTTGGTGACGGTGACCTTGGGGTCGCGGTGGACGAGGCCGCTGGCGAAGAGGCGGTGGGTACGTCGCTTCACCACGCCCACGGTGCCCTCGAACCAGTTCCCGGGGACCTCCTGCTGGATGCGCGCGGCGTCGTGCTCGTGGAGGTTCACGAGCCAGCTTGGTCCGTAGTGGCGGCGGGCCGCCTCGAGGAGCTCCCGTTGGGGGCCGCTGAAGTCGTAGAGGTTCATGAGGTCGCCGATGGCCACCTCGTGACCGCTGAGGGTGAGGTTGTGATGGGGGGTGCGGAGGGAGCGGTGGCTGTACACCTCCAGGTTCCTGGAGGCGTTGGGGTGGTGGCTGAGGCCCTGGCGGTCGGGGTCGCCGCCGCCGTCATGGTACTCCCCGTGGGGGTCCACGATGAGGAGGCCGTAGCGCCCGGTCTCCATGCAGGAACCGGCCAGGACCTTCATGAGGTTCGACTTCCCCATGCCGGTGGTGGCGAAGACCCCGATGTGGTAGGGGAAGGCTTCCCCGCCGGGGACGCCCACGGGGACGTCCACCACGGTCTCGCCGCTTCGCAGGTGCCCCACGTGCACGTCACCCATGAACGTGCTGAGGAAGGCGTAGTCCTGGGCGTCGGCGCGGCGGACGGGGGCGAAGTGCGGGGGGACGGTCTTGGCCTTGCGGAACCGCCCGTCCTTCACGTACCCGAGGGCGCGGCAGATGCCGAGCTTGTAGAGACGTTGCTCGCGCTCGTGCATCTCGTGGGGTATGCCCCGGTCGTCCATGACCATCATGTTGCCGGCGGTGCGGTGGGTCCAGTCGGGGCTTGCGGCCTCGGCGCCGTGGCGGACGTTGGTGACGCGGAGGTAGAAGCGGTTCCCCGTCTCCTCGTCATCGGCCACGAGGATGTCGCCCACGTAGACGTCCTGGTCGAGGCGGCATCGGAAGCGCAGGTCGAGGACGGACTCGCCCACGATGCGGCCCAGCGTCTCCCCGGCCTGGGGTTGGTCGTCCTCCTGTGGCACGCGGTAGGTCCTCCGCGAGGCTCAAGGCGGTGGAGGTTGAAAAGGGTTGAGGGGGGTGGGCCGAGACTACGAGGCGGGTTCGGGATCCTCGCTTCCGGACCCGGGCAAACGCACGATGGCGAGCCAGTACCCCTCGATGCTTTGCACGACCTCCAGGAACTTGTCGAAGTCCACGGGTTTCGTGATGAAGCTGTTGGCGTGGTTCCGGTAGCTCCGGCGCACATCCTCGTCACGATCGCTTGTGGTGAGGATGATCACGGGGATGTCCCGGAGCGCCTCATCGTTCTTCACGTCCTCGAGGACCTGATGCCCGCTCACGCGGGGGAGGTTGAGGTCCAGGAGCACGAGGTCCGGGCGGGCCGCGTCCTCGTGCTCTCCACGCTGGTGGAGGAAGTCCAGAGCCTCCTCCCCGTTGGTGGCCACGTGGAGCGTGTTGCTCACGTGACCCTCCTCCAGGGCCTCCTGCGTGAGGCGCACGTCGCCCGGGTTGTCCTCCACGAGGAGGATCTCCACGGGCACCCCCATGGGGCTTCGGGGGCGCGTCTTCGATCCCTCGGTGGTGTTCTCCGTCACGGTCTCACCCTCCTCTTGGTTGCGCCTTGGTTTCAAGGTGTCGGTCCCTCCCCCCCACCGGGTATCCTGCGGAGCCACGTGAGCACGTCGGGGTCGATGCGCCACCCGTCCACCATGCGCTCCTCGAGGTTCTCCATGCGGAGGGCGTCGCGGAAGCCCTCCAGCGTGAGCTCCTCCTGCGAGTCCAGGTGGCCCCGGGCCCGCAGCGCCGCGGCCACGTCCTCGCGGACCTCCCCTTCCACACGCACGGCCTCGCCGCTTGGCGGGGTGAAGTACAACCGCCACGTCTCCAGGTGCCCCTGCAACCGCGGCACGGGGTCGGGGTGGTCGTCCACCCGGAGGTCCACCCAGCGGTCGAAGCTCCACCCCTGCTCCCGCACCCCGTACCCGTGGCCTTCGCGGGCGACGTAGAGGGCGGCGGATTGGCGCCCGCGCCGGTCGCCGCCGGCCCGGTCCCCGGCGTGGAGCGCGGCGAGGAGGCGCTCGGGGAGGTCCCCCTGGGCCGCCTCGTAAGCGTCCGCCATGGCCTCGAGGACGTCGGGTCCGGTGAGGATGTTGCCCTGGCACGTGTACCCGGTGCCCACGCGGTGGCCCGCGTGGTCGAGGCAGTCCCCGCCGGTCCAGGCGGCGCTTCCCCCGTGGGCATCCACCACGCCAAGTTGGCGATCGGCGGCGCCGTCGTCCTCCTCCACGAGGGAGTCCACCACCTCCCGGGCGGGTACGTCGGCCTCGAGGAGGTTGAGGCCCTGAGGCCCGTAGGTGGGGTTGGCGTAGGCTTGGGTGGCCACGGCCCCGGCGCTCCCCCGAGCCCAGGGCACGATGCTTCCAACGGCCAGGAACTTGCTTGCCACGGCGACGCCCACCGCGCCCGTGTCGGGGTCGTGGGCTGCGATGCTGAAGGTCATGCGTCGGGGTAGGTGCCTCCAGGGGGTGGTGGTTGTCGCCTCCGCACCGGGGCTTCGGGTCAGGCGCCGAGGTCCAGAACGTCGTGGAAGTCCTCGAAGGCGGCATCCCACGTGGTGGAGGCGACGCCGGCGAGCTCGGTCTCGCGCCGGATCCCGTGGCGGAGGTCCTGCAGAAGCGCCTCGTCGAGATGCACCTCGTTGTGGGCGAGGGCCAGGGGCACGGGGTACCCGGGGTAGCCGGGGTTCGTGGCGAGGGGGCGGAGGTTCGCCAGGACGCTGTTGGCGTCGGGCGAGTGGGGGGCAACGTCGAAGCGGAAGACGCGGTCCTGGGCGGGGTTGAGGCGGGCGGCGTGGGGTCGGGCGAGGACGCCGTCGTTGGGTCGTGGGAGGGGTGCGGACCAGGCGTCGGCGGCGCCCTGGCGGCGGGCCGCGTGGCGTGCCGCCGGGAGGGCGGGGCGGCGGCCCAACCGTTGGCTGGTGCTCTTGCAGACGCCCACCACGTGGACGCCGCGCTCCGCCGCTTCGTCGAGGAGGTTCTGGAGGAGGCTCCGGGGGGGCACGGGGTCCCGCGCTTGCAGGGCCCCATCCAGCAGGAGCATGTCGTCCGCGCCGAGGACGTGGAGGACGTTCCGGGCGGCCCGGAGCTCGTCGAGGGTCCGCAGGGCCTCGAGGGTGGCCTCGAGCCCGAGGTCGCGGTGGGAGGTTGCGGGGACGTCCCACGCCTCCAGGGTGCGGTGGAGGAGCTCCGGTGCCGTGTCCTCGTCGAGCACCACGACCTGGGGTTCGGGCACGTGGACCTCCCTGGCCTCGCCGCTGTCCTTCACGAGGACGGCGCCACCGCGGTAGGCGCCCACGAGGAAGGCGTGACCGTCGGCCACCTCGCCGCTTCCGCCGTCCACGGCGGCCACGCGCTCGGGGCTCGTGCCGGCGGGGAGGCCGGTGACGTCGAGGTCGGGGGTGTCGTCGTGGGTGAGGAGCCTGGCCACGCGTTCCGCGGCGTCGGTGAGGTCCTGGGCTCGGGAGGTGGGGGGCACCTGCTCCATGTGGGTGGAAGGCGGTGGGTCTCCCATGAACGTGCCGGTGGTTGATCGGGCCGGGGTGGGCCGTTAGGTACTTGGGGGATCCGGTCGTGGGTTCCTTGACGCGGATGCTCGAGCGCAGCTTCATCTTCCTTCCGGGTGTGGGCGAGACCACCGAGCGACGCCTCTGGGAGCAGGGGGTGACCCACTGGGACACGTACGAGGAGACGCCCGTGGGCGATCTCCGGGGTATCGGGGAGACGACGAAGGGGAGGCACGAACCGCTCCTCAGGGAGGCTCGCAACGCGCTCCGCACCGGTGGCGGTTTCTTCGCGCGGCACCTCCCCAGCGGTGAGACGTGGCGGACCTTCGATGCGTACAGCGACGGGGCGGTGTACCTGGACATCGAGACCACGGGGATGAGCCGCTGGAGCGACATCACGGTGGTGGGGCTCATGGGGCCCCGGGGCACGCGGTGCCTGGTGCGGGGGGAGGACCTTACGCGGGAGCGCGTGGGGGAGCTCCTGGACGATGCCAAGATGCTCGTGACGTTCAACGGTGCGAGCTTCGACCTGCCCATGCTGGAGGCGCAGGGGTTCCCTGTGCCGGAGGTTCCGCATCTGGACCTCCGCTACCCCCTCAAGCGTTTGGGGTACAGCGGCGGGTTGAAGCGCATCGAGCAGGCGCTGGGCATGGCCCGGGGGTCGGCTCTGGATGGTCTCGAGGGGGCGGACGCGGTGCGGTTGTGGCGTCGGTGGGAGCGACGGGGGAACCGGGAGGCTCGGGACACGCTGGTGGAGTACAACCGGGCTGACGTGGAGAACATGGAGAACCTGGCCGAG
>CAZDGP010000010.1:34913-39112 GCA_964505085.1 uncultured Thermoplasmatales archaeon
GATCCCACGGCCTCCTCGATGCCGTGGTAGGGCACGTTGTTCGTCTTGAGCTCGAGGTTCGCCACGGCCCGGGGCCCCAGCACCTGCAGCGCCTCGTCGAGGGTGGGGACGCGCACACCACGGAACCGGCGGTGCTTCCAGGAGCCCGCGTCGAGGCGGCGGAGGCGCTCCAGGGGGAGGTTCCGCACGGGGCCGGACCCGTCCGTGGTGCGGTCCACGGTCTCGTCGTGGATCACCACGGGGACGCGGTCCCGCGTGAGCTGCACGTCGAACTCCACGCCGCCGGCGCCGAGCTCCACGGCTCGCCGCAGGCTCGGCAGCGTGTTCTCGGGAGCCTCGACGCTGGCACCCCGGTGACCGATGACGTGTGGGATGGCGAGGGCCACGGCCGCTGGGGACGTGCCTCGGGGTTCTTGTCCGTTTCCCCTCCGGAGACTCGCCGCACCAACCAAGTACGTGGAGCGCGTTCACGGACCACCCATGAAGAAGGTGCGGGACCCCATCCACGACTACATCCACCTGGAACCCGCCGCCGTGGCCCTGGTGGATACGGTGCCGGTGCAGCGGTTGCGCCACGTCCGACAGTTGGGGACGGCGCGGCTCGTGTACCCGGGGGCGAACCACACGCGCTTCGAGCACAGCCTCGGCGCGTACCACGTGGCCGGCGTGGCCTCCGCGAGCCTTGGCCTCGAGGACCCTGCGGGGTTGGAGGTGCGGGCGGCGGCGCTCCTCCACGACGTGGGCCATGGTCCCTTCAGCCACCTGAGCGAGGACCTCCTGCGCGAGCACCTCGGTCGCGACCACGTGGAGGCGAGCGCCACCCTCGTGCAGGAGGACCCCCTGGCGGGGGTGCTGGAGGCCCACGGAGCCGATCCCAAGCGCGTAGCGGCGCTTCTGGGGGGTGAGGGGGCTCTGGGGGAGCTGGTGGCAGGGGAGCTGGATGTGGACCGTATGGACTACCTCGTGCGGGACGGGCACTACACGGGGGTGGACACGGGGGTGGACCTGGAGCGCATCGTGGAGGCCATGGAAGCGCGGGGGAACCACCTCGTCCTCCTGGAGGAGGGGGTGCAGGCGGCGGAAGCTCTCCTCACGGCGCGGTTCCTCATGTACGGCACCGTGTACCTCCACCACGCGGCCCGCGTGAGCGAGGCGATGCTGGAGCGGGCGCTGGAGATGGAGCTCGCGGAGGGGGCGCTGGACGCCGGGGAGCTTGCGCGCATGGACGACGTGGACGTCACCGCCCACCTCCGGAGCGCCACCACGGGAGCCCGGGGCTTCATGGAGGCGGTGGACGCCCGGGAGCTCCTGAAGGTGGCGCGGGAGGTGCCCTTCCGTGAGGTGGGGGAGGCGGAGGCCCGGCGCCTCGCCGGGGACCGGGCGGCCCGCCGGACCCTGGAGGTGGAGGTGGCGGAGGCCGCCGGCGTGGACCCCAGTCACGTCATCCTGGATGCGCCCCCCGCCCCCCGCCTCCGGGAGGGATCGGTTCCCGTGGTGGACGATGGCGGGGACGTGGCGCCGCTTGCGGAGCGCAGCCAGCTTGTGAGCATCCTGAGCGAGGCGTACCTGGACCACTGGCGCCTCCGCATCATCTGCCCCGAGGAGGCGCGGGAGGCGGTGGCGGCGGCGAGCCGGGGTCTCGTGCCGCCGAACCTAACCCGATGGACCGGCGAGGCCTGACGGCCCCACCTCCCATCGGCTCGCCTGCGGCTGCAACGCTGGACCGACGCTGGCTGACGCCAGCGTCTCCCAGCGTCGCGCCTTCGGCTGACGAGGTGGACCGGCGGGGGTTGACAACGTGACCCGAGCGCCCGATCCATGGGGGGGACGGTTTGGCTCGGGGGCGCACCCCCGGAAGCTTCAAGTAACACGTTGGGTCTGATGAGGTCAGGGACCCTCCTCCCGACGACCATGACCACCCAAGGGTACCTGGGCATCGACCAACTCCAGCGCATCGTCGAGCAGCGCTTCCAGGTCTACGACGTCCGGGCCGACGACCAGGCGGTGGCCTTCTACATCCAGGTGGACGCCCCCGGGGAGGCGCTCGGGCGGGCGTTCGAGAAGCTCCGGAAGGACCTCAAACCCCGGGGCCTCGTCCCCCTCCTCAAGTACGAAGGTGGCGAGCACACCATCTACGTGCTGGAGAAACCCACCCGGAACCACCGGAGCAACACCACGAACCTCGTGCTCTTCATCCTCACGTGGATCACCACGACCCTCGCGGGGATGCTCACGTGGTTCAGCTACGCCAACCCCAACCTCGACATCCACGGGATGACGAGCATGGACTACATGGCGGCGGTCTTCAGCCCCGGCAACGCCCTCTGGGGGTTCCTCACCTTCGCCCTCCCCCTCATGCTCATCCTGGGCATCCACGAGATGGGGCACTACGTCATGACGAAGCGCCACGGCATGGAGGCGAGCCTCCCCTTCTTCATCCCCCTGCCGCCGGTGATGGCGGTGAACATCGGGACCCTCGGGGCCTTCATCAGCATGCGGGAACCCATCCCCAACCGGAAGGCCCTCCTGGACATCGGCGTGGCCGGCCCCATCGCGGGGTTCGTCGTCACCGTCCCCGTCCTCCTCGTGGGTCTCTTCCTCATGTGGCTCGACCCCGTCACCGCCGCCCCCGGCGGCGAGCTCATCGGCATCGGCACACCCCTCCTCTACGACGCCCTCGCGTACCCCTTCAACATCCCGGAGAACGCCGTCATCCACCCCACGGCCTTCGCCGGGTGGGTGGGGCTCTTCGTCACCGCCATCAACCTCCTGCCCGCCGGGCAGCTCGACGGCGGCCACATGGCGTCAGCGCTCATGGCGGACCGCGCCCACATCCTGAGCTACCTCACCGTGGGGCTCCTCGTGGCCCTGGGTCTCGGCATCCCCCAGCTCGGCATCGAGGGCTTCGGGAGCTGGCTCCTCTTCGCCCTCCTCATCGCCGTCCTGGGCATCCGCCACCCCCCCACGCTGGACAACGTGACGGAGCTCGACGCCCGGCGACGGATGGTGGGCTTCGCCACCTTCGCCATCTTCATCTTCAGCTTCACGCCGGTGCCCTTCCAGCTGTGACCTCGACGGTCGTCTGGAGCAGGCTCGGTGGATTCAAGTAGGTACGGAGCCACTACGGGGTGGAGATGACCCTTCTCGTCCTCTGCGTGGACCGGGACAACGACTTCGGCGACAAGGCCGGGGTCGAGGGCCCCATCGTGGGCCGGGAGGCCAACAAGGAGGCGGCCACCAAGCTCGGTCTCGCCGACGCGGAGGACAGCGACACGAACAGCGTCTTCGGCGCCATCAACCTCTACGACGAGGTGGTGGACCGCGGAGAGGACGCCGAGATCGTGACGCTCACCGGGGACAAGGACGTGGGTCCCGTGAGCGACCGCGTCATCACGCGGCAGCTCGACACCGTGCTCGAGGACCTGGACCCGACCTCCTGCCTCTTCGTCACCGACGGCGCCGAGGACGAGTACGTGCTCCCCATCGTCACGAGCCGCGTCCGCGTGGAGGCCGTGCACCGCGTCATCGTGCGGCAGAACGCCGACATCGAGGGCACGTACTACGTCATCAAGCGCGCCCTGGAGGACGAGAAGATGCAGCGCACCTTCCTCATGCCCCTGGCGCTGGGGCTCCTCGTCTACGGTCTCTTCGCCGTGAGCGGCGTCGCCGAGGCGGGGTTGGGCGCCATCAGCCTCACCCTGGGCACGTACTTCATCGTGAAGGTTCTGCACCTGGAGTCCACCATCCGGCGTGTGCTGCGGGACATCTACACGGGCCTCACCACGGGGAAGGTGAGCCTCTTCACGAGCCTGCTTAGCATCCTCATCGTGCTGGGGGGTGCCATCACGGCGGCGGAGCGCGTGCTGGTGAGCCCCGAGGGCACGAGCGTCCTCACCCTGGTCCTCATCGTGGGGAACGCCACGATCTGGTGGGCCGTGGTGGCGGGCCTCGTGGCGGTGATGGGGAAGGCCGTGGACGGGTACTTCCGCGACGACGAGGTGCCGTGGGGGTACTGGATGCTCCCCTTCAGCCTCGTGGCGTTGGGCTTCATCCTGCAGGCGGCCCTGGACATCGTGACGCTCCTCACCGAGCCCGGACCCCAGGTGGTGACGCGGGAGATCATCCTCTACCTCGTGTACGGGTTCACCATCGCCTTCATCGGCACCGCCACGAACACGTACGTGAAGGAGAACTTCGGC
>CAZDGP010000011.1:0-16839 GCA_964505085.1 uncultured Thermoplasmatales archaeon
CCCTGGAGGAGATGCGCCACGCCATGGTGGAGGTCTACGGGGAATATCGGGAGCCCGCGGTGTACTGAAGGCTCCCGATATCAGCCTGGCTGCCATCGTTGCGAGGCACGAGCACGATGGAAGCCATGGTGTGTACAGGGAACCAGCAGTGTACTGACGAGGGCTCTCGAAATCGGCGCGGAAGCCACCGCAGGGGTCTGGATCGGGCGGGTTCTCGATCACGTACTTCACGTGGGCTCCTCTTATCAGGCGTGGAAGCAACGAGGCAACGCCGTGGGTTCCCCCTGCTGCTATCCGCTTACGAACCTACCGGAGATCTCGTCGAGAACCTCCCCGAACGACGTTGGATCGCATGGTTCGTGATCCTCGGGATCCTCCCAAGGGTGCCGGTGCCATCCTCCCGTGTTGTCCACGCCGAAGGCACGTTCCCCGTCCACGATGTACGCGTAGGCCGTTGTCCCGGTCTCGAAGTTGCGGAACACCTCCAGGAACCCACGGGTGCAGTGGATACGGCTGCGCACGATAACGTTGTCCTCGATGTCGAGGGCGTAGTCCTCCACGAAGGGAGCTTCGTCGCACGCGTCGATGATGCGCCCCGCGAAGGCCTCGGGCGTCAGCGGATCCACGAGAGCGCTTCCTGGATCTTCTTCCGTCGCGTCACAAGGCCCTCCCACTCCCGGTAGTCCCGTTCCACATCGAGCGAATGCTTCTCCTCGACCTCCCCCGCCCCCCACGCCTCCCGGAACTCGTCGAAGCTCATCCCGTACCGCTCCTGGTACGTCTCCAGGTCGTCCTCGATGGACCTCATGCGGTGCTCCAAGGCGTCCGCGAGGGTGGTGAGCACCGCGGCGTCGAGGTTCGTTTCCCCTGTGATATCCTTGAGGAGTCGCGCTGTCCGGGGGGAGACGGCTTCCGGCATCGTGGTCACCCTTGTTATCCTGGTCACGTTACTTAAGCCCCAGCGTATGGGAGGGCTGGTCGACCCTACCCCGGGTACACCACGAGCCCATCCCCCCTAACCTCCGCGAACCCCGGCAGCTCGTGCGTCATCACGCGGTCCTCCTCCAGGATGTGCTCCACCGTGTGCCCCCGGGCCACGAGGTGGTCGCTCACGATGCGTCTATGGCAACGCCACCACACGCGCTCGGCGCACATGATGGCCGCCTCGCCCTCCCGGCTCCACTCCAGCAGGTCGCTCAGCGCGGTCTGCCACGTGCTCGTGAGCGCGTGGTCCGCGTAGTTCCGGAACCCGGTGCTCTCCCACGCATCGTTCGTGCCCTCCGGCACCTCGTGCTGGCGCCCGACGCGGCCGCCGAGGTCCTCGAACCATCCGTACGCAACACCGTGGTCGGGGAGCGACGCCTCCAGGTCGCCGCGGTTGAACCACGGGTGCGCCCGCGAGGCGGGGTAGCGGCGCACGTCGGCGACGCGGTCCACCCCGTGGTGGAGCAGCAGCTCCACCAGCTCGCCCAGGGACCGGTCGGCGTGGCCCACGGTACGGAGGCGCATGATGGCCCAGCGCGCCGCGGCGCCTTCAACGGTACGCTTCCTCCACCCGCTCCAGCACGGTCTCCGCCCGGGGCGCCGCCGTGGGCACGCGCTTCCGCACCACCGCCTCGAGGCTGGGGTCCACCTCCACGCCCAGGGCCCTGCGGCCCCACCGGCGCGCCACCTTCACCGTGGTGCCGGTGCCGGCGAAGGGGTCGAGGACGGTGTCGCCGAGGCACGAGTACATGCGCACGAGGCGCATCGGAACCTCCTCGGGGAAGGTGGCCATGCCCTCCTGGCGCTCGCCCCGGACGTCCCACACCTGCGTGAACCACGCGTCCCGCTCCTGCTTCGAGAACTGGCTCGCGTACCGGAGGGGATCGTGCGGGGGGAAGCTGCGGAGATCCCCCTTCCGGTAGATGAGGACGAACTCGCAGTCGAGGGTCACGTACCCGTTGGGCGGGAGGAACCCGCTGCCGAGGAAGGCGTTGGGCTTGTTCGTGGGCTTCCTCCAGAGGATGGGGATGAGGGGCGTGAGCTCCAGCGCGTCGAGGGCCTGGGCGATGCGCACGTGGTTGGGGAAGAGCTGGAAGGACCCGTCCACGGTGCGGGTGGCGTCGCCGACGTTCACGCAGAGGATGCCGCCGGGGGCAAGGACGCGCTGGCACTCCGCCCACACGTCGTCCAGCACCCCGTGGGATGCCTCGTAGAAGCCCGGGTCGTCGGAGGTGAGGCCCGTGAGCTCCTGGAACTGCTCATCCCACATCTCGATCATGGGGTAGGGGGGGCTCGTGACGACGAGGTGGACGCTGGCGTCGTCGAGATGGGAGAGGTCCCGGGCGTCCCCCACGTGGAGGCCGGGGGTGAGGTCCCGCGTCTGGAGCGCCTCCAGCACCTCCTCCCGGTGCTCCTCCAGGTACGCCAGGGGCCCGTCCATGGGTCCGGGAGGTGGGGCGGGGATGATGAAGCCATCGCAACGCTACGACCCCAACCGACACCTATAGCCACCTATAGATTCCTATAGGTGCCTATAGGTCCGGTGGGTGAGGAGGGTCGGGAGGCCGCGACGCGCCGAAGCCTTTAGAACCCCCCACCCGATACGGGGCGCCATGAGCGAAGCGCGCCCCATCCGCATCCTCGTGGCCAAACCCGGACTGGACGGGCACGACCGCGGCGCCAAGGTGCTGGCCCGGGCCTTCCGCGACGCCGGCATGGAGGTCATCTACACTGGCCTCCGGCAGACCCCCGAGATGGTGGCCGAGGCCGCGATCCAGGAGGACGTGGACGTGGTGGCCCTCAGCCTCCTCTCCGGAGCCCACATGACCCTCATGCCCCGGGTCGTGGAGCTCCTGGCCGAGCGCGACGGGGAGGACATCATCGTGCTCGGAGGGGGCGTCATCCCCGAGGACGACGCCGCGGAGCTGAAGAAGCAGGGCATCAGCGAGGTCTTCGGACCCGGCACCCCCACCGACGAGATCATCACCTACATCCAAGAGCGCGTGGACCAGGGGACGTGACATGGGCCGCGACCTCGCCGAGCGCGTCCTCACCGGGGACCGGCGGGCCGCCGCCCGCCTCATCACGCTCGCCGAGAACCGCCACCCCGGCAGCGAGGAGGCCATCCGGGAACTCTACCCCCACACGGGCACCGCCCACGTCGTGGGCGTCACCGGCCCCCCCGGCTCCGGCAAATCCACGCTCACGGACCAGCTCATCGACGCCTACCGCGAGCAGGGCAAGACCGTGGGCGTGGTGGCCGTCGACCCCTCCAGCCCCTTCACCGGCGGCGCCTTCCTGGGGGACCGCGTGCGCATGGCAAGCCGAAGCACCGACCCCGACGTCTTCATCCGGAGCATGGGGTCCCGCGGCGCCCTCGGGGGCCTCAGCCGCGGCGTGGCCGACGCCGTGAAGGTCCTCGACGCCCTGGGGAAGGACGTCGTCCTGGTGGAGACCGTGGGCGTGGGCCAGGGCGAGGTGGACATCGTGCGCCTCGCCGACACCGTGATCCTCGTCCTCGTGCCGGGCCTCGGGGACGACATCCAGCACGTGAAAGCCGGCATCATGGAGATCGGGGACGTCTTCTGCCTCAACAAGACCGACCTCGAGGGCGCCGACCGCGCCAAGGCCGAGCTCGCGGGATGGCTCAGCATGGTGGACCACCCCCACTGGACCCCACCCATCGTGGAGACCGTGGCCTCCGACGGCACCGGCATCCCCACCCTCATGGAGGCCGTGGCCGACCACCGCGCCCACCTCCAGGAGGACGACCACCTCCTCGCCAAGCGCCGCGACCAAGCCCAGCACGAGCTCCTGGACATCCTCCGCTGGCGCCTCACGCGCCGCGTCCTCGATGAGGCGGAGCTCCGGAAGGAGGTGGAGCACCTCCTCCAACGCGTGGCCCAGCGGGACCTCGACCCCTACACCGCCGCCGACGAGGTGTGGCAGCGCCACGTCCAGGGGGACCCTGGCACGGACCCTGCGGAAGGTTGAAGTCCCCCCGCAGGCTTCCTCCGAACCCATGCGGCGCTCCCGGCTCCCCCTCTTGCTCCTCGCCACGCTCCTGAGCGCCACCGCCGCCGGGTGCCTCGGCGGGGAGGTGCCCGTCACGGCCACGCCCTACCTGGAGCTCCACACCGCCGCCCCCGGAAGCACCACGCAGTTCGCGCTCTTCGTGAACAACACCGGCACCTTCCGGGAGGACCTCCCCGTGGAGGTGACGGACGCGCCAGCCGACTGGAGCGTGGAGGCCGAGCACGACCCCCTCAAGGTGCGGGGTGATTCCGGCACCACCGTCCTCGTGAACGTGAGCGTGCCCGAGGACGCCGTCCACGGGTTCCACGAGCTCCGCGTGAGCCTCGGGGAGGCCTCCGCCAAGCTCCACGTGAACGTGCGGGAGGCCGGGGACCGGGAGGCCGAACCCGGCCTCGGCGTCCACGTGCGCAGCGTGGGCTTCTGGGACAACGGCACCGTCTTCTGGACGAACATGCAGGAGGTGGACCAGCGGGAGGACCTCCCCCTCGGGTACCTGGGACCCCCCGGGAACATGACGCCCCTCAAGGTGTACGTGGGCGGCGAACGCGGGGAGGACCCGCCGGAGCGCTACGCGGAACGAGGGTACGTCCCCGTGATCCGCGGCTTCGACGAGCGCCTCCACGGCATGCGCGCCGGGGACATCCTCGCCGTCCGCATCGCCCCCGAGGACGCGTACACGTACGACGGCAACGAGGACCACGCCCTCTACGGGGACGCCCTCAACTTCGTCATCGAGGTGACGAAGGTGGTGGAGATCGAGGAGGAGAGCGGCCCCCTCGATGACCCCCCGGTGAGCTCCCATCCGCCCAACCTTTCGTTATGAAAACCCTTATCAATGGAAAGAAGGGTTCCCCCTTGAGTCCCACGTGGATGTGGGCCAACGATCCGGGGGAAGCAACTTGAACATCGGCAACACATTGAGCGGAAGGAAGTTCATCGTACTATCGATCGTGCTGCTCGTGAGCGCAGCCTTCGCCGGGTGCCTCCAGGGAGGTGACGGCGACGGGGATGGTGACGCGGAAGCCCTCAAGATCGGGACCATCCTCCCCATCACCGGCGACCTCAACGCCTACGGCACACCCGGCGAGAACGCCGTGAAGCTCGCCGTGAGCCAGATCAACGCGGCCGGCGGTGTCAACGGGGAGGACGTTGAGCTGGCCCACGCGGACACCGAGACGAGCCAGAACACCGGGCCCGCCGAGGCTCAGCGCCTGGTGAACGTCGAGGGTGTCCACGGGCTCATCGGCGCCTACAGCAGCGGCGTCACCACGCCCATCGTGGAGCAGTCCCAGAACTTCGGCGTCCCCATCATCTCGCCGGCCAGCACGGCTCCGACGCTGAGCTCCAGCGACGTGGACACGAACAACATCTTCTACCGGACCGTGGCGAGCGACGCCCTCCAGGGGCAGGTCATGGCGCAGCTCGCGAAGGACGAGGGCTACAGCACCGCCTCCCTCATCGTCGTGAACAACGCCTACGGCGTCGGCTTCGGCGACGTGTTCGAGGAGGAGTTCGGGCAAGCGCAGGTCCTCAACTACGTGAAGTACGACCCGACGGGCACCACCTTCGACAGCGACGTCCAGGACGCCACCAGCCCGGTGGAGCCCGACGTCGTGGTCCTCGTGGGCTACCCCGACACGGGCGCGAGCATCATGCAGGCCGCGCACGAGCAGAACGTCGCCGGCCCCAACTCCAGCGTGGACTGGCTCTTCAGCGAAGGAGTGAAGGACACCGCCTTCCCCGACCAAGTGAACAAGACCGAGGACGGGGAGTACATCATCGCGGGTTACAAGGGCACCACGCCGGTGTTCCAGAACCCCGGCGACTGGGTGAAGATGTACTCGGACGAGTACGGTTCCGAGCCCGCGCTCTTCGCCGACGGCGCCTACGACAGCGCCGTCCTCTTCGCGTTGGCCAGCGAAACCTGCGACTGCACGAGCGGTGACGAGTTCCACGACGCCCTCTTCGATGTGGCCAACGCGCCCGGTCAGGAGTACTCCGACGTGGAGAACGCCTTGAGCGCCGCCGCCAACGGTGAGGACGTGAACTGGAACGGTTGGACCGGCGTCGAGTGGGACGAGAACGGGGACATGACCACCGGCACCTACGCCATCTGGCAGGTGACGGAGGACGGGAACATCGAGACCACCGAGTCCGGCATCACGCCGTAACGGGCCCCACCCCACCGACCCTCTCTCCCTCCACCCTCCTCCCCTTTCTCTACAACCCCACAGCCCAGCTGCAGCTCCGTGGATGCGAGGGGCCAGGAGGTCTGGCGGCCGGGGTCACCCGCCCAGGTAGAGCTTCCCGACCTCGGGGTTCTCCAGGAGCTCCCGTCCGCTGCCCTCGAACTCGTTCTCCCCGGTGTCCAGGACGTACCCGCGGTCACTGATGCTCAGGCCCTTCTTCGCGTTCTGCTCCACTATGAGGATCGGGGTGCCGGTGGCCGCGATGGCTTGGACGTTTTCGAAGACATCGTCCACGAGGTTCGGAGCCAACCCCGCGCTCGGTTCATCCAGGAGGAGGACGTCGGGCTCGGTCATGAGGGCGCGACCCATGGCCACCATCTGGCGCTGTCCACCGCTCATGGTGCCCACCGCCTGCCCCTGACGCTCCCGCAGGATAGGGAAGAGGTCGAAGACCCCGTCCATGGGCTCCCCGAGGTCGCCCTCCAGGAGCCACGCCCCCATCTCGAGGTTCTCCCGCACCGTGAGCTTGGGGAAGATGTTGTCGGTCTGGGGTACGTACGCCATCCCCCGGGCCACGATCTCGTTGGGGGACAGCCCCGCCAGGTCCTCCCCCTCCAGGAGCACCTCGCCCTCCCGGGGAGCCAGCAGACCGAAGATGGTCTTGATGAGGGTGGACTTCCCGGCGCCGTTGGGCCCGATGATGCAGACGATCTCGTCCTCCCGCACCTCCACCGAGACACCATGGAGGATGTCGGTGTCGGGCGTGTACCCTGCCACGATCCCCCTGGCCTCCAGCACCGCGCGGACGTCGTCGGCCACGTGTCAACCCCCCAGGTAGGCGTCGATGACCTCGGTGTCGTTCTGGATCTCCTCCGGCGTACCCTCCGCCAGCAGGGACCCCTCGGCCATGACGACGATGCGGTCGCAGTTGTTCATGACGGTCTCCATGTCGTGCTCGATAAGGAGGATGGTGATGCCGCGCTCCTCGCGGATGCCGTGGATGCGCTCCATGAGCTTCCGGGCCAGCGTGGGGTTCACACCGGCCATGGGCTCGTCCAGCAGGAGCATCCGCGGCTCGAGCATGAGGGCGCGGGCGAGCTCCAGAAGCTTCTTCTGCCCGCCGCTCAGGGCGCCCGCGAACTCGTCCCGGAGGTGCGTGAGGTCGAAGTACTCCAGGAGCTCCTCGGCCTCCTGGCGGATCCGGGCCTCCTGCTTGGCGATGCGGGGGCGTGCCCAGAACGGCAGCAGCGGTGCCCACAGGTGCTCCCCCACCTGGCCCTTGGGCGCGAGCATCACGTTGTCCATCACCGTCATCCGGGCCAGCGGGCGGCTGAGCTGGAAGGTGCGGACGAGGCCCTTGCGGGCGGTGCGATGCGGGGGGAGATCCTGGATCTCCTCCCCCGCGAACCGGATGACGCCCGCGTCCGGGGGGATGCGTCCGCTCACGACGTTGAAGAACGTGGTCTTGCCGGCGCCGTTGGGCCCGATGAGGCCCACGAGCTCCCCCTCACGGACCCGGATGCCCATGTCGTCCACCGCCTGGATGGCGCCGAAGGACTTGGACACGCCCTCGGCCTCCAGCAGGACGCGGCCCGCCTCGATGTCGGCGGGGTCGGCGGCGCCGGCGCCGCTGGGCTCGTCCCCGGGGTCGGTTGCGTCAGTCGCCAAGGGCCATCTCCTCCCGGGATCCTAGGATGCCCTCGGGCTTGAACATCATGATGACCATGAGCAGCAGCCCCACCAGCACCACGCGGAAGGCCGCCCCGGACGCGGACCCGATGCCCAGCTTCTCGGCGAGGTCCAGGAAGGAGGTGCCGAAGAAGATGGACCACAGGATGAACGACCCGATGACAGCGCCGCGGTTGTTCCCGATGCCGCCGAGGACGATGATGACCCACGCGTAGAACGTGACGATGGGGAGGAACGTGTTCGGGTTGATGTACTGGTTGTGCCACGCGAAGAGGCTCCCCGCCAGCGCGGCCACCGCGGACCCCAGCGCGAGGGCCTGGAGCTTGTACACGAAGACGTTCTTGCCCAACGCCTCCGCCACCTCCTCGTCCTCCCGGATGGCCTTGAGCACGCGGCCGTAGGGGCTCCGAACGATGATCTCCGCCAGCGCGTACACGAGGATGAGGGCCACCACGACGGCCGCAAGGAGCAGGATGCGCCAGGGGTCCCTCAACTCCAGGAACGTCGCGACCTCCCCGAGCCATCCCCACACCTGCGGGGCGTCGCGGAAAGGTAGCGCGGGGCTGATGCCCTGGGGGCCCTCGGTGAGCCACGTCTCGTTGAGCCAGAACCGGCGGAGGATCTCGGCGGCGCCGATGGTGACGATGGCCAGGTAGTCCTCCCGCAGCCGGAGCGTGGGCAAGCCCAGCAGCACCCCGAAGCCCGCGGCCAGGAGCATGCCGAAGGCGGCGGAGCCCGCGAGCACGAGGCCCTTGGCCCACATGGTGGTGAGGGGCCACGGGACCACGAGGACGAAGGCGACCGCGGCGACGCCGCCGGCCACCGCCCCGGTGATCACGTTCCGGCGGTTGCGTTCGGCCAGCGTCATGCTGGGGGCAGCGCGGCGGGCCTCGGCGACGACGCTCCCGATGGTGGCCACGATGAGGAGGATGACCAAGGCGATGGCGGCCACGAGCACGGGCCCCCACATGCCGAGGCTGTAGGGTTCGGTGGCGCCCGGAAGCAGGCGCTCGCCCAGGATGGCGCTCGTGTACGCGCCGATGCTGAAGAAGGCCACGTGCCCGAAGTTGATGATGCCGGTGAACCCGTACTCGAGGTTGAGGCCCAGCGCGAAGAGCGCGTAGGCGAGGATGTGGATGGTCACGAAGATCATGTACGTGAGGTTCCAGTCGCTGAGGCCGCCGAAGATGCCCAGCGAGCCCAGGACCACCAGGGCCACGGTGGTGGTCTCCTGCCCCCGGGTGCCGAGGGGGCTCTCGCGGATCACGAGGTAGGCGAGGGTCACCGCGAGGCCCGTTAGGACCACCGTCCAGTTGACGCCGCCCAAGGCCGTGGACGTGATCCAGGCGAGGAAGAGCACGAAGGCCGCTACCCCCGCGAGGTACCCGCGGTGGCGCTTGGCCGACTCCACGGTGAGGAGGTCGGCGACCCAGCTCATCGCGTGGACCTCCCGGCGATGCCCTCGGGCTTGATGAGGAGCGTGACGATGAGGATGACGAAGCCCACCGCCACCTTGTACGCGATGGGGATCCCGTCGGGGAAGACGTAGGGGATGGGCACGGCGGGACTCACCTCCATGGCGATGCCGATGAGGAACCCGCCGGCCATGGCGCCGTAGGCGCTCCCGATGCCGCCGAGGATGACGGCGGCGAAGATGGGGAGCAGCAGGAACCACCCGAGGTTCGGGTGGATGGTGCGGATGTGGGCAAGGAGGATGCCGCTCAGGGCGGCGAGCGCGGCGGCGATGGCCCACACGTAGAGGATGACGCGGTCCACGTCGATGCCGCTCACGCGGGCCAGCTCCATGTTGTCGCTGAGGGCCCGCATGGCCTTCCCCATCTTGGTGCGTGTGAGGAGGAGGTGGACGAGGGCGATGATGACGATGCTCGAGGCGATGACGAGGAGCTGGTTCGGGGTGGCGGTGATACCGGTGCCGGGGATCACCTCGGTGGCCTGGCGGATGACGCGGGGGAAGTTCCTGATGCCCACGCCGAAGCGCATCACGATGCCGTTGCGCAGGGCCAGGGCCAGGCCGATGCTGATGATGATGAGGGTGAGGAGCCCCGCGCCCTTTGTTCGCATGGGACGCCACACTAGAACGTCCAGGAGCATAGCGAAGCCCGCGCTGAGTAGGACCGCGAGGGCGATGCCCAGGATATGGGCGGAGCCGAAGGACCAAGCGGTGAGGAGCGCCGCGAGGCTCGCTCCGGCCAGGAGCACGGGGTCGTCCTCGGGGAGCGGGTGAGCCATGAGGACCGCGGTGAGGAGGGGGACGAGGGCGAGGACGCCTGACCACGCGGGTTGGAGGCCCTCCCCCACGAGGGCCGGGAGGACCGCCATGTTGAGAAGGAGGATGAGGACGGTGCCTACAGCCCCCACGAGGAAGGTCAGGCGCCCCTCGTCACCCACGCCACCATCCCTCACCGCCGAGGCTAGGCCCGGGAGCGTCACCACCGCGAGGACCAGGAGCACGGAGGTGGCGGTGTCGAGGCCCGGGGGCCACCGCGTACCCGCGTAGAGGGCCGCCAGGATGGCGATGAGGAGGAGGATGAACCTCACCTCCTTGTCCAGGAGGAAGGGGGTGGTAGAGACCCGTGCCTCCAGGGGCGTACCGGCGATGCGGGGGCGGGCGAGGCGGTCGGCTGCCACCACCGCCAGGAGCAGGAGGATGACGCCACCGGTCCACCCCGCGAGCTCGCTTACCGGGATGAGAGCCACGAAGAAGTACGCGAGGTAGGCGCCCAGGGTGATGAGGTCCCCGTGGGCGAAGTTCGCGAGGTTCAGGATGCCATACACGAGGGTGAGGCCGACGGCGGTGAGGGTGAGGACGGATCCGATAACGAACCCGTTCACCACGAAGTTCCCCAGACTCGTGAGGTCGACCAAGCAGTTCCCCCGGACGTCAACGCCTACCACGCTCCGGTGGTTTCACCCTTACGGTTCCGGTCGGGCGAGGTGCCGGGCTCGGTGGAGCCCCCGGGAGGCGTCAGCCCTCGGTCTCGCGGAGGTCCATCATCGCCGAACCGTCGAGCTTGTCATGGAGGGGCGTGGCGAGGTCCAGGATGTAGAGGCCGGTGCCCCGCTCGCTGACGTAGAGGAGGGGGGAGCCGTCGTCCTCCTGCACCCAGCGTACACCGAAGACGTTGGGGAGGTACGCCTCGGGGAAGTTCGGGGTCTTGCGCCACACCTCCCCCGTGTACGGGTCCGTCTCGTTCGTGTGGGGCTCGTAGTAGGCCACCGCCGTGGCGTTCGTGGGGTCGCTCGCGTCCAGGAACCAGACGCCCGCATGGTAGTGCCCCAGCGCCATGATGTCCCCCTGGAAGTCGAAGTTGTGGGGGCTGAAGAGGTACGGTTGCGTGTTCTCCACCTCGCTGGGGAGGCTCCACGTGCCCACCTGCTCGATGCTCGCGGGGTCGGTGACGTCGTAGGCTCTGACGAGCCCCGGTTCGCCCTCGGTGATGCCAAGCTCGGGGCCGCTCCAGGCGATGTGCTTCCCGTCCCGCATGGTGGCGTCGGGGCGGAAGTAGTGCGTGCTCCGGTACTGGCTGGGGGCGGGGTCGCTGTGGCCGTCGAGCGTCGTGGGGGTCGCGGGGTTCGAGACGTCCACGGTGACGGCGCCGCCGTCCCAGTGCGCCACGTACATGAGCATCTGCCCGGTGACGGGGTGCTCCGCCAGGCGGAGGTCGTGGGGGAAGGACCCGCCGTCGCTGGTGCCCGTGTGGGCGGGGAGGTACCGCCACTCGCTCACGGGCACGAGCTGGGGCGTGGGCTCCTCCACCCACTTGTTGATGGTGATGACGTTCCCGGTGGCCGTGGTGTAGGCTTGGTCGAAGACGCCGAGGCGCAGGGGTTGGCCCGTGTAGAACACGTAGGGTTCGCCGTCGATCTCCTGCACGTGGATGTTGTGGCTCCCGTAGAGGCGCACCGGGATCCACGACACCATCTCGGGGTTGGACTTGTCGGAGATGTCCACGATCTGGATGCCGGTGCCGGTGCCCTCCTCCGGGTGCCCGCTGGCCTCGGTGGCGTTGGGGAGGTCCTGCCCGTTCAAGAGCACGTAGTCGCACCCAGGCATGGGCAGCGCCTCCTGCGTGGCCGACCACGTGGTGACGTACCGGCCCACGAGCTCCGGGTCCCGGGGCTCGGTGATGTCCAGGATGAGGAACCCGCCCTCGGGACCGTCGTTGGCCAGGATGGCCCAGTCGTCGCAGATGCGGAGCCCGGCGAAACCCGTCTGCCCGAGCTCCTCGCGGATGAAGGGCTTCCACGCCACGAGGTCCACGTTGGCGCTGTTCGTGTGCTGCGTGACGTCGGTGTGGTCGTGGTCCTGCTCCGTGGGGGTGCCGATGGGTTCGAGCTCGGCCGCGGGCGCGTCCCCCTGGGATGTGCTCTGGGCGTCGAGGTCCGCGGCGCCGAGGCACCCCGCAGAGAGGAGGGCGATGAACGTGAGGAGGGTGAGAGCCTTGCGCATGGTCCAAGCCTCGCCCGCGCAGTACGCGTAGGGGTTGAAGAACCTATCCCCTGGTGTACGGGAACGTACAACGGGGTCAGAGGAGGTACCGGCCCGCATCCAGCACCTGCGCCCCGTCGAGCCACGCGCTCGCCCCGGGCACGATGGCGTCCACGTGGGTGCTGCAGGACCACCCCGCGCCCGTCTGCTCGGGGTAGGGGTTGCCGAAGGCCACGTGCACGCCGGGGATCTTCTCGTCCTGCAGGAGGTTCCCCACGGGCTCCCGCAGGGCGAGGTTCGTGCCCAGAGCGAACTCGCCCACGCGGGCGCTGCACTCCTCCGTGGTGAGGTAATCCCGGAGGTCCTCCACGAGGCCCTCGGGTCCGCCCCGGATGCTGTCGAGGTCCACGCGGGAGCCCACGATGTCGAGCTCCAGCCGGGGCTCCAGCGGCCCGTAACCCTCGCTGAACCAGTCCCCCAGCAGGGACGTGACGAGGTGCCCCTCGAGGGTGGCGGGAGCGGTGAACACCTCGCCTGCGGGGAGGTTCCCCCAGTCCCCCGTCTCGTGAAGGAGCCCCGTGTCCGGGATCCACGTGCGGTCGAGGTCGAGGGTGGCGATGAGGTCGGTGCCGTGGGGGCCCGTGACCCGGACCTCCTCCACACCCTGGAGGCGCTCGTGGAGGGCCACGGTGAGCTCCGCCACCTCATCGTAATCGGCGCACATGCCGGTGCGCATGAGCTCCTCGGTGACGCCCGGCATGTGCCCGTGGCGAGCGTGCGCCCGCACGAGGTCACCGTAGGCCATGCGCATGGGGAGCTCGCCCTGGACGCTGGCGGCAGCCCACACGCTCACGTCCACCCCCTCCGCGAGCTCCCGGAGCTCCGGCGGCACCTCCGTCATGGGGCGCTCGCCCAGGGTGTCCAGGTCCACGAGGGTCACGTCATCGGTGTGGTGCCCGGCGGCGTCGGCGATGGCTCGGCCCACGGTGTAGGTGGCCTGGTCCGTCACCACCACCACGGCCTCGTCGGGGGCCACGTCGAGGCAGACGTCCACGACGTTGCGGGCGCCCTCCTCCAGCAAGCCGTGGGGCATCTAACCCTCCTCCCAGTGCTCGAGGACGTGGAGCATGAGGCGCACGCCGGTGCCGTAGGTGGGTCCCTTGTTCAGGGTCTTGTTGTACCCCTTCCCGCTTCCGCCCTTGGGGTAGCTCACGTTGGCGATGTCCAGGTGAGCCCAGGGCCAGTCCCCCACGAAGTGGTGGAGGAAACGCCCCGCGATGGTGGCGCCGGGGTGGCCGCCGGTGTTCTTCACGTCGGCGTACTCGCTCTCGAGCTGGCTGTCGTACGCGTCGTAGAAGGGCAGACGCCACACGCGCTCGCCCGTTGCCTCCCCGGCGTCCTCGATGCGCTCCAGGAGCCACGCGTGCTCGTCGGGCCCCATGAGGCCGCCGGCCTGGTCCCCCAGGGCGTAGGTGACGCTCCCCGTGAGGGTGGCGAGGTCCACCACGACGTCGGGGTCGAAGCCGTCGGCGTACCCCAGGGTGTCCGCCAGGAGGAGCCGCCCCTCGGCGTCGGTGTTGATGACCTCGATGGTCTTGCCACCGTAGCTCGTGAGGACGTCCCCGGGCTTCACGGCGTTGCTCCCGGGCATGTTCTCGGCGAAGGGCATGAGCCCCACCACGTGCAGGGGGAGGTCCATGAGGCCCGCAGCCCGGAGCGTGCCCACCACCGCGGCGGCGGCGGACTTGTCGTGGCGCATGCGCTCCATGTTCTTGCTGGACTTGATGCTGATGCCGCCGGTGTCGAAGGTGACGCCCTTCCCCGCGAGGACGATGGTGGGGAGCTCGCGGGCGCGGTCGGCGTTGTGCTCCAGGACCACGAGCCGCGGGGGCTTGGCGCTCCCCCGGGCAACGCCCAGGATGCCGCCGAAGCCACCCTCCTCGAGGTCGGTCTCGTCCAGCACCTTCACCCCGAGCCCCACCTCGTCGGCGATCCTTGTGGCCTCCTCGGCAAGGTGGGTGGGGGCGGCGTCGTCGCCGCTCCAGGCGGCGAGGTCCCGAGCCACGTTCACGCTCCCGGCCACGGTGCGGCCCCGCGTGACGCCCTCGCGCACGGCGTCGAGCTTCCCCTCGTCGAACTCCACGACGACGAGGCGGTCCAGGGTCTTCGAGCCGTCCCCCTCGTCATCGCTGGCGTCGTCCCCATCCCCCTCGTGCTCGGTCTTGTACCGGCGGAACCGGTAGAGCCCCAGGAGCGCGCCCTCCGCGAGGGCCTGCGCCGCCTCGGACGCGTCGAAGCCCCCGACGCCGGCGCCGTGGACGATGGTGTGCGCCTCGTCCACACCCAGGCTCCGGGCCTTCCGGGCGGCCACGGCGCTCGCCTCCCGGGCCCGCTGGAGCGTGAACTCCTCCCGTTCCCCGAGCCCCACGACGATGACACGGTCGAAGGATGCATCCCGAGGATGCAGCACCGCGGTCTCCTCGTGCTTCCCCTCGAGGTCCCCCGTGCTGATGAGGTGCGAGATGGCGCCGTCGGTGGCAGCGTCCACGGCGCCGGTGGCGCCCCCCGGGTCCGTGACACCCCGGAAGAGGTTCACGATGACGACGGGCGAGTCCACGCTCTGGATGCCGCCCTGCTCCACCACGATCTCCGTTGGGTCGGTGTCCCCCATGGTACCGGGGACCCGACGGGGGGCGAGGATGAAAAGGGTTCCGCATCCGGGGGGATGTTGCTTCCGCGAGGCCGTTACGCGTCGAGGTCCAGGGCGGCGACGCTCACCCGGTACCGGGGCTCCTCCCGGTCCTCCACCTCCGCGCCCTCGCCATCGTGGGCATCGGACCGGGCAGACCCCTCATCCACGAAGTCGTCGGACGCGCCACCGACCCGGTACACGAGGCCCTCCCGGATGAGGTGGCGGCGCAGGTGCGCGCACTCGATGTCCGCCAGGAGCTCCGTGAGCTGGGTGTCCGTCACCTCCGCCTCCTCCTCCGCGAGCTCCCGCAGGAGCCCGAGGAGGCGTTGGCGCTGGTTCGGCCCGCCCGTGCGCCAGGGCACGATGGCGTCGGGCACCGGCGGCCCACCCCTGAGCCTAGGGTCCTTGCCACCGCCGGTGTAGGCGCGGAGGTCCCGCTTCGCCTCGTCGAAGGTGCTGTGGGTGTGGAGCACGCGCCACGCGGGGCCGGCCACGCGCTTCTCGCAGACGCGGCAGGACCGGTAGGGCACGGTCTCCAGGTCCTTGTGGAGCTGGACGCTCTCGCAGTGGGGGCACGCCGCCACGTGGAACATGCTAACGCACCACCGCAGCCGGGGCTCATGAGGGTTGCGCCTCCCCCCGAACCCCATCCCGCTGGGGCGGAGGGCACTTATGGAAGCAGGGGCGTTGCAGGCGCGGAGCGAGACGTCCGTGAGCAGCCCATGGCCCCCGGGGTTCCCCCGGGTCCCCGACGAGGACTGGACGAAGCGCCCCGTGGAACCGCGAGCCGCCGGCTACGACCAGGTGGAGACCCACGGGTGGTACGCGAACCTGGACCCCACGGTGGAGGACGTGGTGGAGCGCCTGCAGGATGGTGCCATCGCCGTGGACTACAGCGGAGGCACCGGCATCCTCATCGACCGCGTGCTCCAGAAGGCATCGGAGACGCGCTTCGGCATCGTGAACGTCGACGCCAGCGCCAAGTTCCTCCGGTTGGCCCTGGAGAAGCATCGGGACGCGGAGCGCGTGGCCTTCCGACGCCTCCACTACCTCAAGGACGAGGGCCGCCTCCAGCTCCTCCACGAGGTGCTGGACCCCGCGCTGGGCGACGGGGGTGTGGACGTGCTCACGAGCACCAACGCCATCCACCTCTACCACGACCTCCACGACACCCTCGAGAGCTGGCACCGGGTGCTCCGACCCGGGGGCACGGCCCTGGTGCAAAGCGGCAACATCCACCGCGAGGACCGCCCGGCGGACCGGTGGTCCATCGACGCCACCGTGGACGCCGTGGTGGACGCCGCCAAGGACATCGTGGAGGAGGAGCCCCGTTACGCCCACCACCGCACCATCCTCCAGGATGCCGAGCGCATGGAGGCGCACCGGGACCTCCGCAACCGGTTCTTCGTTCCCCTGCGACCTCTCACGTTCTACCTGGACGCCCTGGAGACCGCGGGCTTCACCATCGCCGACGTCACCCACCGCCCCATCCCCGTGGACGTGGCGGAGTGGCGGGAGTTCCTCCGCGTCTACGATGAGGGGTTCCTCGGGTGGATCGGCGGCACCGAACGTGTGGAAGGCCACCCCGCCAGCACCGAGCACCTGACGCACCGAGGGGAGGTTCTGGATGCGGCCATCGCGCGCGTCTTCGACGGAGCCGAAGAGTTCACCGCGGAGTGGACGTACGTGACGTGCGAGCGGTGACGCAGAAGGGGGCTCGGAACGTCCGGAGACGGGGAGGGAGGACGTTCCGAGACGCGACCGAACCTCGCGCGTGACCGCGCTGCGGTTCGGTGCGT